>NZ_JBFBIR010000032.1:0-91303 GCF_040685715.1 Kitasatospora sp. NPDC088264
GCCACCAGGTTCGACAAGACCGCCGTGTCCTACCAAGCCGCCGCCACCCTCGCCTCACTCCTCATGTGGGCCTGACCTTTGACGACACTGCCTAGCCCCGCGGACGAACTCCGGTGACGTCGGCCACGACCGGTGGGCCGATTTCTACTACGACCTGTCGTTGTACTTCCCCGATGGCGGCCCGCTGCGCGGCAAGAAGGTCATCTTCTCGTCCACCGGCGACCTTGCCCCAGCCGGTGACGACTCCGTCTTCTTCCCGGACGCCGGGGACCCTCTGCTGCAGGGGGTCGAGTTGCCGGCCGGCTTGGGGAAGTACATCTCGTTCGTCCATGACGAGATCCCGTGGCTCGCCGGCAGGGGAAAGCGGGGCCAGCGGCGGGCGCACGGCCGCCGCTGGCTGGAGCAGCAGAAGCTCGTCCAGGAGTACGGACCTGGCACCCTGCTGACCGTTCTGGCGAAGGTGATGCAGCAGGACGGGCAGGACCAGCAGGAGCTGCGACATTGCCTGCTTCTGGCGTGCCGCCTGTGGAGCGGGCTGGCGGCTCGAAACAACGGCCGCGGGCCGACGATCGACGGCCTGCTGGTACCCACCCGAAGTGGCTGGTCCCCGACCTGGCAGGCGATGTTCGGTCCGGGCTGGGAGGGCAGGACATCGGGCATCGACGACACCCTCGCCCGCTTTCTGACCCGGACCCGCTCACTCGCCAGCGACCTCACCGCCGCCGACAACGCCCTTGTGCGGCCGGCAGCCGAACTGTGTGCCGGGAGCGAGGTCGAACCGACCCTGTTGAAGCGGTTCCTGGAGCAGCAGGGAGTCCGCCATGGCTTGCGGCCGAGCTATCTGCGCGCCACTGAGACCGTCAAGGGCGATCAGCTCAACTATCCAAGCCAGTTCGTCGGCTACTGGTCCCACACCCCGACCACTGAGGCGCGCCAACAGTGGCGCACGACGGCCGCACGCTGGCCGAACCGCCGCGAGGGCCGCTTCGCGACCGTGGCGTACAGGCCGACCAACAGCCTGGCGACTCTCCCGGGCCAGGGCGCCTACGCGGCCTTCGACGACGAGAGCCGCCGGCACTACGCCGAGCTGATCGTCCATGGCCTGGGCACCTGGCCGGACAGCGCGGTGGAGGTCAAATTCGTCGGGGGATCCGACAGGTCGGGTACCGCGTGGCCGACTCCGCTGGCCGCGTTCCTCTCCCAGGCGCCGTGGATTCCCCAGACTGCCGAGTACCAGGGCCAGAGTGGATTCGCGTCGGCGTCGACCGCATGGTGGTGGGCCGAGAGCGACCCGCCGCCTGCGTATCTCGCGGTGGTGTCGGCGGTGCTGAGGCAGTTGACCTCCGACAAGGTCCTCGACCGGCTTCGCCTGCTGCATGTCCGCCGCTGGGTTGAGCCGCAGACGGCGCTGGACCGGCTGCGCCACCTGCCCGCGCTGCTGTCCCGCTCGCCCCAGCTGCGGTATGGACCGCTCGCGGTCGCTCTGTGCCGGGCCTATGAGCAGGCGTGGTCGGATCTGCTACCGCCCTACCAGCAACGGGACACCCGGCAGGCGAGTGGTCTGGGCGGTGCGCTACCTCAGTTGCTCGTGTCCCGGGCCAACGTTCTGGAGGTGCTCCCTGCGGCGAAGGCGCCGAAGGACGCGGACACGGAGCCCGTCTACGTGCCGGACCCGCGCAGCGGCCAGCAGCGCAGACTGCTCGACCAGATCCCGGTGCCCGTGCTGGCGCTTGACGACCGGGCGCTGGGCAGCCGCGTCCACGACTACCTGTCCGCGCAGGACGGCTTCTCCGTGCGCAGGATCAGCGGAGCCACCGTGCAGGTCGTGGCGGACCGGGTGCCGGCCCCGCTGGCACCGAGTACTCCGCTGCTGGAGTTCACCGGTCAGTGGCTGCGCACCCTGGTCGCCGCGGTGGTCGAGTTCGATGAGGAGCGCTCCTCGCGGCCTGGCCCGGTCTCGATCGCCCACCTCAACCGGCGCTTGCGCTCCTGCGCCCTGGTGCTGGCCTCTGAGGCACTCACCCAGGTCGCCGGCCATGTGATCGATGATCCGGGAATCGACCGGTCGCTGCTACACGACGATCCCGAGCGGCCCTGCCTGGTGGTCGTCCGCGCCCTGCCGCAATCCGACTGGCCGGTGCTGCAGACGGCTGCGACAGCCATCGCCGAACTGGTCGGTGCGCCCTATCTGGCCACGCCACTGCAACTCGCCCTGATGAAGCTGGAGCGCCACCCGGCCGTTCAGCGCGTTGAGGAGGTGGGGGACGCCGAGATCGCGGCCGTGCTCGGCCGGTCCGTCCAGCAGATCGAGGCCGTGCTTGCCGACCGTGCCTCCACCCGCTCCGGCAGCGCCCGCCTCGTCCCCGTGCTCGCGTGCGAGGACCTCGCCCTGGCGGAGGAACTGCAACAACGCCAGGAGGGCTTCAACGACCGGGGCGAACTGCAGGCCTGGCTGACTGACCGTCTGGGCTCCGAGCGCGCAGAGCTTCTCCTCTCACTCCCGGACGAGGACTGGCAGCGTCGGCTCACTCTGCTCGGCGTCCCGCTGGAGCGTGCCAACCGTTCTTGGCAGGCGCTCGGACTGCCCGCCATCGACAACACCGCTGCCCATGCGCGTCAGTTCGAGGCCTGGTTGCAGCACAACCGGCCGCTTCTGGTCGACCGGGTGCGTGACGCATTCGTCGGTGCCTACCGGGCCCGGCAGGATCTCGGCACGTATGTGCGGCTTCGCGCTCTGCCCGAGCTTGGTCCCGACCCTGAGTGGCACCGGACGCTCTGGGACCTGCCTGCCGAGCTGCTCGCCGAGGAGGCGGACCGATGGCTGACCAGCCGCCTCCCGACATCGGCCGAGCAGGACGGGAAACGGGCCGACAAGCTGCGCCCAGTGGCAGAGGTCCGCGAAGTATGCGTCGACTTCGTCCACGCTCGGCTGCCCGGGCTTCGCTCTCTGATCGAGCGCTGGCTGGCCCAGCAGGAGACCGTCGGGACGACCACTTGTCCTGGCGCCACGGAGGTGGCGCGGGAGATGGATGCTGAAGGGAGTTTGGACTTCGAGCCGTTGAACAGCCGGGTGCTGATCGCTTGGTTGCAGTCACGCGGCTACTGGCCTGCCGGGATGCCGGCCTCGGCGCGTGCCGCCGATCTCGGACTGGACAGGCAACCGCAGGCGTCGCCAGGGCCGAACACCGGCCAGACGGGAGTTCAGGCGGCCCGACCCCCGATGCCCTTCCGAGGCCCGCTCCTGGAGCTCAACGGCGAGTCATTGCCCGTTGGCAGCGACGACCTGCGTGAACTGGCCCGGAGAGTGGCCTTGGACCTGACGCAGGAACAACTCGCCACCTCTGCAGCGCTGGCAGCCCCCCGGGCTCCTGCTGCCGCGCCGGTCTCCGTCATCCCACGCCAACGTGGCACATCTGGCGCGGCGGCGCGAGGGGAAGGCGGAAAACGTGAGGCCGCCGATCCCCACAAGCTCATCGCGATCGGACTGGCAGGCGAGGTAACCGTCGGCGCCTGGCTGCAAGAGAGGTTTGGGGTGCCACCCCAGGAGTCCTGGAAGTCGAGGATGCGACGGCATGTCTTCGCGGACGGGAACGGCGACGACTCTCTCGGCTACGACTTCCTGATTCGTGATGGCGACCGCATCCTGCTGTTCGAGGTCAAAGCATCCACCCAGTCGAGCGGTGAGATTCTCCTCGGTGAGTCCGAGGTCGAGCGAGCCAGTCATCTCGGGCCGAACGAGGAGTACATCATCGTCTACGTCTCCCACGTCATGGATCACGACCGTCGCCGCCTGACGCCGCTCCCCAACCCCTTCAGTGCACCCGGACTCGCCGGCTACCAGGTGGTGAGCACGTCCATGCGATTGCGCTTCTCCATACCGACAGCTGAGTGATGACTCTTCACGCGACCAGCAGTTCATGTATCAGCAAGTCCCGTCCTGTCCAAATCTGCTCCCGCCCGCAGAGTGGTACTCGTCTGAGTGTTCCGCCCAGACGTTTGATCATGTCTGTTGCTCTGGAGTGGTGATGTCGGTGCAGTTCATGAATGCCAAGGAGACGGCGAAGTATTTGAATATGTCCCTTTCGTGGATTTATAAGGAGGCTCCGCGGTTTGGTCTGACACCGTACAAGTTTGGTCGGGAGAGTAACGCAAAGATTCAGTTCAAGGTGTCCGAGGTCCAAGCCTGGCTTAAGCAGCAGAAGCAACCTGGGTGGTGACCAGGTGAGGCTGAACAGCCTTTGGCCCGGTTGTGGAGTTCGGACTGGCTGGCCTTGATCAACAGCAGGAAGTGCGCCTTCTCCTCCCCGATCAGGAAGCGCACGTGGGCAGGCTGGGTGTGCTTCAGCCGCCCCACTCGATGCGCACCGGTTCCCGGGCCGCGGCCAGGGCGCCGTCAAAGTCGGCTAGGCGCTCCGCGAGGGTGGCTGTGGCAAGGCGTTCGGGGAGCGCGGTGGAGAACTTCAGGCCGCGGACCGCGCGCGGGTCGACCGAGGGCAGGGTGAGGGAGTCGGGCAGTTCCGCGCGGGCCGCCTTCCAGTCGGCGGGGGACAGGTCCTGGCGGAGGCGTACGTGGGTGTCGGTGGGGCGTTGGACGGGGTCGGCGAGGTTGCCGAGGGAAGCAGTGAGGGTCGCGTTGGCCCGGTAGCCGGCCCAGGTCCACCAGCGTGCCGCGTCGGCGTCGCGCACCAGGAGACTGCCGGCGGGATGGACTTCGTGCGGCGCCCGTTCGGTACGCAGCGTCGCGAGGGCGGTCTCTGCACGGCGGGTGAGGCGGACACTGGGGTCTTCGCCGAGGAGCACGTCGCGCATCGCACGCGTGAGGGCGAAAGACAGGCCGCGGAACTCGCTGCCCTGCCATTTGGCCACGCCGCCGTCCTGGACCGGTTCGACGAAGACTCGCCGCCGTGCCCAGTCGGTGAAGGTGACTTGCCAGCTGCGTCCGGCGAGCAACAGTCGCCGTGGTCCCGGCCGTTCCTCGGTGAGTACGGAGGGGTCGGTGGTGCCGATCTCCGCGCGCCCGGCGAGCACGGTGAACTCGGGAGGGGCCGTGAAGGAAGCGGTGAGCTCCATGAAGTGCCGTCGCCCGAAGGCCTTCTCGGCCTCTGGCCCGATGAACAGCATCCCGCCGTCCCGGTCCAGGAAGCCCTGTGCGGCGAGGTGGTCGACGAGAGGCTGCGCGGAGGTGTCGAATGGTGCGAGGCCGTTCCACTGCTCGGCCCACATCTGGTCGCCGAGCTGGTGCTGCTGCAGGATCACCGCGAGGAGCTGCTGGGCGACCAGGTGGCGGGGCGAGGGTGGTGGGGTGATGGGCTCGACCCAGCCGCGCGACCACAGTGTGAGCAGGCCGGCAGCCTGGAGGAGGGTGTCCTCGCAGGTCGCCAGGAACAGGCAGTTGCGCGACGAGCCGGCCCGCCGCCCGGTCCGGCCGATGCGTTGCAGGAACGAGGCGACGGTGGACGGTGAGTCGATCTGGATGACACGGTCCAGGTCGCCGACGTCGATGCCGAGTTCTAGCGTCGAGGTGGACACGATCACGCAGTCGCGGGCCTCGGCGAAGGCTGCCTCGGACCGGGCGCGCTCCTGGGCCGACAGGGACGCGTGTGAGAGGAAGACCGTGACCTCGCGCTGCCGCAGCGCGGAGCCCAGCTCCTCCACCTGCTTGCGCGAGTCGCAGAACACGAGTCGCTTCTCGCCCTGGTGCAGCGCCTCGATCACCTTGGCGGCATTGGCGAGCGAGCCGACGTAGTCCAGCTCCACGTCGCCTGAGGGACGCACAGCTGGCTTGTCGGATGCGTTCGATACGGCGGATGCGGAAGGCAGGTCCGGTGCGACGACCCGCCCTGCCCGCCCCTTCGGCCGGGCCCCCTGCAGCCAGGTGAGCAGCGTGTCGGGGTTGCCGACCGTCGCGGAGAGGCCGATCCGCTGGATCCGCCTGCCGGTCAGGCGCTCCAGGCGCTCCAGTACGGCGAGCAGATGCCAGCCTCGGTCGTCGGCGGCGAAGGCGTGCACCTCGTCGATAACGACGGCTCGTACCTGACCGAGCATCAGCGCATGGTCCGTCTTGACGCTGATCAGCATGGCCTCGAGCGACTCGGGTGTGGTCAGCAGCACGTCAGGGGCATCGACCCGAATCCGGCGCCGTGCGGCCTCCGAGGTGTCGCCGTGCCAGAGCGCGGCGCGCCGTCCTAGCCACTGCGCATAGCCATCGACGCGGTGGACAAGATTGTTCAACAGGGCTTTCAGCGGGGCCAGATACAGCACCGACGTTCCCGTCCAGTGCTGTTGGGCCATGGCGGAGAGCACGGGGAAGACTGCCGCTTCCGTCTTGCCGCCCGCCGTCGGAGCGAGCAGTACCACATCCTCGCCGTCGAGGAGTGGCCCGACAGCAGCCTTCTGGAGAGGGCGCAGGTCGGGCCAGCCCAAGGTATTGACGATGTGGTGCACGATCACCGGATCGAGCCGCTCTACCGGGTCCGAACCCACCGCTTCTGAGCCCACAGCTACAGCTCCAGTTCGATCTCGTCCGCCGACCCGGTGAGGGCAGCCGCGTTGCGCTCCACGTCGGTCAGGTCACCGCCGCGGAGGGTAAGCCGGTAGTGGGCGCGCGGATCGAAGTCGGGGAACTGGTCGACACGGTCCAGGACATCGCCTACGAGCTTCTTCAGGAACACCCGCGGCGCCACCCCCACCTTTCCGCCCAGCGCCCCGCCGACCGCGCCCGCCAGGTCGGCGATGTACGTGTCGTCGGCGAGCTTGCCGATCCGCTCCGGGGAGTCGGCCCCCTGCGCGTACAGGTCGCGGATGGTGGCGCCGAGGATGGTGAGCGAGTCCGTCGTGAAGCCTGGCAGCCGGACCTGTACGGCACGGGGGTTGTCGAAGCGCGGGTCGGTGGTGAAGTCGGTGGCCAGGCGCTGTGCGAGCGGTGCGAGGCGCTGCACGCCCTGCTGGCCGTCGTAGAAGGCCGGGGTACCTGTGATGATCAGGTACAGGCCGGGGAAGCGGCCGGAGTGCACCTCGTCGATCAACTGCCGCAGCGCGTTGAGGGCTTTGTCGCGGGCGTCGGACCGTACCCGTTGCAGTGTCTCGACCTCGTCGAGGACCAGGACCAGGCCCGCGTGCCCGCTGTCGCGCAACACGGTGAGCAGTCCCTGCAGGAAACCGAACGCGCCGAAGTGGTCCAGGTCGCCGCGCACTCCTGCGGCGCGCCGGGCGGAGGCGGCGACGTGCGGCTGTCCGCCGAGCCAGGACAGGACGGCGGAGGCCGTCGCCTCGTCACCGGCCTGGAGCGCCTGCCGGTACCCGCGCAGCGCGGTGGCGAAGGCGGGCGCGTGCCGGGACACCTCGGCGAGCCGTGCGGTGAGCAACCGCTCGACGGCGGCGGGCAGTTCGTCCTCGCTCGCGCCGTCGTCCAGCGCGTCTTCCTCTAGCGCGTAGAACCATGCGTCGATGACCGGGCGCAGCGCACTGGGAGGGAAGCTCGCCGTGGTCAGCCGTTCGGTGAGCCGCCGGTACACCGTCTCCAACTTGTGCAGCGGTGTCTCCGTCTCGGAGATCTGCACTTCCGCGACGGCGAACTTGAGGCGCTTGGCGCGTTCGGCGAGCCATCGGGTGAAGAAGGTCTTGCCGGAGCCGTACTCACCGCGTACCGCCTTGAACACCGACCCGCCGGACGCCGCCGTCTGCAACTCCTCGTCCACGGCCTGCTCGAACCGGTCCAGACCGGTGGCGAGGAGGTCCAGGCCGCTGTCGGGGACAGCGCCGCGGCGCAGCGCGTCGAGGACGGCCCGCCGCCGCACCGCGCCCACAGTGCCGCCTGCCGCTCCAGGGTTGTTCACGTGCTTGTGTTGCCTTTCCAGTCGGGATGCAGGGGGCTCACAGCTCGAACTGGGTGCGCAGGAGCGTCTGATTGAGCCGCAGCGTGCGGTTGTCGGGGAGGATCTCCAGGATCGGTGCGCCGTCGTGATTGAGGAGCTGTGCGAGGGTCGCCGCGAAACCCGCCGCGCGTGCGGCGGGCTGCCCGGAGCGCTCGGCGAGCGCGGTCATCGACAGTGTGCCCGCTTCGATCAGCGCGGTCAGGGCGCGCGGCACGGCGTCGCCGCGCGGCCTGCGGGCGAGCATCTCGAGCTGCGCCTGGTAGAGTTCGCTCGCCGTCAGTCGTCGGACGAGGTCGGCAGCAGGTCCTGCGAACGGTGCGGGCTGCTCCGGCTGCGGTGCGGTCTGCGGTTCCGGCTGCGGCTCGGCGGCGGCGACCTGGTCGATGTCGAACAGGCCAAGGGTCGCTTCCGCCGGCTGCTGCGTACGCCGGCGGCTCGGCTTCTTCGCATGGTTCGCAGAAACGGACGGGGCCACGGGTGTAGCGGGTTCGCGGATCTCGGCCTCGGTGTCGAGATGCCACCATGCCGGTGCCGGATCGCTCACCTCCCGCCACGCCTTGGGCGGTTCGGCGCCGAACGGCAGCAGCGCGAGGACCGGGATGGTGACCTCGGCAAGGGTGACGCCGCCGTGGTAGCCGGCCTTGCGGGCGGTGTAGCGGCTGTCATGGTCGCGCAGGGCGACGATCGCCGCTTCGGGCTCGGGCCACACCACCCGCGGCCCGGACAGCTCGACCTCGCACTCGGCCACAGGACCGCCCGACGTACGGTGCCGCGCGGAGCCGATCACCCCACTGCCAGCCTCCACGCGCTCGCCGTGCCGGTCCACGACGTGCCCGTGGTCGGAGGTGATCAGTACGGTCATGCCGGACGCGCGCGCGGCGCGGAGCAGCGGGGCGAATCCGCCGACCTCGCCGACCGTCCAGGCGCCGTCGCCGAGCTTCTGTTCCTTGGCGAGCCGGTCGTCAACGGTGTTGAGGACGACCGCGACATGCCCGCGTTCATCTGCGAGGGCCGCGCTCAGGGCGTCCGAGAACGGTGAGCCTGTGTCCTCTGACCGCAGGTCGTCCTTGTGGAACACGGCGGCAGGTGCGTTCTTCCAGAAGCGGTGCTGGGGGAAGAGCCGCTTCTCGTCGCCCTGGTCGCCCTTCATCAGCGCGCCCGCGAACAGGCTGGTGCGGCTGACGGCAGTCAGCGTCGGCAGCGCCGCCGCCATCGCCCGCCGTACCGGGACAGACTCACGCGCGGTCCCTGCCAGGGGGTCGAACTCGGCCCAGCTGCGCCGCAGTTCCTCGCCGAGCTCCGCGGCGATCGCCGCGCTCATGCCGTCGACGACGAGCAGCAGGACGCGCCGCCCCACGGATGTCGACGTTATCGGCGCGACGACCTTCTCCAGGAACGTCTCCACCGTCAACAGTGACTTCGGCGGTGTGCCCTTTTCGGTCCACACGGCGAGCCGATCGGAGAACTCGCGGTCCAGGCGCCGGCGTTGGGTGCGTACCTCGCGGGCGACGGTATCGTACGCGGCCGCGAGGACAGCATCCTCGTCGCCGCCGGCTTCCAGGTGTTCCAGTGCCCGGTCGGCCCAGCCGAACTCGGCCATTTGCCGCTCTATGCCCGCCGCGACGGTGGGGATCTCCGCGGAGGGTGCGGAGGTGAGCCACCGCCGCAGCCGCGTCGCCATCCGCACCCGCTCGACACGGGCCAGAGCCTGCGTCTCCCCGGCGAGCGCATGCTCGGACAACTCACCCAGGACCTGGGCTAGTTGTGCGTGATCCTGGGTGGCCAGTGCCTGGCCGGCCGCCGTGAACCGGGCGTCGAGCCCGCCCTGAAGTACCAGGCTCGCCCCCGCCACCGACTCGGCGCCGAACTGCGCGGTGAGTTGTGCGGCCCGCGCAAGTACCGGGTCGGCGAGTCGGCGCTCGCCACGCTCGAGCAGGGAGCGCACATAATCCTCGCCGGTCCGGCCGAACACGGCGAGGAGTTCGTCCAGTTCCTCACCCTTGCTGGGCGTTCGCTCGCCGAAGAACCGCTCGGCGCGCCCGCGCGCCCGGAAAACCGTCTCGCCGCCGCTCCCGTGCGCCCACAGGGCGGCGCACACCACGGCGAACGCGAGAGAGTCCGCCCCGTTGCCCGCCTCGCATAGCGAGGCGATGCAACGCCCCGTCGAACCCGCCTGGTTGGGCTCGCCGAGGAACCGTCCGATGCCCTTCCGCTCGGCGGCGCGGGCCCCGGCGAGGCGTTGCGGACCGCCGGGCAGCAGCGTCCAGCGCAGCAGCTGTGCCGCGTCGATCCGCTCCCCGGCCGCGGACGGCTCCACCAGGCCTGCCTCGGCGGCCTCGTCAAGGCCGAGGATGCGCCGGGCGAGCAGCCCGAGCGCCTCATCGCGCGAGAGCACCCGCCGGCCCAACCCGGCCCGGTCGAGTCGCCCGGCCGAGCCGAGCAGGGCCTCGGCCGCCCACTTCTCGGCGCGCAGCCGCGCGTCGATGTCCTGAGTGCCGAACGCGGTCCGTACAACCTCCCAGTTGTCGACCTCGCGGATCCGCCGCCCGTACGTACGTGCCAGGAGCGCAGGGTCGAGCTCGGTGTCTTCACGGTCCGTCAGGACGATGAGGACAAGAGGGCCGGCAGCGCCTGTGTTGTCGTCGCCGCTCAGGTGGCGCAGGATCTGCTCGTGCACGCCGAGCACCGAAGGTACGGCCGTCACCCGGGCCCGCACCCCGTCCGGGGCGCGCAGTACGGCAGGCCCGTCCCACACCGGGGCTGCCCGCAGCAGAAGGACATGGCGTCCCCCGTCGTTCAGGGCGCTGCGGGAGGCGACGTACTGGGCGATCGTGGCCGCCGGAAGCCGCGGTGGTCCTGCGGCGGCGACGACAGTGTCGGATGTGACGGTCTCGGCCATCAGTCGACGACCTTCCAGAAGATCTCGACGGTGGCGTTCGGATCCAGCTCGGCCAACCCGGCGATCTCCGCGCGCAGCGAGGCGACGGCCTGCGCGGCGGTGGTACGGCCGCCGCCGGAGCGGCGCGCACCGGGCTTGCGCTGGGTGCCCGCGTCATCTCCGCCCGGCGCTTCCCCATAGCCGATCGGTGGGTGCGCGGAACCGCCGCTGAGGTCGATGTCGTCGGGCTTCGCGACGACTACCGGCTCCGGCCTGTCGGCCTGCTGCCTGGCCGCGCGCTCGCGCTGCACCAGAGCGATGACCTTGCTCCCAGCCGTGCTCAAAAGTGCGGGAAAGTCCGGGAATTCGACGGGGTCCCCCGCAGCGGCCTCCTGTAGGCGGGTGACGATCGTCAGGCCTTCGACCCCGTAGCCGTCCGCCAGCTTCAGTTCCTCCCAGCCCGTCCGGTGCAGCGCGTCCACCACCTTCCCGGCCGTCTTCAGTGACGTGCCGAAGCGCTGAGCCGTGAATCCGCCGAGGTCGAACCGCGCGAGCGCCTCCACGACACTCTTCGCCCCACCCGAAGCGGCAGCGGTCCCTGCCACCGTGCCGTCTCCGGCAATTGTCCGCACCAGGGCCGTGGCCCGCCGCGCGAGATCCAGGCGTGGTGAGGCGTCGTCCAATCCGAGCTGCGACCGGTGCCGCTCGAGGGCAGCCACCAGCCGGTCCGCATCGTCGACGACGCTGCGTGCCTGCTGCCGGATCAGTCCGGCGAACTGGTTGACGATCCGCCCGCGCCGCAACTGCGGCGGCTTCGCGCCGAACACCGCCTGGAAGCGACCCTGAGCCTCCAGCCAGTCCGCCTCGTCGGGCAGCGCCTGCTCGCGCAGTCCGTACGTGAGCCTGAGATCGGCAGGTGTGGCAGGAGCGGGGTCGATCAGCGATCCACCGAGTACCCATACCCGGTCGGTCATCTCCGCGTACGCCGCGGCCACCAGCTTCTGCAGCGCCTCCGGCAAGCCGCGCGGTGCGGGCTGGTTCATCCAGTCGCCGAGCGAGACGAGGGTCGGCTCGGTCACGCCGTCCGGGCGGGCGAGCCGCTGGAAGTGGTCGGGCCAAAACGAGGACTGCTTGTAGTACGCCTCCTGCTGGGTGCCCAGCTGCAGGCCACCCGCGATCCGCGCCATCAGCTTGCGGTCCTTGGCGGGGACCTCGGTCCGCCCGTCCGGGCTCTCCGCCGCCGCCCGCACATACCCGAAGACGGTCCGCAGGTCAGCCGCGGTCACCGCGAACCCGCGACTCTCCGGGTCGAGGTCGGGGTGGAGCGGGAACTGCTCGCCGAGGAGTTTGCCGGCGAGTTCTCGCGCGGCAACGTGCAGAGTGGCGCCGAACGGAAGCTTCAGTTTGTCTTCGGGCAGGTCGCTCCGGAGCGGCACGAGGTGCTGGTCGAAGTCGAGGGCGACCTTGCCCTCCTTCTTCTGCTCCAGCCCGTACGCCTGCTTCAGCACCTTGCCGAGTTCGTCGTTCAGGGTGTCGCGCTGCGAGGCGAACATGGTCTTGGCGCGGATCTTGTCGTCGGGCTTGAGACGGCGTGCGTACTCGTTGTCGAAGCGGTCATCGTCGGCGAGGAGCTTGTCGATAACGACGAGCAGCTCGAAGTCGTCGCGCGCGGCGCGGGTGAGGTGGCTGGGCAGCCAGGCCAGGGTGCGCACCTTGCCGCCGGTCTTGTCGCGCACCTTGCGCAGCCGTTGGACGTCGTCGACCGGCGTGAACTCGCCCTCGTCGTAAGGCAGGTCGATCACGAGCCGCCAAGCGTCGTCGCCAGCGGGACCGAGGTCGAGCTCGCTGAGGGAGTCGGGGTCGGCAACATTGCCGAACACCACCTCGGCGTGCCGCTGAGTTCCCTTCCACACGAAGTTGAGCAGGTCGTACCCGCCCAGTCCGTCTGGGCCCGGAGTGATGGCCAGGGCCTCCTTCAGGAGGGCCTCCATCTTGGCCTTGCGGGCGTGCTGGTTATTGTGGACCCGGGCGTTGGCGAGGACCGCCTCCAGGTCGATGCCAGTGAGTTCGAGCCGGACGGCGGGACTGCTCTTCGTACCGGTCCGCTTGATCTCCGGAATCGCGGCGGCCCACTCACCGACCTTCGTGTACAGGCGCGACTCTTCCGTGCCCGGGATCATCGTGATGATCGATCCGTAGTTGAGCGCGTCGAGCCGCTTCAGGGTCAGATCGGCGAGAGCCGGCACGGTCGGCGCGAGAGCGGACAACAGCACGGTGTGCATCAGCCGCAGGTCGCCGGTGAAGTCGCGGCAGCGGGACGCCAACTGGGGGTTGGTGACGGACTCCGGGGCGCGTCGGTAGGCGGCGACGGTGTCCTCGTCGAGGTTGTGCGTGCGCAGCAGGAACGGCCGGAGCTTCTCCTGGTACAGCCGGTCGGCCGCCTTGAAGTGCACCTCTTCCTCACCCGTGAACGCCTGGTCACCCCCGCCCACCAGTGCCGGGTACAGATCGCCGAGCGGGACGAGCTGCCCGAGCCGCCAGTCGTCGCGGTGGTCGGAGAGCAGCTGCCCCATAAGCTTCAGACCGGTACGGGACCGTTGCAGCGCACCCGAGATGTGCACGAGGGTGTCCATGAAGGCAGGAGAGAAGGGGTACGTCCGCCGGAACGACTCCTCGTCGGCGCCGGTCGTGGACTTGTCGTCCCCGAGCAATGTCTGCCACACATCGGGACCGAGCCGCTTCGCCGCGTCGAAGGCCGTGTCGATCTGAGCCTCGGCCTGGCGAGTGAGGGGCTTGAGGAGCCGCGCCTGGGCGATCTGGGGGAGGTTGCGGTCCTCCAGCGTGATCTTGTCGAAGCGGCCGATGCTCAGCTTCAACCCTTCCTGCACGGCCACCTCGGCCGCGCCCGACAGCTCCTCGCCCACGAGTTCGCGCAGGTCACGCTGGCGCGCGATGAACGACACGATCGGGATGGCACGCCGCTCGTCGGCGCCCTCCACCAGGTTCGTGATCTTGTCGGCCTCGCGGGACATCGCCTTCTGGTCGGAGATCAGACCGGCCAGCCACAGGATCAGCTCGTCCATGAAGAGGATCAGGCCGTCGTACCCGAGCGACTTGGCATGCTCGGCGATGATCCCGAGGCCCTTGTCGAGCGAGACGAACGCGTCCGCGTCCTCCGAGGAGTTGCGGGCGAAGGCCGGGAAGAGGGTCTGCGAGAGGTCCTGCACGAGCCGGGCGCGCAGCTCCTGCGGGGTGGTGGGATTCTTGAGATCGAGCTGCTTGGTGTTCTCGTGCTCCTCGGGCGCGGACATCGCGGTGTCGAGCAGCTCGGACGTCCACCGGAACAAGGAGTCTCCGGCGGGGACGAGATCGCCCCAGCCGTCGTCGTCGGCGGGCGCGCCGGCTGGTGGAGGCTCGGGTGACCCCGCCTGGGACAGCTGCTCGATGACCTTCGCGTCGCTGTTGAGCCGACGCTGCTGCGCGAAGTCCTCGAACAGACCGTCGGTGCGGTAGACCTGCGGCAGCGGAGCGGTGGGGTGCAGTTTGCGCACGTGGTCGACGTAGCGGCCGAGCACACGCTGTTCGAGGGACTTCGCCGACAGCATGTGGTATGGCACGAGCAGGAACTTGCGGCCGTCCTCGTCCAGCCACCCGTGCTTGGCGCGCACGGTGTCGAACTCGTCGCGAGAGCGGACAGCCTGATGCCCTGACAGCAGTGCGTACAGCACCGCCATGAAGTGCGACTTACCGGAACCGAACGAACCGTGCAGATAGACGGCCTTGGACGAGTGCCCGTCCAACGACGCCTTGATGTAGCCCAGTGCCTCCTCGAAGTTCCTCTTCAGCCGGTCCGTGACGACGTAGTCGCGCAGCGCCGCCTTCGCGCCCTCGGGGGTGACGGCCTCACTCAGCCGCAGCACGTAGTCGGACGTCGACACCGTTTCCTTGATGTCGATCAGCTCACGCAGCAGCGGCCGGTCCTCGGCGCGGGGCTTGCCCTTGCTCATGAATGCCATGGTGTAACTCTCTCGCCTCTCCGGTTCCGGCTCAGGTGTCCGACTTCACAGTCGCCTTACGCCCGCCGCGTGGGGCCGCGACGGGCTTCCAGCTCCTCAAGTCCTCGTCCGTGAGTCCGAGTTCGCCCTGCTTGAGATGCCTGAATCCGAGGATCTCGGCGGCGGGGGCGGCTCCGTAGTCCGGGTCGTACTCGCCGTACCACTGGTCGAGCCACGGCTGCAGTTCGAGCAGCCCGGCCAGGTACGGGACGAGGTCCGCGCCCTCGAGGCCGGCACCGGCGTCCTGGAGGTACGAGGCGAGCGCGAGCGCCTGCTCGAGCTGGTTCCAGCCCGCCCAGCCGTAGAGGGCGGGCTGCTGGACATTGGCTGACCCGTACGAGACGAACCGCTCCTTGGGCACGTCGAGCTTGCCTCGGGCCCGCCAGTAGGAAGGCTTGAGGAAGTCGGCGGAGGTGTACTTCGGCGGTACGGGCATGCGCTCGCGGACCTTGCGCTTGGCGGGCTCGTCGGGGGCCGCGTCTTCCTTGCGCTGGAGGTTCCAGACGTGCTCCCAGTCGGCGCGCTTCTTCAGCCCGGACGGCTTGTAGCGCAGAGCGGAGACGAACGGGACGTGCTCGTCGGCGAGTAGCTCGCGCACCGTCTTCGTGAAATCCTGGCGCGGCGCGTAGATCTCGGCGACGGACACGAACTCGGCGTCCGTACTGAGGTCTTCGGTGAGGCGGGCGAGCGAGACCAGGGTCGGGTTCCCCTCCTGGTCGAACCAGTGCCGGCGGTCCTCGACCCGGTCGAGCAGCCACGCCTTGAGCGCCTTGCCCTGCATGGCGTCCCAACCGTCGGTGGCCCAGCGGCGCTTGTACTCGGGGCGCTCGATCATGTTCAGGGCGCGGTTGGATTCGATGGCGTCGATGCGCTTCTGGACGAGAGCGCGGTAGGGGGCGGGCCAGTGCTCGGGAATGGCGGTGATGGGGGTAGACCCGTGCCGCTTGAACCACTCGTCGCTGGCCTCGCCGGCCGCGATGCGGCGAGCGAGCACGATCTCGAACGCGCGCTCACCGAGGGCGAGGGACGGGACGGCGGCGGTTGCGGGGTCGGTGTCGGCCTCGGGGAGGCGCAGCTCGTCGGCGTGCAGCTGGTAGAGACCGTACACCTGCCAGTCCAACTCCTCCTGGAGCGTGATCATGCGGGCGCGGGTTTCGTCGTAGCGGGCACGAGCCTCGCGCAGGGCGGCAGGGGTCGGTGTCTCGCGGGTGGTGAGGGCGGAAGGGGAGGCGGCGGACAGCTCCTGGGCGAGGGTGTCGAGGGCGGTGGCGAGGGGAGTGGGGTAGGTGGCGGGGAGGGGGAACTCCTGGAGCTTGGTGCCGGTGAACTCGTAGAAGCGCTCCCAGACCTGCGACTTGTAGCCCTCGTTGACACCCTGGCTGCCCTTATCGTGGCTCACCATCTTGAGCCAGAAGCCAGCCGTGGAGCTGTTGAGCATTCCAAGCAACGCCAGATGTTCCTCCTCCGTCGCATCCTTCCGCAGCTTGATCACGGGGGCGTGGCGGTTGAAGACGTTGCCGCCCCGGTCCAGGACGAAATGGTTGTGCGTTGCGACAAAGGCGAACATAAGTGAGAGCGGTGTCGCGTAAGCGGAGGACGTGAACTGCATGTAGTCCCACCAGTTGAGGCCTGCCGCGGCCATGTCTCCCTGGAAAGTACGGCGCTCCCTAAGTGGGGTGCGATATGCCCACAGCTCGTCTTGAAATTGCTGCACCTGGAAGCCCTTTGTGTACGGGAACCAGATTGTCTCGTCGGCTTCAGCGTGCCAATCTCGCACTACGTCACCAGTCAAGAACGGACGTAGTGCAGTCTTGTCTGCCTTAGTCTGGTAGCTCTCTCGTGCCGGCCGGACATAGGCGCTGTCAGCGCCAACTCGTACGGCACGTCCGATGCCGGGATCGATGGCCTGAACCATGGGGCCGACTGCTGTTGCGGTCAGCGACTCGATGAGTTCGCGTCCCCCATCAGCCAGAATCCAGGGCTGCTTACCGAAGTACCGTCCCCGGTCCAGGTCATCGACCGAGACCCACTGCCCCGCATACCCCGGCTGGTCGATCTGCTCCACGATCCCCCGCCAGACGAAACCCTCCTCCTCCTTCCCCTCCTTCGGTGCCGCAGGTTCCCCCTGCACACTCCGCACCGTGCGGATCGTCGCCTGCCGCCCTGAGCCGCTCCTCGGCCTGCCCACCAAGATCACTGTCGGCGTCCCGTGCCCCGGGATGTACGCCCCCGACGTGTCGATGACCTCCGTCAGTTCTACCTTGTGCGCGAAGAACTCCTCGATCAGCCGCGTCCCGAACTCCCGCTTCATGAACGAGTTCGCCGTGATCTGCCCGACCATGCCGTACCCGCGCCCGCTCTTCGGGTCGTCGCCCCGTACTGCGAGCTCGAAGAACCGCTGGGCGAAGGGCACCGACAGCGCATATGTCCCCGCGCAAGCGTCGTACAGCTTCCGGTATCGCTCGTTGAGTGTCTTGTCCTTGACCGTGATGTACGGCGGGTTCCCGACCACCACGTGATAGCGGCCCTGCTGCAGGATCTCCGGGTGCTCGAAGACGTCCTCCGTGCTCAGCGCGTAGTACGGGTCCTCAGCGTCTTCCCCCGAAGCGCCGGGGACCTCGAACAACCCCTCCTGCCGGAACTCCGTCGGCAGCAGCGAGTCGCCCACCGCGAGCCCCATCGGCCACTCGTACGCCGACGCTTCTGCGAAGGTCCGCATCTCGCCCGCCGCCATCGCCGCGAGCAGCAGCCGGAACCGGGCGATGGCGACCGCGAACGGGTTGAGGTCCACGCCGTGCACCGACTCCAGAGCCGCCCGCACTCGCTCGTACGGGCCAACCGCCGGCCGCTCGTCCGCCCAAAGCCGCACCAGCCGCCGGAACGCGCCGAGCACGAAGTGGCCCGACCCGCACGTGGGGTCGATCATCTTCAGGCCCTCGAACCCGAACTCCCGCACCGCCGGCTTCATCGTCCGGTCGAGGATGAACTCCTCGACGAACTCCGGGGTCTGCAGCAGTGCGTACGTCTTCCGGGCCGCCTCGCTCAGGTCCTGGTACAGGTCACCCAGGAACCGGGTGTCCCACCCCTTCGTTCCGTCGCCGCCCTCCTCCAGCGGGTCGGTGAAGTCGTGGATCAGCGTCCCGTCGCCGCCGTTCTCCCGTCGCCAGAACTCCAGCAGCGCGCCCGCGCCCTCGTGCGAGAGCGGGATCTGGAACAGCGGGTTGTGGCGTCGGTCGAACAGAAGCCGCCCCGCCGGACCCGCGCCCAGCTCCGCGAAAGCCGTCTCCAGCCAGCCGCGGTACGTCGGGTCGTCGTCCTTGTCGACGTACTCCTCGTACCGCGCCTGCGCGACGTCGCGACCCGCGACCGTCGGCGCGGTGATGTACGGCTCAGCGATCAGCTCGTTGTCCTCGCTGAAACGCACGAAGACCGTGCCGAGCACCCACGCGACGGCGACCTGTGTGACCCGCTCCCCGAGCCACGCGCTCCACGTGGCGGCTGTCCGGTCCGCCTTGCGCGCCTGGTCGTACTCCCTGCGCAGCCGTCCGCTCACCTCGGGCACGGCCTTGACCTGGGCGTCCAGGTCAATTTCGGCCGCCTTGACCTGCTGCTGAAGGTCGGCGAGGAGGCTCTTGCGCTCGATCAAGGATGGCTCCCGTTCGGGTGATGCATGCGGTAGGTGGTCGTGTGGGGCGTGGGGGCGTCAGTGATCATTGTCAGGCATCGGAACGCGCCGTCACCCACGCTTCCGGCACATGGATCCACTCGCCGCGCGCCGCCTGGTACGGCACGGCCTTCCCCGCGAGGCGTGGCGTGTCCGACGGGTCGGACTGGGCGACGAGCAGCCACAGCGGCCGCCTCCCCTCTCGCGCCAGCTCCGCAAGCCGGTCCAGGACGTCCAGCGCGTCGTAACGGGCCAGCACCGCCGCCTCCGTGAGCAACAGCGGCCCCTCGTTCGCCCCCGGTACCCGCTCAAGGCGGGCCGCCAGCTTCGGCTCCAACTGGTGCCACGCTCGCCCGGCGACCACACCGAGGTTCTGCCGACCGCGTGAACCGGGCGCGGCAGCGTCCGCTTCAAGGACCGTCTGCCAGGTCGGCTGGGGCCGCCCGTCGACCATCTCATGCAGCTCGTCGAGGAACAGCCCGGTCAGCGACACCGCCTCCGCCCCGTACGGCGCCTGCGTCAGGAGTCGTGCCGCGGTGTGCGCGCCGCGCGACGGCACGGTGAGTACCCGCAGTCCGTCCTTGCCCGCATCATGCGTCAGCCGCTGCTCGGCGGTGGCCGCGGCCCGTACTGCCTGGTCGGCGTCGTACCGGGCGGCGCCCTGCCGGCTCGCGGACGATGTGGCCCCTGACCGGGCGGCCCCTGTCCGCGAACTCCCGTACGTCGTCATCAGGCTGCCGCCGGCTCCAGCGCCCGCAGGCCGGTTGGGCAGCAGTCGCAGCACACGGTCGTAGCGGGTCTCCAGCTTCAGGTCGAAGCCGGCCTTGCGCAGCGACGTCACCAACTCTGCCCCCGTGGGGAGTTCGGCCGTGACGAGGGGGTCGGCGCCGAGTCCGGGGAAGCGGGTGTGGACCAGCTTGTGCACGTCCTCCACGCGCAGGCCCGGTTGCCGCTCCTCCTCCAGCTCCGGCTGGACGGCGACCATGCCAGCCTGGGTGATGCGCAGGGCGCGTACCAGATCCAGATCCCGCGGATAGATCTCCAGACGCGGCGTGAGCGCAGCCCGCGTGGAGGTGGCCACGGCGATCTCCGCGATCCGCTGCTCGTTCCAGCCGAGCACACCCGGCGGTGGTGCGACGGAGCCCAGCTCGGTCAGCACAGTCGCGGCGGTCGGCAAGGACTCCAGGGCAGCGAGCCGGTCCGCCTTCGCGCCGAGCTTCACGGCGTACTCCTGAAGCGCAGGCTTGGTCGGTGTGTCCGGGCTGTCCGTGCCCTCCCGTACGTCGATGACGAGCAGGCCGAGCACAGGCTCCGTGCCGCGCGGCGCCGGCGCGTGGAAGTAGTGCAGCAGCGGCGGCTGCGGATTCTTTTCGACGTCGTAGAACTGCTCCCGCTCCACCAGCGCCCGCAGCAGCGCCAGGGCGAGCCTCCGACGGCCGCGCCGGTCGGCGACCTCGGTGCCGCGGCGGGCGATGAGCGCGTCGGCGATCTCGACGACGGATGCCACCCGGCCGCGGTCGGCGAGGATCTCCACCACATGCTCGCGCAGGACCGCCAGCGCCGCGTCTTCGTGCCAGCGCTCCCGCGCCTTCTTCACGACCGGCGGGATTCGGCCCGTGGTGACATCAAGGGCCTTCGCCACGTCCGCCTGCCGCGCCCACACCGGACCCTCGGGGTACTGGCCCTGCTCGTTCGGCAGACCGAGTAGCAGTCGGATGCCCTTGCGGGTCGCCTCGTTGGAACCACCACGCCCTGTCGCAGGCTTGGGCACCAGCCGGGCCGCGAGCGCGTCCAGGCTGAGCCGGGCGAACGCCTCCGCGGCCGCTTCGCCTCCTACCGCCTCCGCGATACTCGCCTCAAGGTCGGTGAGTTCCTGCTCCGCCTCCCTGCGCGCCTCACTGCTGGTCGGCGCGACCGGCTGGCGCAGCCGCGCGTTCCACTCCTTCTGACGGCCCTGGATCTCCTCACGCGTACGCGAACCCATACCGGGCGCGGTGAGGAACTTGCGCGCCTTATAGGTGACGACATCGCCGACCGTGCTCAGGCCCATCGCATACAGTTGGGAGAGCGCAGCCGGGGTCAGGCCCGCCACCGACAGATGCGTGCTCAGCGTCGCCCGCGCGGCCTGCTCCTCACGGATCTGAAGCGCGGCCTCGCTCTCGTCACCTGGCGGAGTCTCATCCCCTGCCCCAACATCGGCACCCCGCTCCGCACTGGAACCGTGCCCGGTAGACGGCGCTGTCGCCTTCTGCGCCTCGATGAAGATCTGCTTCCAGGCCCGCTCCATCGGAACCAGATCCGGAAAGCGGTCCTTGACGTCCCGCGCGAGCGCCTTACGGAAGAACGCCACCAAGCCGTCGCGCACCGGCGTCTCGAACGCATCCGCCGCGATCTTCGGATACGGCCACTCCGTCGCGACCGTCTGCCGCGCGGTGACCGAGCCGTCGCCCCACTGCGGCAGCTCGCGCGCGGCCATCTCGTGCAGGGTCACGGCGAGCGCGTACCGCTCGGCGTGCGCGTCGTACACGCCGCGCTGGAGCGTGCCCAGGAACGGGTCGAGGTAGCCCTCAGTGCCTGCCTCGATCTCCTTCGCCGGATAGCCGGCCAGCGAGAAGTCGATCAGGACGAGCTGACGGGTGCCGTTCGGCCGGATGCGGATCGCAATGTTGTCCGGCTTCAGGTCACGGTGCCAGATGCCCTCGGCCTCCAAGTGCTCGACAGCACCGAAGAGATACTGCCCGTACGCCTCCAGCTGATCCATACCGAGGCGGCCGACCTCCCGCAGCTGCCGTGCGACGGTGTCCTCACGGCGCTGCGGCCGCTCCGAGCGCCCCGCCTCCTCGCGTGCGTCACCCACGTGCTCAAGGGCGAGGACCCGCCGGCCGCCGATCGTCAGCGGCTCGGGCATGGCAAGCCCGATGATCCGCGAGTCCTGGTGGATCCGGCCGAGAACCTCCGCCTCCCGCTCCAGGACCGGATGCTTGGCCTCGCTCAACGCCACCTTCAGCACGACCGGCGTCCGCGACCCGTTACGGCGCGGCTCGGCGTCCAGGTCACGCACGAGGAAGGCCCGCGCGGTCGACCCGGTGCCGAGCCGCCGCTCGACCTCCCACCGACCCGCGAGCACATCACCCGCGACACACTCCAGGGGATCGCCCTCCGGCTCGGGCTTTGGAGCAGGGCCGGGCTCGTCACCGTCACCCCCACCGGCAGCGTCGTCCGCATCTGTCCCAGTGGACGCCACCGCCGCGAACGACGACTCGACGAACTCCAGCATCTCCATGAAGTCGTCGAGCGCGGCAAGCCGACGAACCGGGTCGAATGCTGTCGCCGCTTCCACCAGGTCGTCGATGTCCGGGTCCAGGCCGTCGACCAGCACACTGGGCCGCAGCGTCTCACCGCTTTCCAGCCTGCGCAGCACCTCCGCCTGGCTCGCCCCCGGGGCCTTCCCCGTGACCAGCAGATAGGTGAGTACACCCAGGCCATACACGTCCAGACGTACCGGATCGGCCTTCGCTGCCGTCAGCTCCGGCGCGAGGTACGGGTCCGCCTGGTCGGCGATGTGCAGCGCGGACAGCGAGCTCGGCGACATCATCTGCGTCAGACGACGCCCGCGACCGGAAGCACCGCCACCAGAAGAACCAGTCCCGGACCTACCGGCCGCGATCTGCCAGTCCGCGATCTCCAGGCGGGGCCGTGCCCACTGCTCGGCCTCGCTGAGCTCATGCCCGCGCGCCCCACGGTTGCGCGGAATGACGTGCACGCAGTGGGCGGACAGGGCACGGTGGTAGATGCGGCGCGAATGCGCGGAGCGGACCGTCTCCGCGAGCTGCCGGACTAGCGCCAGACGGGCCTGCAGGTCGAGCTCCTGACCGTGGCTGACGAGGTAGTCGTCCAGGCGCATCGTGTGCGGGTGGTAGTCGAAGAGGATCGCTGGGCCGGCCGGGTGCCCGGACGGCAGGTAGTTCTTCACCGACACCGCGCCGGGGTGCCGGAACCGGTTCAGCACTGCGGCTTCACGCGCGGCGGCCTTCTCCACCGAGGCACGCTCGGCATTCGAGGCCCCGCGCTCGCTGAGGAACACCCTCACCCGGGCGATGTCGTGGAGCTGGGTGTGTTCACCCCTATAGTCGGCCCAAGTCTGGCCGGAGTCGAAGGAGGCCGAGTCCAGCAGGTATCCCCCTACCTCGTCCTGCCGCCGGATCGGCGCGATCCCCAGGCTCTGCAGTCCTTGCGCGACCTTCCGGGAAACCTCGGCGGTGACCGCGTAACGGGCGTCACCGGGCGGCGTGGCCAGCATCTCGGCCAACTGCCTGACCGTGAAAATGCCGTTCAGGTCGGCGGCCGGCAGCTGCAGACGGAGCCTGTCGTCGGTGAAGCAGACCGCTTCGCCGACCCAGATGCGCGGGCGTGGACCGACGCTCGACTGGATCAGGCCGGCCAGCTCCTTGGCCTTCTGGTTGGACAGGTGCAGCGGATTGGAGTGACGTCGGCTCGTACCGCCCGGGGTGGTCTGGATCCAATCGCGACCACCACCCGCGACCGAGCCGTGCCAGTCCTTCAACTCGATCAGGAAGACGCCGGCCGGGGCGACCATGAAGAGGTCGACCTCGCGGACATGGCCGCTGTTCGCGGTGAAGGTGAAGTTCGACCAAGCACGCCAGGGCTCCCCGTCCTGGTCCTGCAGGGCCCGCCGGATCGCCTCCAGTCCGCGCCGCTCATGCTCGAACTGCGACTCGGTGACAGTCGTCCACCGCTCGTCTTTCACACCACTCCCCGTCCTGGCCCTACGTCCCTGCGATTCTAGGCCGTACCACTGACGAGCAGCGGGCAAAGGAAGGCCTTGAGGGACAACCAGCGGGCAGGTTCGCCCGGCGCAAAGCCTGTGGCATCCCTGTGGAGCTCGGCCACGTGGAACGAGGTAGCCCTGCGGGGTTGCCGCAGGCACGGGTCATCGGTGCTGCGTTTCCCGGGGCTCGTCATGGCCGGCGGCGTCGTACATAATCGCCGCTCTCCCGAAGCCAGGGTCAGCGCTGATGGGGTTCAGCAGGAGATATCGCTCCATGTCCATGCCGCTGAGGGCCGGCCGTCCGCTTCCCGGCCGAAGGGGCGAAGGCGGCCGAGCTCCATGAGCCCGGCATTCTCGGCGCGCTGGATGAGTCTGCGGCCGGCATCGTGGGCACTGGCCATGAGCAATGCGTCGATCAGATCACGGGCGGCGGTGGCGTTCGTGCCGCTGAGATTCGCGTGGCGGTCGGGCTCACGGGCCAGCAGCGTTTCCACTGCTTGCTCGGCGCCCGCCTCATCCAGTTCCCGTAGCATGAAGGCAGCACCGAGCGGATCAGTGACGTCGATGTGAGCGGCGGGGTCGCGGGCCAGCAGCGCTGCGAATGCCTTGCCTGCTCCTGCTTCTCGGAGACCTTGAAGCAACTCTGCCACGCGAAAGCCGTCGCTGAAGTCAGTATGGGCGACGGCACGGTCAGCCAGGAGGGCGGCTGAGCCAGTGGCTCCCACCTCGCTGAGCACACTGACCAGGAGCGTGACCTGTGCTGGATCGGCCAGCCGTACCGCGGTGCCAGGATCGCGTGCTACCAGGACTGCAACCTCGTCTGTGGCCCCCGCCTCATGGAGGACTTCCAGTAGCCAGGAGACTGGACCTGGCTCGGAGAGCTCGGCATGGGCGACGACTCGGCGGGCCACCGTGCTTTTGACTGCCGTATCGCCCGTGACCCGCTCCAGTTCCTCCACTGTGGCTGCACAGGAACCCAGTTCGTGCCGGCTCTCGATCTCGGCGTAGGAGATGACGCGATCGCGAAGGGTGGTGACTTGGTCGAATGCGTCGGCATGCTCGAGTTCCACCAGCAGGATGCCGAACTCCGTGTAGTTGGGCCCGGGGAGGTCGACGTGACTGGCCGGGTCGCGGCCCAGCAGTACGGCGACCGCATCGTTGATGCCTACATCCCGCAGCGCCCTGAGTAGCTCTGCGACTTCGAGAGGGTCGGTGAGGGCGGCGCCGGCGGCGGCTGCATGAGCGATTCGCGTAATCAACGCGGCTTCCGCACCGGCCGATTGGAGCCTACGCAACGTCCACGGCACGGTATGCAGGTCGGTGAGGTCAGCGTGTGCGATCAGGTCGCGAGCCATCAACGCGGCCGCTGCCTCGACCGCGCCAGCCTCCTTCAACTGGCCCAGTAGGTCAGCGACGGCGTAGAGGTCGCTGATATCGATGCGCGCGGCCGGGTCGCGGGCCAGCAGGGTTGCCACCGCCTCGGTCGCCCCGACGGCACGAAGCTCCAGCAGGAGTACGGCAAGGGAATCGGGGCTGGTGAGGTCGGCGTGGGCGGCGGGGCCGCGGGCGAGCAGGAGCGTCACTGCGCGGTCCACTGCTCTCTCCAGCTCCGAAGGCGACGCCGGGATGGCACGCGGCTGCTGCGGCCTGGCAGATTTCCCCGCCCCTCGTAGCGTCACAAGCATTTCCAGCAGGGAAGCGACGGCCGCCGGCGAGGTGACGTCGCAGTGAGCGGCGGCGCGCGTCAGCAGGTCAGTGAGCCCCTCGAGCTCACCTGCCTCCCAGAGCGCATTGAAGAGATGGGGGAGTTCCTGGGGAGGATCGAGGTCGACGTTGGCGACGGCACGAGCCAGCAGTGCCGATCGCGTTCGATCGGCGTCAGGTCCTTGTAGCTGGCGGAGAAGCCAGGCGACGGCACCCGGATCGGTGCCGTCCGCACTGTCGGCGAGCCACTTGAGCGCCTGACGCCGAAGCTCCGGTGCGTCGTGGAGCCGACCGACCAGACGGACGGGCGCGTCAGGGTGGCCAGCACGGATCGCCTTGACGCCCAGTCGTACAGCCAGCCTGAAGAGGCCTCTGGTCCATGCGGCCTCGACGAGGCGACTGAGATCCTCACCGTCGACGGCATGCGCGGCCATGGCATCCCAGAGGGGTGCACCGCCGAGTTGGTCGGCGCGGTGGATCCGGATGTGCTGGTCGAGATAGTCGGTCGGTTCGTAGTCGGCGGCAGTGCCGGAGCGAGCACGTACGGCCGCCAGCGGCGTGAGTGTGCGTCGATCGGTGCGTGTGTCGTTTCGTCGTACCCCCGTGGTGAGGGCTGTGAGAGCGACCTCGGCCCAGTCCAGGTCCGCGCTGCGGTGGTGGGCGGCGAGCGCACCGTCGGCGGCTTCGGCGAGGAGAGCGAGGGGGAGCGGTGCGTGGTGACCGAGACGCCGAGCATCCAGCGCAGCTGTCAGCAGTGCGTGTTCGATGGGTGAGTAGAATCCGCCGGGGCCTTCGAGGTAGGCCGCGAGCAGTTCCGGGCCGCCGCTCAGGTGCTGCACCACATGTCCGTCGCTGCCCCCGGCCTCCAGAGCCTTGAACAGTCGGGGGTCATGGTGCCGTTGTGCAAGGGCGTGCCAAGCATCCCGGTCATCGTCCAAGAGCCCACTCGCCACCGTGATCCTGCGGGTGCGCGGCCCGCGGAGGAGCGCCCGAGCCTGGCCGTGCGGGTCTCCCACTACCCCTTCTCTGGTGAGGTCGCCCCAGTAGGGTTCTGGCCACAGGGTCCCCACGGCCACCACACCAGGTTGGTGTTCCAGCTGGACGCGCAGTGCCGCGGCGGCCTGCTCACCCACGGCGACGTCCAGGAATCGCTGACTCTCGTTCAGCCACAGCACCGTCCCACCGGTGATGCGGTTGGTTTCCAATAGATCCAGCAAGGCCCCCGCGTTGACAGGACGGAGCAGTGGTCGGGTAGGTGCGAGATTCAGGAGGGCTTCGAAAAGTGCGCGGGTCTTGCCGGTGGAGGAGCCGCCGGTCAGCATCGCCAGCATCGACGTGCCTCCGGCCAGTGCCGGGCCGATCGCCTCCCGCAGTTCGGCGTCGTGTCGGCGGGCCAGGTAGGGCGTGAGCCACGGGAGCGGAGCGTTCTCCGGAGTCGGCAGGACCGCTGGGTGTACCTCCAGCACGGCCGGACCTATGTCCTGAAGACACTCCTCGGAGCCCTGGCTCGAAGGGGCAGCGGCGAGCACCGGCTGGGTGCCGCGCTCCTTCGTCAGTTCCGCTCGCGCCAGCACCAGCTGGTCGCGGAGCCAGCGCTGATCCAGCTTCTCACCGGCCCAATGCGCCCACACCGCTGCCATCGCCAGCAGCGGGTCGTCACTGGCAGCCTGGGGCACCTTGAACTTGGCCCGCTCGTCAGGAGCCCACTCGCTGGCGCGCTTGCCCGTGAAGTGTTCCGCTCCCGGAAGACCGCTTGTGCGTACCTCCCGTTCGAGAACGGCCTGGCTGGCCGACGCGCCCACCGCCCGCCTCGCGGCGGCAGCACGCTCTCGCAGGCCGCGAAGACGCGCGTGCAACTCGTCCTGCTGCACCCCCACCCGCGCCCGTCCTTCCGTTCTTGTCCCGCGCCGTCCGGCAGTGCCCGTCCTAGCCAGTTGCCCGCCACGGGCACGGCGGGCAACGGATCGGCAAGATCCTTAGCAGCAGCTTAAGGCCCACTGCGCCCTACGTGCCCGTCTCCTGGGACAGCGGGACCGTTCGGGCGCCAGAGTTCCATCCCGCCGGGCCCGGCATCCTCACCCCTTCCAACGGCGGGAGCTATGCAATGACCGCGAACAGGCGTCGTCGAACTGTTAGAGAACGTGCCCGAGGTCGGGCATCTCGTCCCAGCACGATCTGGGAAGAGGCCCTGAACCGTGCGGTTCTCGGCCTGGCCTCCGCCAGTGCTCCAGCAGCCCTCACCGTTCTCGAATGGTGGGCTCGAACGCACTGATCTCTCATCAGTGGCTCGCATGTGCTCTGAAGTGCGGGCTCGTCGGCCGCCCCTGCGATCCCATCGACGTACCCGCCGGGCGCGGCACAGTCCCTGAACGAGTCGCGCGAGCACACCGGGCGAATGCTGCCGTTCGTGCACGGGATCGGGCCGGTGCACGATCCGCGGGGCAAGCACGAGCTGGCCCGCCCAGAGGTGGTGAGACCGGTCCTGGCGGCGCTCGCGGCGGCCCGGCGAGTGGGCCACCCCGGCATTTGCTGCTGATCGCGACTCAGGCGCCGGAGAGGAGCGCCCCTGCCGCTGCTCGAATCAGCGGCGAATCAACTATTCGACGTGCTCACGGACCCGGCGGTGGGCGGTTGTCGGCCGAGTCCAGCACAGCTGCGTTTGAAGGGGGCCGACCTTTGAGGGCCGGCCCCCTTTATGTCATGTAGCTATACGGCCAAACCGAGGTTCAGGACCTGGGCGGCGCGGCTGATGGAGCCGGGCATGAGGTGGCGGTAGGTCTTGAAGGTGATGTCGACGCTGCGGTGGCCCATCCATTCGGCGACGTCGGTGATGGGGATGTTGTGGCTGAGGCAGTTCGAGGCGAAGAAGTGGCGCAGTCCGTAGAGGACCATGCCGTCAGGGATGTCGAGGGTGCCGGCCTTCTTGATGCGTTGCCACTGGTTGTCGAGGTAGTAGTGCGGGAAGGCCTTGCTGAGGTCACTGGGGTGGCGGAGGAGGTAGCCGTCGGCGGTGCCGTACTTGTCGGCGTACCACTCGATGGTGTGCTTGACGCGGGCTGGTAGCGGGACGTCGCGGTAGTCGTCGGGTTTGCGGTGCTTCAGCGGCCCGTAGGTTTTGGTGGTGTGGTTGACCTGCTCGGTAATGCGGTAGACGTCGTCGGCGACGACGTTGTTGATGTTGACTGCGAATGCCTCGCCGTTGCGCAGGCCGCAGCCGCTCATGAGGTCGGTGACGAGGAGAAGTATGTCGTCGCCGGCGGTGCGGATGCCCTGGAGCTGTTCGAGCGAGGGGATGACGGCGCGCTTCGGGTCGTACTGAGGTGGCTTGACGCCGTCTAGCGGGTTGTCGTCGTAGATGCCGAGTCGATGGGCGTCGAGGAGGATCGCCTTCAGCTTGTCGAAGGCGTTGGCCTGGGTGGCGAGGCCGACGTTGTTGCGCTCCATGTTCTGGATGAAGGCGTCGACGACCTTGTGGTCGAAGGTGCCCATCCGACGGCTGCGGAAGGCCGGGTACAGGTGGTGCTCAAGGAGCGAGTCGAGGTGCCGTATCGACGCGGGACTGAGGTGACGCTGGCCGGGCTTCCACTGCGCGACGTAGGCCCCGAACTGCATCGAGCTGTACTTCTGGATGCGGTCGGCCTTGGTCTGATTGCGCGGGGTGTCCTTCTTCGCCTTGTAGACCTCGGACAAGCGGGAGATGGCCTTGTCCTGGGTGGCGTAGCCGGACTCCTCGACCTGCCTTCCGGCTGCGTCGCGATATCGGATCGTGTACTCGTGCGGGCACTTGGACCACCTCGCTTGAGGGTGCTCGCACTCCTTGAAGAAGGTGCCCATGCCGTGGGCCAGTGTCTTGGTGGCCATGCTGTTCGACTCCCCGCGTACCAAAGCTGACTATTTGCTGACCGGGGATGGTCCATCATGCCTCTGACCTGGGTGAAAACGCTGAATCGGTGATATGTGGTGGAACTTCATCGGCCGGTCCGGTGAGGAGATCACCCGGGCCCGCGAGGACTGGATGTCCACCGCCCGCTTCGGTGACGTCCGCGGCTACGCCGGCGACCGGCTGCGGGCGCCGGAGCTCCCCGCCCTTCCGCTGAAGGCGCGGGGGCGCGTGCGCTGAGGCAGGGAGACGGGGTTCGCGGTCGCTAGCGTTCGTCGGTGAGGTCGCGGACGAGGGTGCTGCTCATCTGGGGGAGTTCGCCGTACTCGGGGTCGTCGCCGGCGACGGGGAGTTGGTGGATGACGGCCGCGAGGCGGGGGGGCAGCTTCACGTCGAGGCCGTAGTGGCACCGGGCGAGGATGTCGGTGAGCACCTGGGCCGGCAGCAGTGCGTGAGGAGTGCTCAGGACACGCTGTGGCGGGCGGGGGTTGGTGGCCAGTGCTTCGGCCTGTTGGCGCCAGACTTCCGCGTCCAGGAACTCCCCGAGGCTGCGGTGCAACAGGCTCAGGAACGACGCGGAGGTGTAGGAACCGCCGCCGGCCGCGAACTGCCACCAGAACTGGGCGCCGTCGCGATGGCCCGCGACGTACAGCAGCGCGCCGAGGACGAGGGCGCCCTCGGGGTGGATCTGCTCGGCGTTGACGAGGAGGCCCAGGGAGGCCGCGGCGGACGGCATCGAGAGGACCAGGGACGCGGCGAGGTCGAGTTCGTGTGCCGCCTGCTTGTGCTCGGAGGACAGCGGACTCGGGGCGGTCAGCAGCCGCTCCCAGGAGACGCCCGTGCCCCCTGGCTGCGGCCGGGGGGCCCGGGTGGGCAGGTGGATGCCGGCCATGTTCGGGTGCAGGGCCCGGTCGTGCTCGGTGCTCACCGGCTCTCCCCGCGTCGGCCGCCGAGCGCCGCGGCCAGACGGTCGAGAGCCTGGCTCGCGGTCGAACGGACGTTGGCCTCGGTCGTCCCCAGGCAGTCGGCGATCTGCTCGTCCGGCAGGTCGAGCAGGTACCGCAGCACGATCACGTCGTGCCGCCGCTCGGACAACCGCCGCAGCGCGACGTGCAGTTGCTCGTGAGTGCCCCCGGTCTCCATCAGGTGCTGCGCCCGCTCGGCGGCGATCCGCACGGCGTAGACCCACCCGGGGACGCTCGCCTGGGTGGGCAGCGGCTCGCCGTTCATCATCAGTTCCGCCAGGGTGGCGCCGATCTCCTCCTTGAGGATCGTCCAGGCGTGGAACGGTGGGATCTTCTCCCGCAGGATGCGCGGCCACTCCTTCCACACGCGTACCTTCGCGATCTCCACCGCTCTGTGTGCGGCGGCGTCGTCGCGAAGGCGCGCGCGGGCGAACCCGGTCCACGCCCCCTCGTGCGTGTCGCAGAACGCGTCGAACGTCAGGCGGTCCCGGTCTCCGACCACCCAGTCGCTCTCGGTCACGTCCCATTCCTCCCCTGCGGCACGCCTGTCGGCTGCCGTCCGGCGCGGGCCGTCGACCGTGGCTGAGCCCCACGGCCGTGCGGCGGTCACAGTGGGAACTCGCTTCCCTGGTAGGAACATTAAGGCGGATTGGATGCCGAGATGTTAAACCGCGACAAGGTGTTTCGAGATCAGACATAAGGTGCGGCGGATGATGGAGATACCGTGCGGAACATGGTCAGAGTGAGTCACTACATGCTCTGATTCGGTCGTCCTGCTTCACGGTCGCGTCGTCACCGGTGGCGGCCCTTGCTTGGCCGTTCGGGCGTGTGGGCATAGTGGAAGGGGCCGCGCCAGGGTCCGCCACCGCTCGCCACGGTGGCGCGGGCGCGGATCGGTCCTGTCCTGCGCAGGGCGAGTCGATGACGTATCAGGGGGAACGCATGACGGACGGCACCGCCAGGACCGACGACGTAGAGGTCAACCTCGACATACACCTGGCCCACTCGGCACGGATGTACGACTACTACCTCGGCGGCACGACGAACTTCCCCGCCGACCGTGAGGCCGCCGGCCGGGCCCTGGCGGTCTTCCCCTACGCCCGCTCCGCCGCGCGCGCCAACCGTGCCTTCATGCGCCGGTCGACGCAGCTGCTCGCCGAGGCCGGGATCCGGCAGTTCCTCGACATCGGCACCGGGATCCCCACCTCGCCGAACCTGCACGAGGTCGCGCAGTCGGTCGCACCGGACGCCAAGGTCGTCTACGCCGACAACGACCCGATCGTGCTCCTCCACGCGCAGGCGCTCCTGCGCGGTACCGAGCAGGGCGTCACCGCCTACGTGCAGGCCGATGTGCGCGAGCCCGGAGACCTGTTGGACTCGGCCCGGGCGATCCTGGACTTCACCCAGCCGATCGCGCTCAGCATGAACGCCCTGCTGCACTTCGTGCCGTTCGAGGCCCAGCGGATCACCGAAGGCCTCAAGGCACAACTGCCCAGCGGTTCCGCGCTGGTGGTCAGCCACTTCACGCAGGACTTCGCCGCCGAGGAGACCGCCCGGCTCATCCAGGTCTACACCGCCGCGGGAACCCCCGTCGCCGCCTGCACCCGTGACGAGTTCGCGCAGTTCTTCACCGGCTGGAACCTCCTGGAGCCGGGCGTCGCGGCCACTCCGCGCTGGCACCCGGCGGCGCCTGCGGACGACACCGAGCACATCACCGACGCAGCGGCCTCCTGCTACGGGGCCGTCGCCATCCGCCCCTGAGCCGTCCTCCCAGTCCGGCAGCTTCCAGTCTGGCAGCTTCGAAGCCCGGATGTTCAAGCCCGGACATCAGCAGGATCCCGCAGGCGGTGATCACCGCCGAGCCCGCGGCGATCGCGACGAAGGAGCCGACGAAGCCGCCCTTGCGCCCCCTGATCGTGCCCCACGCCAGCGACAGGCCCTTGCGGTCCGGCACCACGAGGCGGACCAGCCGTCGGATGCGGCGGATCACCGCGCGCCCAGGTACGTCACGCGCGCCGGGACCTGCCCCGAGGCGTGCCGGCGCGGCTCGCCCGCGAGCCGCAACGGCGGCGTGCCGATCTCCTCCACGGTCGGCGTGGTCATCGGGCTGCACACCCGGGAAAGGCACTCCTGCCGGAATCGGACGGTCCCACTCCGGGAGTGCGGGCGCCACGATCCAGTCCGACGCGTACGACATCCGGCGCCGGTATCAGGCTCCTTGACGAACCGTAACTCCTCGACGCCGCACCCCAACGGATCGACCAGTCGGCGGATGCGGCACGCCACGCAGGTTGAGACATGCTCGGGGAGCCTACCCGAGGCCCCGCCGCGCCCCGTCGTCGTGGCCGAGGAACGCACGGGGTCGGCCGTCTGAAATCCCCATGGACGAGATTGTGGCGCCGCAGCAATCACTGACAAGATTTCAGCACGGCATCCTGTCGCGGGAGATGCCGCCGAACCGACCGTGGCTCGACGCACGTCTGGAGGCCGCATGGCACGGGTGAACCTGAGGGCTGCATTCATGAGCGGCCTTTCGTCCACCGTCACGGCTCAGCAGGTCTTCACCAACCGGGTCGACGAAGTGGCCGCATTCGCCCGGTCGGTCGACGAGCTTCACCGGATGCTGGACGAGGCCGAGGTCTCGCCGGTCGTGGACCGCGGGCAGGGCCGCCGCAATGTGCTGACCTTCTACGGCGTGGGTGGCATAGGCAAGACGACGCTCTCCCACGAGCTGGAGCGCCGCCTCCTCGCCGAAGCGCGGGAGAAGGAGCGCGACGACGTGGTGACCGTGCGGATCGATCTCTCGGAGGAGGGCGCCGGCGACATCGAGAGCCTGTTGCTGCGTCTGAGGGCCGCCCTGGGCCAGTTGGGGAGCCGTTGGCCGGCCTTCGACCTGGCACTGGCCTCCTACTGGGCTCGCGCCCACCCCGGCGAGGCCTTGCAGGAGTTCCTGGACGCCTCGCCGGCGCTGCGGCGCGCCTCGCGGAGCATCGCGCTGGGTGACCAGATCGCGGAGGCCGTGAAGCAGGTCGACCCGGGTGGTCTGGGAGGTCTGACCGGACTGGCCCACCGGGCCGCGCTGGTCACGTACCGCGCTGTCCGGGACCGGGTGCGGGAGGGCCGGCTGCTGGCCGACTGCGATCTGTTCGCCGAACTGGTCGAGGCGGACGCCGACTACGAGACGCTCTCGTACTTCCCGTACCTGCTGGCCTGGGACTTGGAACGGCAGCCCCGGGGCGGTCGGCCGGGCCGGCGGCCCCGGGTGTGCGTCTTCCTCGACACCTTCGAGGTGGTCAACGGTCAGGCCGATCGCGCAGTGGAACGGTTCGTCCAGCGCTGCGCCTATCTGATGCCGAACGTGCTGTTCGTCATCACCGGCCGGAACCGGATCGACTGGGCCGACTCGGGTGCGGGCGGCGAGCTGGACTTCACCGGCCCGGAGTGCTGGCCCCATCTGCACTTCAGCAACGACACGGCCGAACCACGGCAGCACCTCGTGGGGTACCTGTCGGACTCCGACGCGGACAGCTATCTCCGTGAGGCCCTCGTCCGGGACGGTGAGCCCGCGATGTCGGCGGAGATCCGGGAACGCGTCATCTCCGGCGGCCAGGGGCTTCCCCTGTACCTGGACCTGTCGGTCTCCCACTGCGCCGCCCTGCTGGCACGCGGTGGGCAACCTTCCGTGGCGGACTTCGGCGGCTCGTTCACAGCCGTCGCGACCCGGTCGATCAGGGACCTCCCCCGGGAGGAACGCGACCTGGTCCGAACAGCCGCGCTCACCGACCGGGTGGGCGCGGAGCTGCTGCGCGCCGGTCAACCCGGAGTCTCCGACGGGAGCGTGGCACGGTTCCTTCGCCGACCGTTCCTGACACACGACGACGCCTATGCGTTCCCGTACGCGTTGCACGTGGCGTTGCGGCAGGCCATCGGCGAGGCGGACCGGACGCTTCCTGACGGTTGGTCGGATCGTGACCGCAGTGAGGTCGCTGCCCGGCTGCTGAGCTGGCTGGGCGAACGCCTGGGCGCCTCCGGCGGGCGGGTGGCGACGGCGCAAGCCCTCGAAACCGGGCTCAAGCTCTCTGCCGAGCACGGTGTCTTCGACGACTGGATGGCGCTGGCCACGCAGCGACTCGTCGAGGCCGGCCAGTGGTCGGAGCTCGGAGCCGGTCTTACCGGCGCCCCGGTGGGCCTCCCCGAGTACCGGGCGATCCGGGCCGCCATCCGGGGAGTCCAGCTCCGCCGGACCGGCCGCGTCGAGGAGGCGATCGAGTTGCTCGGCGGCGCGGCCGGAGGCGTGCGGCACGGTGGCCGAACGGCACAGCTGGTCCGCATCCACCTCGCCCACGCCCTGCGCAACCACGGCGACTACACGCAGGCCGCGGAGATCTACCGGGGCTTGGTGGGGGGCGAGTTCGACGCGGCCGCCCGCTACTGGCTCAGCGACTTCGACTACCTCAACGGGCGGTTCGCGGCCGCTCTCGCCTCCCTGCATGAACAACCGGTCCGTGGCCCGGAGGACGAAGGCGAACGGCTCCGGCTGACCGGGCACATCTGGCGGGTCAACGCCCGCTTCGAGGAAGCGACTTCCGTCTACCACGAGGCGATCGGCCTGGCGCGGCGCGAGGGACTGGCCGCCGCAGAGGCGAAGGCACTCGCCAACCTGGCGCAGACCGCCTGCTGGTCCGGGGACACGGCAGCCGTCGCCGACGCGGCGGGCCGGGCCCGGGAACTGCTCGACCTGGTGCCCAACCCCGTCGAACTGGTCAAGCTCCGGTCCGCCGAGGCGGTGGCCCACGCCATGGCCGGCGACGTCGGCGCTGCCCGGTCCGCAGTAGGAGACACCCGGCATCTTGCGGACGGGATCGCTTACCGGGGCGGCCACAACCTGGCGGACGTGGCCGAGATCCTCCTCGGCGTCCTCGCCGGTGACCACGAGGGTGCTCGTCGCACGCGATCCGAGCTCGATGCGCGCACCCGTACGTCCGGAGGCAACACCTACTGGGTTCCCATCGCGACCTCCTGGATCGACGGCTCCCTCGCAGCCGCGGAGCACCTGCCTGCCGTCGGCTGGGTGGACGGCCCCGTCGCGTCGTTGGGTCGCTGGGCAGCGGTGGTGACACGTCGATGACTCTCCCCGGCCCCCGCACCTCGGCCGAGTCGTCCGGAGAAAGCAGAGTTTGATGACTGACCTCGTGAGCGTCGGCCTCGTCGGCGTCGGCACCATCGCACAGACCCATCTCACAGTCCTGGCCGAACGGGCCGATGTACTGGTCGAGTTCACGGTCGATCCGAACCGGCCGGAACCGCCCTCGTTCCGTGGAACCACCCCGCGTCACTACGCCGGCCTGGACGACGCGCTCGCGGAGCACCGACCCGATCTGCTCGTGCTCGCCACTCCCACGCACACGCACGCGGAGCTGGCGGCCCAGGCTCTCCGGCTCTCCACGGCCAAGGTGCTGGTCGAGAAACCCCTCGTCCACGACCTCGCCTCGCTCGGGCGGATCCGCGCGCTGGACGAAGCGGTCGACGTGCGGGGCCGGTTGTTCACCGCGCACCACTTCGCCTTCTCTCCGGAGGTCGGCTGGGCGGCGGAACTGCTTGCCGAGCACCCCGAGTGGGGGCCCGTCACGGCCGTCACCTCCGCGTTCTACGACCCCTACGTCCTCAAGGGCACCGATGCCTACGAGTCCTACGGCTCCAGCTGGATGGACTCCGGGGTGAACCAGCTCAGCATGCTCACCCGCCTGGTCGACCTCACGGCGCTCACCTCCGCCCGGCAACTGGACGGCGGCGCCAGCGCGTGGTGCATCGCCGAGTACCGGTCCCGGGGCGAGTCGGGCACCGCACGTCTGCGCAGCAGCTGGCTCACGGGCTCCAGCAGCAAGGAGAGCAGTCTGGTCTTCGGCCGGGCGGGCGTGGAGGTGTGGATCGACCACACCTCCATGACCGGCTTCGCAGCCCGGGACGGTGACCTGCTCGCCGCCTTCGGGACGGACGGTCGGACGGCCCGGAAGGTGGCCCATTACCGGCCGCTGTACGAGAGCCTGCTCTCCGACCGCCCCGACCCGGTCCTCGGGTTCGACGCGGCTGCGAGGATCACCGAGATCCATCACGCGGCGCCCGGCGCGGAGTAGTCCCCGGGGCGGGACGTTGCGACGAGCACCCGCGGGCGCTACCAGGGGGTCAACTCGCCGACCTGGTCGGCGGCCTCCTTCCTCGGGCCGGTCGTGGCGGTTGGAGAGCCGCAGGGCCCGGCGGTTCGCCTCCAGTCACCGGACGGTCTGCGCGTGGGGCCTGCGGGGCCTCCGGCCGGTGGGCCGTGCGCAGTGACAGTTGTCATGTGGTTCGGGAAAAAAAGATCACTGACGAAGTGCCAGGCCGGTGGGGGAGGCTGGCGGTACGGCGGATCGCGGCGGATCGCGGGCGGTGACCGCAGGGCACGCGACAGACGGGGGAGTGGGCACGAAGGTGTTGGTGGCCGAGGCCGGGCTCGGGGGGCTCTGCCTGGCGCACGGGCTGCTCCGGGCCGGCGTGGAGGTGCGGGTCCTTGAGCGGGAGGAGGGGGCGCACAGCCGGTACCAGGGCTTCCGGATCGGCTTGAACGAGCACGGGCGCGCCGCGCTGCGCCAGTGCCTGCCGCAGCGGCTGCACCCCCTGCTGGAGGCCGTCACGGGCCCGATGGCGGGCGAGCGGCGCGTGGTCGACCAGCAGTTGCGCGAGCTGCGCCGGCTCGGCGCGGTGGACGGGGGAACCGCCGTCGACCGGCACGTGCTGCGCCAGCTGCTGCTGGCCGGGCTGACCGCCGTCGCCGGGTACGAGCGGCGGATGATCGACTACGGCTTCGCGGCGGTCGCCGACAGCCTGGAACGCCTGCCGGACTTCGCCCCCCGCGCACCGGTGTCCTGACCGCGCGCACGCGAGCGCACCCGCGTACGCGGGCACGGGGGCGTCACGGTTCCTGAAGGTGTGCTCAGACTTCTTCAGCGGATCTTCAGCGGGTTGGTCGGAGGCTTCTGGGGTCACTCCCCCGTCCGCCTCGTCGCAAGTGAGCCCCCGTTGCCCCTGAGCCCGGTCCGTGCAGCCCGCGCCACGGCCGAGACCCGGCCCGTGCCCGAACGGCGGCGGCCCGCCGCCGAGGGGGCGGGGGCGGCCCTGCTGCCCTGGGCGCTCGCCGCCGTGCTGTTCGCCGCCTACACCGCGCTGTCCGTCTCCCGTCACCTGCACCTGCGGACGAACGGCTTCGACCTGGGCATCTTCGAGCAGGCCGTCCGCGGCTACGCCGAGGGCCGCGCGCCGGTCTCCGAGCTGAAGGGGCCGGGCTTCCACCTGCTCGGGGACCACTTCCACCCGATCCTGGCCACCCTCGCACCGTTCTACCGGGTCTTCCCCTCCGCGCTCACCCTGCTGGTCGCCCAGGCGGCGCTGGTCGCCGTGTCCGCCGTCCCCGTGACCAGGGCCGCGGTGCGGGCGGTCGGCCGGTGGGCGGGCGCGGGCATCGGGGTGGCGTACGGGCTGTCGGTCGGCCTGCAACAGGCCGTCGGCTTCGACTTCCACGAAATCGCCTTTGCCGTACCACTGTTGACGTTCTCTCTGGAGCGGCTGATGCTCCGGCAGTGGCGGTCGGCGGTCGGCTTCGCCCTGCCGCTGCTGCTGGTCAAGGAGGACCTCGCGGCGACGGTCGCCGTCATCGGCTGCTACCTGTTCTGGCACGGCCGCCGCCGACTGGGCGCGGGCGTCGTCGCGCTCTCCGCCGCCACCCTGCTCCTGGTGCTGCTGGTCGTCATCCCGGCCCTCAACCCGGACGGCGCCTACACCTACCTCTCCAGCGTCGACGGCCCGGCCGGCAACCCCGTGACCAGGCTGCTCCTGCCCGGCGAGAAGTGGCACACCGTCGTCACGATTCTGGCCCCCACCGCGTTCCTGGCGCTGCGCTCCCCGCTGATCCTGCTCGCCCTGCCGACGCTGGGCTGGCGCTTCTGGTCCACCAACCCGTCCTACTGGGGGACGGACTTCCACTACGGCGCCGTCCTGATGCCGATCGTCTTCCTCGCCTTCGTCGACGCCCTGACCCGGCTTCGGCTCCGGTTCCGGGCCCGGCACGGCCTGCGGCGGTGGACGGTCCGCGGTTCCGTGGCCGTCGGGCTCGCCGTGACGGCCGCCGCCCTGCCCTCGCAGCCCCTCGCGGAGCTGGCCCGCCCCGCCACCTGGCAGCGCGACGCGACCGTCGACGCGGTGAGCGCGCTGCTGCGCCGGATCCCGGACGGCGCCGAGGTGGCCGCCGCCAACGGCTTCGCGGCCCAACTCACCGGCCGCACCCGGGTCTACCTCTTCCCCCGCTACCCGGGCGCCCCCGGCGCGCGGCCCGACTGGGTGGTGGCAGCCGACCACCCGCGGGACGGGCTCCTCTCCGCCCGCGACGAGGCCGAAGCCCTCCGCGCCCTCCCCGCCGCCGGCTACCGCCCCGTCGCGAGCGCCGCCGGCATCACGGTCTACCGGCTCACCGACCCTGCGGGCTGACCCGGGGCGGTGGTCGGACGACGGGAGGCGTGGTGACAACTCGACGCCAACGTGCGGTGGTTGCGCCGACGCGCGCAGGGCCCGCCACGTGCGGGGTGGCCCTGCGCGGGTCGGAGGGACGACAGGTCGGCGGGACGGAGGGGCGGAGGGACGGCAGGTCGGCCTGGTGTCAGCTGAAGGCGGCGTCGGCGGTCAGCGTCGACTGGGCGATGGGCTGGCCGACTCCGAGCAGGACGTCGACGCAGTTGTCCAGGATCGGCTGGTCGCTGTCGATGTTGAGGACGGTGGTCAGGTTCTCCCCGGCCAGGCGGGTGGAGGAGCCGGTGACGGTGCCGGTGAGGGTCCCGGCCCCGTCGACGTCGACGACGGCGATGTCGGTGATGGTGCTGCTCGCCTGCGTGCCGTCCTTCAGGTTCCAGGTGAAGGTCGCGGTGGAACCCGGCGCCATGGCCGGCGGCGTCAGCGGGTTGCAGCTGAGCGTGCCGAACTTGAGCGTCGCGGTGACGGTGCCGCCCGTCACGGCCGTCGGGCCGCCCTGGGAGTCGAGGCAGCCGCTCGCCGTCCCGCCGATCGCCACGGTGGTGGCCTCCGGGCCGGCCGAGAGCGGCGGGCTGAAGTTGACGGCGGCGTTCACGGTGCAGTTCAGGATTTCCGCGGCGGCCGTCGGGGCGGCGTCGGCGACCGGTGGCACGGCGGTGCACAGGGCGGCGGCGAGAACGGCGGACACGGTGACGGCGCTTCGGCGTACGGACACGTGGATTCCCTTTCTTTCGTCGGACCGGGGGTGTGGCCCTCGCACTCGGAGCGGGGTGGGCCGAAGGGGGACGGTGGCACGGCGCGAGGAATTCCGGCCGTCGCCATCCCGGGGATCCCGCCGATACGCCTCGAATGGTCCAGCGCCGCGGTCCGGCCCTCCGGCGTGGGCGGACACCGGGAAGGCGGCGGCCGGCCGGTCGACGGAGGGGCGCCGGGCCCTGGTCGACCTCGGCACCGTGAAGTGGTTCAACGGCCGTCGACGTCGTCGGCCGCTGAGGGCGCGCGGCGTCCGTCAGGCCACGTGGTCGAGGGCCGGCGCGGCCGTCGGCTGTGCCGTGGCCCCGGCGCCCTCGGCCTGCGCGCCCCAGCGGCGGGCCAGGACGGCGCAGACCATCAGTTGCAGCTGGTGGAAGAGCATCAGCGGCAGCACCATCAGCCCGGCCGCCGGGCCCGGGAAGAGGACGGTGGCCATCGGGACACCGCTGGCCAGGCTCTTCTTGGAGCCGCAGAAGACGATCGCGACCAGGTCGCCCCGGCCGAACCCGAGCCAGCGGCCGACCAGCAGCGTCGCGGTCAGGACCAGCCCCAGCAGCGCCGCCTCCACCCCCAGCAGTGCCGCCAGTCGGGGCAGGGAGAGGGCACCCCACACCCCGCCCACCACGGCGGCGCTGAAGGCGCTGTAGACGACCAGCAGGATCGAGCCGCGGTCGACCAGGCCGAGGACGGCGCGGTGGCGGGCCATCCAGGCGGCGATCCAGCGGCGCAGCACCTGGCCGGCGGCGAAGGGGAGCAGGAGTTGTTCGGCGATCTCCAGCACGGTGCCCGGCGAGACGCCGCCCTTGGTGTGCAGGAGCACGGCGGCGAGCAGCGGGGTCAGGACGATGCCGAAGAGGCTGGAGAAGGTCGCGCTGCAGACCGCCGCGGCCGTGTTGCCGCGGGCGATGGAGGTGAAGGCGATCGAGGACTGCACGGTGGAGGGCAGCAGGGTCAGGAACAGCAGGCCCTGGTAGAGCTGTGGCGACAGCACCGCCGGCACCAGCAGGTGGGCGGCCACCCCGAGCAGGGGGAAGAGGCCGAAGGTGACCGCGAGCACGGTGCCGTGCAGCCGCCACTGCCTGAGCCCCTCCCAGGCCTCGCGGGCGGAGAGCCGGGCGCCGTAGAGGAAGAACAGGACGGCGACCGCGCCGGTGGCGGCGTCCGAGAAGGCCGGTGCGGCGCTGCCGCGGGCGGGGAGCAGGGCGGCCACTGCCACGGTGCCCAGCAGGGCGGCGATGAACGGGTCGACCCGGAGGCGGGCGGGGCGGCGGGGCAGGTGGGAGCGGAGCGGGTGGTTCGGGCGAGGCATGGTTCTCCGCGGTGGCGGTTCGGGTGGGATGGCCCCAGCCTGCCGCCCGCCGGGGTGATTGTGAATCCCGCTGGCGGCACTCACTGTCATCATGATCCGTGATATCAGCGGATAGAATGGCCGGATGTTCGATCCGGTGCAGTTGAGGTCCTTCCTCGCGGTGGCCCAGACCGGCGGCTTCACCCGGGCCGCCCAGCGGCTGGGGCTGCGGCAGTCGACGGTCAGCCAGCACGTGCGGCGGCTGGAGACGGCCGCCGACCGGCAGCTCTTCCTGCGCGACACCCACTCCGTGCAGCTCACCGGCGAGGGCGAGGCCATGCTCGGCTTCGCCCGGACGATCCTGGAGGCGCACGAGCAGGCGCTCGGCTACTTCGCGCGGACGCAGGTGCGCGGGCGGGTGCGGTTCGGCGCCTCGGAGGACTTCGCCCACACCGAGCTGCCGCAGATCCTGCGGAGCTTCCGGCGGAGCAACCCCCAGGTCGACCTCGAACTCACCGTCGGCCTCAGCGCCGTGCTCTACGAGCAGCTGGCCGACGGACGGCTCGACCTGGTACTCGGCAAGCGCCCGCCCGGCGGCGGCTCACAGGGGCAACTGGTGCGGCAGGACAAGCTGGTGTGGATCGCGGCGGAGGACTTCCGGACGGACCCGGCGGAGCCGCTGCCGCTGATCGTCTACCCGCCGCCCAGCTTCACCCGGGTCCGCGCCCTGGAGGTCTGCGAACGCGACGGGCGGCCCTGGCGGATCGCCTGCACCAGCACCAGCCTCTCCGGGGTCCGGGCCGCCGCGCTGGCCGGCCTCGGGGTGGTGCCGCACGCCCGCAGCCTGATCCCGTCGGGCCTGCGGGTGCTGCCCGACCAGCCGGGCCTGCCCAGCCTCGGTACCATCGAGTTCGCCCTCACCACGGGGCGCACCACGGCGCGCGGCCCGGCCCGGGTGCTGGCCCAGGCGGTCCTCGCGGACGCGTTCCGCCTGCAACGCGCACCGGAGCGGGCGGAGCCGTGACCGGGGGTGACGGCCGGGCGTTCCTGCGGCCGTGATCCCCCGGGGGGCGGGCCGGCCCGGGGTGCGGGTGTCACCACCCCACGGGCAGGGTGCGCGGGGCCCGGGTGATCTGGCCGCGTTTCCAGTCGGGGGCGCCGGCCGCGTGGAGGGTCGGGAAACGGGCGACGAGACCGGACAGGGCCTCCTGGAGCTGGACCCGGGCGAGTTGCGCGCCGACGCAGAAGTGGGCGCCGTGCCCGAAGGCCAGGTGTGACGGGGTGTCCCGGGTGAGGTCGAGCAGGTCGGGCCGGTGGTGGACGCGTTCGTCGTGGTTGGCCGACGAGGTGAGCGCGATCACCGCCTCGCCCTCCTTGACCGTCACCCCGCCCAGCACCACGTCCTCGGTGCTCACCCGCAGGTTGGCGCCCACGGTGGCCTGCGCGTACCGCAGCAGCTCCTCGACCGCACCGGGGATCAACGCGGGCTCGCGGCACAGCAGTTCGTAGCGTTCGGGCTGTTCCAGCAGCAGGTGGACCAGACCGGCGAGGCGGTCCGAGGTGGTGCCGTAGCCGCCGGTGAGCAGGACGATGCAGAACGAGATCAGTTCGCCCTCGCTCAGCCGGTCGCCGTCGTCGCGGGCCGCGATGAGGGCGCTCAGCATGTCGTCGGCGGGGTGGGCCCGTTTGGCGGCGACGAGCCCGGTGAGGTAGCCGGTCATCTCCTCCACGGCCGCCATCACCTCGGCGTCCGTCAGGGCGGTGACGCTGCGCACCGCGTCGTCCCAGGCGTCGAGCCGGTCGCCGTCCACGCGGGGTGTCCCCAGCAGGTCGCAGATGACGGTCAGGGGCAGCGGCCGGGTGAAGTGCGCGACGAGGTCGGCGGGGCGCGGGCGCGGTGCCAGGGCCGTCAGCAGGTCGCCGGTCAGGACGGCGATGCCGCGTCGCATCGCCTCCGCCCGGCGGGCGTTGAGCGCGGGCGAGACCAGCCGGCGCAGCCGGGAGTGGTCGGGCGGGTCGGCGGCCAGGATCGAGTCGGGCAGCGTGGTCGTGCGGTTGATCCGGGGGCCCGTTCCCCGGGTCGCGCGGGCGCGGCTGAAGCGGGGGTCGGCCAGGACGCGGCGGACGTCGGCGTGCCGGGTCACCAGCCACGCGGTGTCGCCGCTGGGCAGCCGGACCCGGACGACGGGTTCCTCGCGGCGCAGCCGGGCGAATTCGGGGAGCGGTTCGAGCCCGTCCCGGTGCGGGAAGGGGAAGGGCTCGATGTGTTCGGTCCGGCTCACGCGGCTCTCCATCGGTGGCGGTCAGGGGCGTTCGTAGACGGAGACGTGGTAGGCGCTGTCGCGGGTGAAGGGCGCTCCCGCCCAGTCGCCCCAGCGTTCCTTGAGTCGAAGCCCGGCCCGGCCCGCCATCAGGTCGAGCTCGCCGTGGCCCGCGTAGCGGAACTCGACGTGCAGGTGCCGGGTGCGGCCGTCCTCCTGGATGACGTAGTGCGAGCGGTAGCGCTGGGTCGACGGGTCGAGCCGGCGGTGGCAGAGCACCAGGTGGTCGTCGCCCTCCGCGACGACCTCGGGGCCGGTGGCCGCCGCGAGGGCTTCGGGCACGTGGGCGTCGAGGACGAGGAGGCCGCCGGGGGCGAGGTGCGCCGCCGCGTTGGCGAAGCAGCGTGCCTGGGTGGCCTGGTCGGGCAGTTCGAAGAACGTGCCGCCGCCGAGGAAGACCAGGGTGTAGCTCCCGGCGACCGGCACCTCGGCGAAGTCGCCGATCGTCACGGGGATGTCGGCGCCCCCGGGTTTGGCCCGCAGCCGCCGGACCATGCCCTCGGAGCCGTCGACTCCGTGCACGTCGATCCCGCGCGCCTTCAGCGGCAGGGCCAACCGGCCGGTTCCGATGCCGAGTTCGAGGACGGGCCCGGCGCCGGCGAGGGCGGTGAGCGCGTCGACCGTCGCCCCGCTCACGCCGGGCTTCGCGAACCAGCGGTCGTACGTCTCCGCGAACTCGGTGGCGTAGCCGGGCCCGGGGTCCGAAGGGGGCGGGCCCGAACGGGCGGGTTTCAAGGGCACGGGGTTCAAGGGCGCGGGGTTCACGGGGGCGGGGTCCGAAGGGGCGGGGTTCACGGGGCTCCTAACCGAAGGGGTGCGGGCGGCCGGGGCCGGGGCCGGAGGGCAGCGGGAGGGTGCCGGGGGCGATCACGCGAACCACCCGGACCCCGGCGTCGCGGGCGGGTTTCGCGGTGGTCTCGACGAGGACCACGTCCTGGCCGGTGTGCCCGGCGAGGACGAGCAGCGGGTCGGTGTGCCCGGCGAGGACGAGCAGCGGGTCGGTGTGCCGGGCGAGGCCGTGCTGCGGGTCGGTGTGCCGGGCGAGGCCGTGCTGCGGGTCGGTGTGCCGGGCGAGGGCGTGCTGCGGGCCGGTGCGCCCGGCGCTGCCGGGCCGACCGGCCGGGGGCGGCCGCACACCCCACAGGCGCAGGCTGTCCTGGCGGTGGAACGTCCAGAGCGCGTGCTGGACGGCGGTGGCGGGGGGAGTGGCGCCGTGCCACCGCTCCCAGGTGCGGCGCGCGACCTGCGTCCGCATGCTCCAGCGCACCATCACCGCCTCGTAGGCCGCCTTCTCGACCAGGGCCCCGATCGTGTCCGCCGGCCCGCAGCGGGCCCCGAACGCCTGGCCGGTGCCGTCGGCCCGGTGCACGCACACGACGGCGCAGGCGGTTCCGGCGGGGGCGGGAACGGTGAACGCGGTCGCCACCAGCTCACCGGCCCGCAGGAACGCGGCCAGCGGCGGTGGCGGGACGGCAGGGAGCAGGCTCGGCGGCCGGTCGGAGAGCCCGTACCAGCTGCGGCGCACCAGGTCGCGTTCGAGCACCTCCCAGGCCGCGTGCCGCGCCGCCGCGGCGGGGTCGGGGTGCGCGGCGATGCCGGTGGAGCCAGCGGCGGGCGCGGCGTCGCAGCCGGCCGGGGGGCGGTGCTGCAGGAAGGCCGAGCCCGCCGGGACGAGCACCTCCGCGCCCCGGACGGTGCGACCGCGCACCCACAGCCGGCGGGCGTCGGGCCGCACCGGCGGGGCCAGCGCGGGTACGCCCTGCCGGCGCAGCTCCCGGTGGGTGGTGACGACCTCGGCGGCCGTCTCGGCCTCGCGCCCGGCCAGCACGTTTCCGAGGCGTTCCAGGAGTTCTCCGCGGGCTCCGGTGGCGACCTGGTCCCGGTCGTGCCCGGCGGCGCTGCCCACCAGCACCGGCGCGCCGTCCGCGGCGCTCGTGCCCTCGAACGCGGGCGACCGGGCGGCGACGCGGGCGAACAGCAGCTCCGGCTGGTCGGGGTAGGGGGTGAACACCTGGGGCGTCCACGCCGTCACGCGGGCCCCCCGAGGACGGTGGTGCACTGGGCGAGCACCCGCCGGCCGTGCGCGGTGAGGGTCTCGGTGTGGGCGGTCAGGGTGGTCACGGCCTGGTGCGCGGAGGCCAGCAGGTCCTGGTGCCGGGCGTCGACGGCCGGGCCCAGACCGGTGAGGCGCCGGTAGAGCAGCACGCTGCGCGCCAGGACCACGGTCTGCTGGAAGAGTCCGGTCAGCGGCCGGGGGTCGGCCCGCAGCGGAGTGGCGACCAGCAGGTCGGTGTGCCGGCCCGGCGCGTCCGGGTCGGCGGGCCGGTCGGGCAGCAGGAACGGTTCTGCGAGGGCGGCGGCGTTGCACCTGGTGTGCGCGCCCTCGTGCACCAGCGCCTCGGCGAACCGCACCGGACCGGGCAGCCCGGCGGCGCTCGCCGTCAGCCGCGCGCGGTGGACGAGGACGGCACCGTGCACGGTGAAGTCGGTGTACCCGTCGATGGCGTCGCCCGTCAGCAGCGCGACCTCGGTGACCGACTCCCGCACCTCGGCCGCGGCCTCGGGCCAGACCCGTGCCAGCAGGCCGAGGGACTGGGCCAGCGCCTCCCGCTCGGACCCGCGCCACCGGACGGCGTCGGCGGTGACCGGCGCGCCGTCCGCGCCGGCGCGGGCCGGGATGGACCGCAGCGCGCGGGCCACACTGCGGCTCAGGTGGTCCTGCGGTTCGGCCGGGCCGAAGACGGGCGGCGGCACGTGGTCGAGCCGGGCCGCCAGCGCCCGCCGCAGCTCCGGGGACAGCGGACCGGACCGCAGTGCCTGTTGCACGGTGTGGACGGCGTCGACGGCCGCCGGATGACGCAGTCCGTCGCCCGGCGGTGACGGCAGCTCCGCCCGGTCGAGCACCGCGCGCAGTCGTTCCAGCAGCCGCGCCCGGTCCTCGACGGCCTCGTGGGCGTCCGGTTCGACGTCCATGCTCTCCCTTCCCAGCTCCTGGTCCCTGCTCCTGGACTGGCACCTGCCTCCCGGACAAAGGACGTGCGGCGGGCCGCGAAGGCCCGCCGCACGGCGCGCAGGTCCCTAGTCGCGCGAGGGGACGTCGACCATCAGCGCGAGTTCGGGGAGGTCTTCTTCCACGACCTGCTCGATCTCCTCGTTCATCGAGGACTCCCTTCACCTCACCGGCCCCACCGTTCTCGGCAGGAGTCACCGGCGGTGTCATCGTCCGGGAGGGGGCTCGGCGCCGCCAAGGGTGAGCGGCGGGACACGGTGGGTGTACCGGCCTACGTGGAGGAGTCCGGAATCCGGGCTTGCCGCCCGAACCGCGGGAACGGGATTCCGCACGGGGATCGGAGTGAAATACCGGGCGGGCGCGGAATTTCCGGAGAAGGGGCCCGCACTCGGTCGTCTGCGGTTTTCGCGGATTTCGCCCCGCGGTGATCGGCCCGGGGCGCGTCATCCGGACGGTGGTGGTTTCGCCTCGGCGGCGACCACGGGCGGTGGCGCCTTCCACCCTGTTCCGGCCAGGTCGGTCGGGCCGGACGCGGGCGAAGACGGCCGGATGACGCGGCCTTCCGCTCGGCCGGAAGGGTAGGTAATTTGAGGTCGGCGACCCCCCGTACCACCGGGGCACCACCAGCAAATCGCGCATCTCCGATGGGCAATTGAATGCGCGTCAGTTCGTGTGCGGTGAGTTGTGGCGGGTGGGTTCGAAGGGGGTGGAAACGTCGGTCGGGGCGAAAGCGCCGGGTGCGCCCGCACACGGCGTCGCGCGTGCTCGGGTGGACACGGCCCTTCGCCTCCCGGAGGCGGAGCGGGAACGCAGGACGGAGGGGGGAGCCCATGGGAGGCGACTGGCGGATCGAGGTCGACGGCCGTCGGTGCATCGGTTCGGGGGTGTGCACGAGCACCGCTCCCGGGCGCTTCACGATCGACGACACCCGGCGATCACGGCCGACCGCCGGCGAGATCGCCCCCGACGAACGGGTGCTGGACGCGGCGTTCACCTGCCCGATGGAGGCCATCTCGGTCGTCGAGCGGAGCAGCGGCCTGACCCTCTTCCCGGACGCCGGGCCGCCCGCGGCCGACCGGGAGGAGACGCCGCCGGGCCCACCGGAGCCCGCCCCGCCCCGCCGGCCCGCCGCCGACCCGCACCGGTTGCCGGTGCCCCCACCGATCGAGGAGTAGACCGGAGTGCGCATCGCCTACCTGCACGGCGGCACCATCCCTTCGTTCTTCGCCAACGGCGTCCACGTGATGCGGATGTGCGACGCGTTCACCGCCGCCGGGCACGACGTCACCCTCTACACCGCGCCCGGCTCGTACCCGGCCGACGACGCGTACGCCTACTACGGCGTCCGTCACCGCTTCCCCATCCGCGCCGTGCCCATCCCCGAGGACACCCCGGCCGGCTACTGGCGGCGCGCCGAACGGGTCCGGGACCTGCTGGCCGGTGACACCGCTCCCGACCTCGTCTACGGGCGCGACCCCTACGGCCTCGCCGCCGCGGCGGACCTCGCGCCCTTCGTCTACGAGGTGCACCAGATCCGCCGGGACGTGTCCCCGCCCGGGACGGAGCACCGACTCCTCGGCCACCAGCGGCTCGCCCGGGTCGTCGCGATCACCCACGCGCTCGCCCGCGACTTCCAGGAGGCCCACGCCGCCCTGGGGCCGCTGCCGATCCTCGTCGCCCCCGACTGCGCCGACCCGCCCGCCCCGCCGACCGCGGCCGCACCGACGCTGCCGGGCCGCCCGGACGTGCCGCGGATCGGCTACGTCGGCCACCTCTACGACGGACGCGGGATCGACCTGATCCTCGAACTCGCCGACCGGCTCCCCGGTCTGGACTTCCACCTGATCGGCGGCGCCGCCGAGGACCGGGCCCGCTGGGAGGGATCCTGCGGGCTGCCCAACGTGTTCTTCCACGGGCACCGCCCGCCGGCCGAACTCCCCTCCTACTACCCCTCCTTCGACGTCGTCCTCGCCCCGTACCAGCGGAAGGTCTACACCTGGGGCAGGCTCGGCGAGACCGGGCGCTGGGCCTCGCCGATGAAACTGTTCGAGTACATGTCCCACGGCCGCCCGATCATCGCCTCCGACCTCCCCGTCCTGCGGGAGGTCCTCCAGGACGGCGTCAACTGCCTGCTGCGCCCGCCGGACGAGCCGGACGCCTGGGCCGACGCCCTGGCCGGACTGGTCGCCAACGGGGCCCTGCGTCGCGCCCTCGGCGACGAGGCCCGGCGGCAGCTCCTGGACCGGTACACCTGGCGGCGCCGGGCCGACCGGGTGCTCGCGGGCCTCCCGGGGCCGCGGGGTGAATCATCGCCGAACAAGCATGCGGCGAACGGATTCTGACAATCAGTCAAGAAGGTGCCGCCCTCCCCGGTTGGAGAACCGCATGCCCCAAGCGCAGCGCGAGGCCGCGTCCGCCGCCGGACCGGCCGTCGACGGATACCCGGCCCGGCCGAGCGTGCGGGCCGGGGACACCCTGCGGCTGCACGTGTCGACCCGCGCGGCCCGGTTCCGGGCCGACTTCTTCCGCTGCGGCGCCCGCATCCGCCACCTGGGCTCCGTCCAGGGGCCGGGGCGGTACGCGCCGCCCGGGCGGCACGACCAGGACTGGCGCTGGCCCGGCCACGACGTCACCATTCCCGCGGACTGGCCCTCCGGGGTGTACATCGCCGTGCTGAGCCCCGCGACGACCGCGTCCGCGGACCCGGCGCCGCCCGGCGCCGAGGCCCTGGACGCGCGCCGCTCCCGGATCCTGTTCGTGGTGCGGCCCCGGGAACCCGCCCGGACGTCGCGCATCCTCTACAAGGTGCCGGTCTTCACCTACCACGCCTACAACCGAAGTGGCGGCGGATGCCTGTACGGCCCCCTCCACCACGACGAGGCCGCGCTGCGCGCCGGCACCAGGACCGTCAGCCTGCGCCGCCCGGGCGGCGGCATCGGCGGCCCGGTCAAGGGCCACCCGGACGCCCACGACCCGCGCACCCCCCGGCAGACCTTCGCGCACTGGGACGCCCCGTTCATCGCCTGGTTCGAGGCCGCCGGCTTCGAGGCCGACTACTGCACCGACCTCGACCTGCACGAGTCACCCCGACTCACCGACGGCTACCGGCTGTTGATCTCCGCCGGCCACGACGAGTACTGGAGCGAGGACGTCCGCCGCAACGTCACCGCCTTCCGCGACCGGGGCGGCAACTTCGCGCTGTTCGGGGCGAACACCTGCTGGTGGCGGGTGACGGTGAGCGGCGACGGCGCCGCCCTGCGCTGCGCCAAGTACCCGCCCGGCGTCCGGGACGTCGACGTCGACCGACTGCGCGGTTCCCCCGGCCACTGGTGGGAGTCGGACCCGGAGAACGCGCTGACGGGCGTCAGCTACCGCAGCGGCGGCGGCCACTGGGCGGGCCGCCGGGCGCCGCTGGGCTTCACCGTCCAGCACACCGACCACCCGGTCTTCGCGGGCACCGGACTGCGGGACGGCGACGTCCTCGGCGCCGGACACGCCCTGGTGGGCTACGAGTGCGACGGCGCCGCCCACCGCCGCGACGCCGCCCACCGGGCGGTGGCGACCGGAGCGGACGGCACGCCCGCCGGCTTCACCATCCTGGGGGTCGCCGACCTGCCCACGGACCCGGCCGCCGGCTGGCAGTTCGCCGCCCGCGAGGACCCGGACCCGGGCCGGGCCGCGACCTTCGGCCTGTACACCAGGGGCGGCACGGTGTTCACCGCCGCCACCACCGACTGGGCCCGCCTCCTGCCCCTCGACCCGCAGGTGCGCGCCATCACCCGCAACGTCGTCACCCTGCTGTCCTGAGGCCCGGACGGCACCCGCCGCCCCGCCGGGCAGTGGTCTTGCGCATGCCGATACAACTGGGGCGGTTTCGCCCGGAGGGGAACGTGTATGCCCGCACGGCAGGACACCGGCGACGCCGCGGCGCACCGCCTGAGCGCTCGCGCACCGTCCGTCCCGTCGACGCCTCCCAGCCGGGTGGTCGTCGTCGGCCAGGGCTACGTGGGGCTGCCCCTGGCGGTCCGCGCGGCGCAGGCCGGCCACCGCGTCGTCGGCTTCGACGTGGACAAGCAACGGGTCGGGCAGCTGCGCGCGGGAGAGTCGTACGTCCTGGACGTCCCCTCCGCGCGCCTGGCTCCGCTGCTCGCCTCCGGGGCCTACCGCGCCAGCACCGACCCGGCGGACTGCGGCGGCTTCGACATCGCGGTGATCACCGTCCCCACCCCGCTGCGCGAGGGACTGCCGGACCTCTCGCACGTCGCCGAGTCGGCCCGCACGCTGGGCGTGCTGCTCCGGCCGGGCGCGATGGTCGTCCTGGAGTCGACCACCTACCCGGGCACGACCGAGGAACTGGTCGGGCCGATCCTGGAGGAGATGTCCGGGCTGGTGGCCGGCCGGGACTTCCACCTGGGCTACAGCCCCGAGCGGATCGACCCGGGGAACCCGCGCTGGCGCCTGGAGAACACGCCCAAGGTGGTCTCCGGGGTGAACCGGACGTCCCTGGAGCGCGTCCAGGCGTTCTACGGTTCGATCGTCGACGCCGTCGTACCGGTCACCACCTGCCGCACCGCCGAGCTGACCAAGCTCCTGGAGAACACCTTCCGCCACGTCAACATCGCCCTGGTGAACGAACTCGCCATGTTCGCCCACGAGTTGGGTGTCGACGTGTGGGAGGCGATCGACGCCGCCAGCACCAAGCCGTACGGCTACCTGCGCTTCGTCCCCGGCCCGGGCGTGGGCGGGCACTGCCTGCCGATCGACCCGTCGTACCTGTCCTGGTGGGCGGAGCGCACGGCCGGCCGCACCTTCCGGTTCGTCGAACTCGCCAACGACGTCAACAGCCACATGCCCGACTACGTCGTGCGCCGACTCGTCGACGCCCTCGCCCGGCGCGGCAAGACCGTCGAAGGCTCCCGGGTCCTGCTGCTCGGCCTCTCCTACAAGGCCAACACCAGCGACGCGCGCGAGACCCCCTCCGCCCGCGTCGCCGAACTGCTCCTCGCGATGGGCGCGCAGGTGCACGCGGCGGACCCGCACGTCGTCCACCCGCTGCCCGCACCCGCCGACGCGCTCGACGGCGTACGGATGGTGGCCGCCACCCCCGGTGAACTCGCCGCCGCCGACTCGGTGGTGCTGCTCACGGACCACGACGCGTTCGACTACGACACCATCGCCGCCTGCTCCACGTACGTCCTGGACTGCCGCCGGCGCCTCAGCGGCGACAACATCGACATCCTCTGACAGGGAGGGACCGGCATGAAGATCGCGATCACCGGCGGCGCCGGATTCATCGGCAGCAACCTCGCCCACACCCTGGCCGAGTGCTCGCAGGTGTCCGAAGTCCGGATCGTGGACGACCTGTCCACCGGCTCCAAGGACAACCTCGCCCCACTCGCCGTCCACTTCCTCGAAGGCAGCGTCCTGGACGCCGCCCTCCTGGACCGCGCGTTCCACGGCATCGACGCGATCGTGCACCTGGCGGCGCTCCCGTCGGTACCCCGGTCGGTGAACGACCCCGTCGCCAGCCACCACGCCAACGCCACCGGCACGCTGTCCGTCCTGGAAGCCGCCCGACGGGCGGGCGGCGTGCAGGTGATCGCCGCCTCCTCGTCCTCCGTCTACGGCGCGAACCCGCGCCTGCCCAAACACGAAGGCCTGCTCCCGGCCCCGATGAGCCCGTACGCCGCGAGCAAACTCGCGGGCGAGGCGTACCTGAGCGCCTACCACCACTCCTACGGCCTGCCGGTCCTCCCGTTCCGCTTCTTCAACGTCTACGGGCCCCGGCAGCCCGCCGGGCACGCCTACGCCGCCGTGGTGCCGGCCTGGATCAGCGCCGCGACCACCGGCCGGCCCCTGGTGGTGCACGGCGACGGCGGCCAGACCCGCGACTTCACGTACGTCGCCACCGTCTGCCGCATCCTCGCCCGGGCCGCGCTGCGCACCGTCGCCGACCCCGAACCGGTGAACCTCGCCTACGGCACCCGCACCTCCCTGCTGGACCTGATCGCCGAACTCGAACTCGCCACCGGGACGACCCTGCACCCGCAGCACACCGCAGCCCGCCCCGGAGACGTCCGGCACTCCCAGGCGGACAACACCCGGCTGCGCACCCTGTTCCCCGAGGTCGAGCCGACCGCCCTGCGCGAGGGCCTGGAACAGACCGTCCGGTGGTTCCGCAGCAGGGCCTGAGGCCCCCGTGCCCCTGGTCAACCCCGGGGGTCGAAGGTGTCCGGGTTGGGGCCGATCCGGCCCCCGTCGGCGAGGGCGGCGATGGCGGACAGGTCCTCCGGGCCCAGGGCGAAGTCGAAGACGCCGATGTTCTCCCTGATCCGGGCCGGGGTCGCGGAGCGGGGGATCACCAGGTTGCCGAGCTGGAGGTGCCAGCGGATGACCACCTGGGCCGGCGTCTTCCCGTACCGGTCGGCGATCCGGGCGAGGGCGGGCTCGGCGAGCAGCCGGCCGCCCTGGGCGAGCGGGCTCCACGCCTCGGTGGCGATGGAGTGCTCGGCGGCGAGCGTGCGCATCCGCTCCTGGGGGAGGTAGGGGTGCAGCTCGATCTGGTTGACGGCCGGGACGACGCCGGTCTCCGCCAGCAGCCGTCCGAGCGTCGCGGCGGTGAAGTTGGAGACGCCGACCGCCCTGGCGCGCCCCTCGGCGTGCAGCAGCTCCAGGGCCCGGTACGACTCGACGTACCGGGCCTGCCGGGGGAGGGGCCAGTGGATCAGGTAGAGGTCCACGTAGTCGGTGCCCAGGCTGCGCACGCTCGCGTCGAACGCGCGGAGGGTGCGGTCGTAGCCCTGGTCGGCGTTCCCCAGCTTGGTGGTGAGGAAGACCTCCGGCCGGGGGATGCCGACGTCGCGGACGGCCCGGCCGACGCCCTCCTCGTTGCGGTAGACCCGGGCGGTGTCGATGCGGCGGTAGCCGGCCTCCAGCGCGTGGGTGACGGCCGTGTAGGCCTGGTCGTCGGTCAGCGGCCAGACACCGAGGCCGACGCGCGGGACGGCGGAGCCGTTGTTGAGGACGAGGCGTTGCACGGGGCGGGCCTTTCCGTTCCGGGGTACGGCGGCGGCTTGCCCTTCGAGTGTGTCGCCGCAGGCCGCTCCGAGGAAGACCGCCCAGGTGGTGACGGACGGTCAGATTCGTTGTGCCGCCCGAAGCGCGCGCGGGTTCGCCGCTGAACCCGACGGTTCCCCGGTCGCGTTACGAAGGCTAGAGCAGCCGGCTGACGCGGACAGGGAAAGGTCGGGAAAGATGCGATTTGGCGACATGCTGCACGGACACCGGAAGCACCGGGGCCTGACCCAGCAGCAACTGGCCGATCTCGCCACGCTGAGTGTTCGCGCGGTGCGCAACCTGGAACGGGGCGGGGCGCTGCGGCCCCGGCGGGAGACGGTGCGGCTGCTCGTGGACGTGCTGCGGCTGGACGCCGACCAGCGGGCGCAGTTCGAGTCGGCGGCGTTCGAGTCGACGGCGTTCCCCGAGGGGCCGGGCGCGGCGCCCCGTGATCGCGGCCCCGGCTTGCGGGGGCCCGGGGCGCGCGTTTGAGTGGGAAGGTACCGGCGGAATCGGGGGCGAGGAGGCGCCATGTCGCACCACAAGTCCAACAAGGACGTCGAAGGCGACCCGGACACCGGGCACGGGCGCGGTCTGCCCCGGCGGCCCGACGAGGAGGAGCTCGACGAGCGCACCGAGGAGGACCGCGAGGAGGTGGGCCTGCCCCCGGACCCGGACGCGGACGACCGGCCCGAGCAGGGCCGGCGGTAGGGGCCGGGGCCACTGCCGAGCCCGGCCGGAGCCGCGCTACGGGCCGGTGGGGTCGCCCGTCTCCCCGGTCCTGGTCGGCCGGGTGTGGACCTTGGCGACGCAGGCCGGGAGGGCGGCGGCGTGGTCGTGGTCCCGGGCCCGGTACGCGCTGGGGGTCTCGCCGACCAGCTGGGTGAACCGCGAGCTGAACGAGCCCAGCGAGGTGCAGCCGACCGCCATGCAGACCTCCGTCACGCTCAGGTCGCCGCGCCGCAGCAGTGCCTTGGCCCGCTCGATCCGGCGGGTCATGAGGTAGCCGTACGGGGTCTCGCCGAAGGCGGCGCGGAAGCTGCGGGAGAAGTGGCCCGGCGACATCAGTGCGGTGTGCGCCAGCGCCGGCACGTCCAGTGGCTGGGCGTAGTCGCGGTCCATCCGGTCGCGGGCCCGCCGCAGCCGGGCGAGGTCGGGTAGGGGGAGTCGGGACACCTGGGGCACGTCTGCCACGCTACCCGCCCGGTCCGACAGGGTCGCGCGGAGGCGTGCGCCGGCCGCCGCCCCGGGCCGCCTCCCCGCCCCGTCCGCTCCCGCGCCCCCGCTCCCGCACCCCCGTTCCTGCGCCCTGCCCTGCACTGTCCCCGCACCCCCGTTCCTGCGCCCTGCCCTGCCCTGTGCTGTCCCCGCGCCCCGCCTCCGCACCCCACCGCCTTGTCCGGACGAATTCCGGTCAAAGGCGCTGTTTTCGAGCAGGGCGGCCGGTATCGGACGAACGGGTCCAGATTCGAACTGGTGGTGGAGTGGGTGTGCCGCTCTTGTCGCGCGTGCACATGAACTTTCGTCAATTCCCTTGCGGATATATTAGATTGCCGGTCTGCTGATGAACTCCTGATCGGCCCGGGTGTGATAACCCGTCGATGATGAGAGCGGGACATTGGGACGAACGAGGAAGCGAACGAGGTGCGCCGCGCAGGTCGCGGCGCTGACGGTGGGACTGTCCGCCGCAGCGCTGGTGACGGCGCCGGCGGCTTTTCCACAACCCGGCGACGGGACGGTGACCGTCCGGGTGATCCGGGCGGTGGACACCAGTGGAGTGTGGACACCGGCCCTGGAGCCAGGGCTCGCGGGCGTGAAGGTGACGCTCACGGATGACGCCGGGGTCGCGATCGAGGGGGTGACGGCGGCCGACGGGACGGTCACCCTGGCCCCGGCGACGGCCAAGCCGTCCGGGGGCAAGTACCGGGTGCAGGTGGTGAATCCGAAGCCCGGGGTGCTGTTCCCGGCGTTCGCCTCGCGGCAGGGGCTGGACGGCGCGCCGACCCAGCTGAGCAGCAACGAGGAGTTCGTCGACCTCTCGGGCGGCAAGAACGTGGCGTACACCACCGGGCTCTGGAACCCCGGTGACTACTGCCAGAAGAACGCCCCGCTGGTCACGACCTGCCAGCCGATGGACCGCGAGGGCGGGGCCCAGCGCACGCTGGTCTCCTTCCCGTACAGCGCGCGTGGCCAGGACGGCGAAGGCGTGACCGCCACGAACCTCGCCACCAACGCCGATACCGGCACGCTGTACGGCATCGCCTGGAACAAGGCCGACCGGCGGTTGTTCTCCTCGGCGGTGGCCAAGCGCACCACCGACTACGGCCCGGGCGGTGCCGGGGCGGTCTACGTCACCGACATCGCGCAGAAGAAGACGACGCTGTTCACCACCGTCCCGAACGCGGGCTCGACGGCCCACGGCGGCGGTACCGACGACGCCTTCCTTGACACGCCGGGCAAGGAGAGCCTCGGCGGCATCAAGATCACCGACGACGGCAAGGACCTGTTCGTCGTCAACCTCAACGACCGCAGGCTCTACCGCTACAACGCCACCCTGCCGGCCGCCGGGAGCCCGACGGCCTCCTACCCGATCCCCGACCCGGGCTGCCCGGCGGCGGGGGACTGGCGTCCGTTCGGCCTCGGCCTCCAGGACGGCACCGGCTACCTCGGCGGAGTGTGCTCCGGCGAGTCCACGGGCAAGCTCACCGACCTGCGCGCGGTGGTCCTGCCCTTCGACCTCGCCACCGGCGTGTTCGGCAAGCCGGTGCTGGACCAGCCGCTGGACTACCCGCGCCAGTCCACCGTCGGTTCGGGCCCGTGCGACGGTGCGGGCTGGTTCCCGTGGACGAGCACCTACCCGACCACGCAGAACGGCCGCCCGTGCGGCAGCGCCACCATCGCCAAGCCCGAGCCCGAGTTGGGCGAGATCACGTTCGAGACCGACGGCTCGATGCTGCTGGCCTTCCGCGACCGCTTCAGCGACCGCGCGCCGGGCGCCCCGGTGCCGGGCTTCGTCGCCGTCGTCATGTCCGGCGGGGACCTGAACAAGGCCTGCCGGGCGAACGGCACGTACGTGATGGACACCAACAACGGGTGCGGGCTCGCCCCCCGGGGCACCCGGTTCTTCGACACGACCTGGGGAGGCCACCGCAACACGGCGTTCGCCGGCATGGCGCTGTCCAAGGTCGAGAGCACCGTCGCGGTCTCCGCCTTCGACCCCAACCACACCGCTCTCGGGTACGGCACGTCGTTCCTCCAGCGGGCGAACGGCCAGCAGGACCCGCAGTTCGGTTTCCGGCTCAACCCGGCCGGGACGATCGCGCCGTTCGGCAAGGGCGCCTCGATGGGCGACCTGGAGGTGCTCTGCGACCAGGCGCCGCTGCAGATCGGCAACCGGGTCTGGTACGACCCCGAGCGCAAGGGCGTCCAGAACCCGGGCCAGCGCCCCGTCGAGGGCGCGACCGTCCACCTCTACGACGAGTCGGGCAAGCTGGTCGGCACGACGAAGACGACGAAGCGCGGCGAGTACTACTTCGACGACTCGAACGTCACCGGCGGTCTCAAGCCGAGGACCAAGTACACGATCCGGCTCGACAACCCGGCGGACTACGCCAAGGGCGGGCCGCTCTACCAGTGGGTGCCCACCGACGCGGACGTCGGCGACAACCACTTCATCGATTCCAAGGGCCTGGTGCCGCCCGGTACGAAGTTCCCCGAGCGGGCGCTGACCACCGGCGGGCCGGGCGAGAACGACCACACCTTCGACTTCGGGTTCCGGCAGCAGGAGGGCGCGCTGCGCCTGGTCAAGCACGACCAGGACGGCAAGCCGCTGGCGGGGGCGAAGTTCCAGCTGTGGCACGACACCAACGGCACCGACGGGTTGCAGACCGGCGGTGACAAGCCCGATACGGCGGTGGGCGGCCCCTGCACGACCGGCGCCGACGGCCTCTGCCAGGGCGCCGGGGTGCCGGGGACGTACTACTGGCAGGAGCTCAGCCCGCCCGACGGCTACGCGGCTCCGGACACCACCGTGTTCGGCCCGCTGGCGCTGACCTCCGACAACCTCGCGGACGGTGTCTCGGTGACGGCGGTCAACCGGCTGCTGCCCACTCCGACGCCGACCCCGACGCCGACCAACTCGTCGAGCCCGCCGAGCCCGTCGAGTTCGCCGAGCACGCCGGAGCGGACCACGCCGCCGGGGCCGACGGAGTCGCCGAGCCCGTCGACGGCGAACCCGCTGCCCCCGCCCGGGGGACAGCTGCCCAGCACCGGCGCCAGTGCCCTGGTGCCGCTGGGGATCGTCGGCGGCGCGGTGCTGGTGGCGTCCGGTGGTGCGCTGGTCCTCGTCGCCCGTAAGCGCAGGGCGCGGCACCAGTAGGAATAGGAAGCGGTGAGGAGGGGCGGGCCCGTGGCGTGATTCATGCCACGGGCCCGCCCGCCGCTCGTTCGCACGACGGTGACGACGAGCACGACGGTGACGACGAGCACGACGGCGACGACGAGCACGACGGTGATGACAAGGAGGAGGGCTGCCAGATGGCCCGCAGGAAGATCGGGAAGAGGGCGCGGTTGCGCCTGCTCGTCGGGGTGGTCGGCGCGGTGGTGGTCGCCGGGGCCACGGTCCTCGGGGTGACGGCCTGGGGCGAACCGGAGGAACGGGCGGTGACCATGGACGAGGCGTCCCGGCTGGCGCTGTCCCGGCTGACGCTGTACCAGGCCAGCCCGGCGGCGGTGGTGCTCACCGCGGCGGAGGGCGGCGGCGTGCAGATCCGGGTGGAGGGGGTGGTGGACTACCGCACCCGCCGGGGGGTGGGCCGCTACCAGGTCTCCGGGGCCTCGGGTCAGCTCGACCACGGCCTGATCATCTGGGACGGCGACGGCCTCGGGCTGGCCCCGGAGCCGGCCGGCTCCGGCCCCGCCTGGGAGCAGGCCGAGCACGTCCCCCGCTCCGGCTGGTCGCCGCGCTCCTACACGGCGGACCCGCTGGACGCCGGGCTCGGCCTGCTGGTCCGCCTCGGCGCGGACCGGCCGGACAACCCGCTGCTGCTCGCCCAGTCCGGGGCGCGCCTGCTCGGCCGGGACCGCATCGACGGCCGCGACTACGACCGCTTCTCGGGCCCGCGCGCCCAGGGCGCCGCCCCGGACGGCGGGCCGTCGCCGCTGACCTACTGGGTCGACGGCGCCGGCGCGCTGCGCCGGGTCACCATGCGGATGTCCGGCCTGGGCACCCCGACGACCGTCGACCTCACCGGTCGGCAGGACGGCGTGCGGATGCCGGAGGCGCCGTGGGCCGCCGGGTGAGGCCCCGGGGCCGCCGGGGCTGCGGCTCACCGGGGCCCGGGCTCACCGGGGTTGCGGCACGGCGGCGGTGTCCGTGGGCAGGGCGTAGCGGTCCGGGTCGACGGGCCCCGGCAGGTCCGTCGCCGGCCGGCCCGGCGCCGACGGGTCGGGCAGGGAGGGCTGCGCGTCCGGGGCCCGCACCTGGTGGAACGGCACGCCGGGCGGCGCCATGACGGTGGCGGGCCGGCCGCCGGGGAGCGGGCCGCGGCCCTGCGCCCCGCACGCCGCCAGGCCCTCCAACTGCTCCGGGCTCTGGGTGTCGGGCGTGTTGCCGGTGAAGCAGTTGCCGGGGTCGGTGGAGGCCAGCACGAGGTCGACGCCGTTGCCCGTGGCGCGGTTGCCCTCGACGCGGTTGCCGCTCGCCGGGTGCCCGGGCGGGTCGGTGACGATGACCCCGGCGGCGCGGTTCCCCTGGACGAGGTTGCGCAGCACCTGGTTCGCGGTGCCGCCGCCGATCCCGAGGCCGATGCCGAAGCCGCCGTCCGCCTGCTCCGGGGTGTCGGCGGCGTTGTTGTCGGCGATCACGTTCCCGGCGATCACCGCGCCGTGCTGCGGGGCGAGGGATTCCAGGTCGTTGGAGTTCACCGTCACGCCGACCCGGTTGCCGACCACCCGGTTGCCGAGGATGCTGAGCCCGTCGGAGGCGTTGGTCAGCTCGATGCCGACCGCGTTGCGCTCCACGGTGTTGCCGTGCACGAGGGTGTCGCAGGGCTTGCACTGGCCGACGTAGATCCCGGAGTCGGCCTGCCCGGAGGCGTAGGAGTCCTCGATCACGCCGCCGCGCGCGTCGAAGGCGTAGATGCCGTACAGGCCGTTGTCGTACGCCGTCACCCGGGAGGCCCGGAAGCCCTGGACGGGCGGGAAGCGGTTGGTGTCGAGCGGGTCGTACGCGGAGCCGCCGGCGCCGTGCCGTTGCAGGTGCTCGTCGGTGACGCCGGTGAACAGGACGCCGTTGGCGAGGTAGCCGTGCACTGTGAGGTTCTCCACCACCGAGCCGGCGCCGGTGACGGTGATGCCGTTGACGAGCCGCACCCCGCCGTCGAGGACGACGCCGTTGCGGTCCGTCCCGCGCAGGACGATGCGCGGCTTGGTGATCCGGACGCTCTCCGGGTACACGCCCGGGTGGACCAGCACCGTGTCGCCCTCGCGCGCGACGTCCACGGCCTGCTGCACGGTCGGGAAGTCCTCCGGGACCTGGACGACCGTACCGGCCGGATGGCGCGCCTCGTCGGAGGAGGAGCCCGATGCCGCGCAGCCGGCCAGCGCCAGGGTGGCGGCGAGCAGCGCCGCGGACAGCCGTCGCAGCGGTCTCGTCGCACGTGCAGGTGAGGGTCGGTGGGTGAGTTGACGCATCATCGGGATTTGCATGAGAGGTGTTCTATCGTCTCCAATGTCGCCCATGCATGCCGAAACCGGAAAAGTGCGGAAACAGACGGAAGCCGCCGGATCCGGTGTGGAGCGGAGGGCGCTGCTCGCGGCCGGAGCGGTGCTCGCCGCCGGACTCGGCGCCGGCGTCCAGGCGTTGGCGCACGGCGGCCACGAAGGCGCCGCGCCGCACCCGGCGGCCCCGCCACCCGGACCGGCACCCCTCTTCCACGGCCCCCGCCAGGCCGGCGTGACCACACCGCCGCAACCCGCCACCCAGCTGCTGGCCTTCGACCTCGCACCCGCGACCACCGCCGGCGGCCGGGACGCCCTGCGCGGCCTGCTCGCGGACCTCACCCGGCTGCTGGCCGCCGCGACCGCCGGGAGCTCGCCGGACCTGCGGCTCCAGGGCGCCGAACCGGCCCGGCTCACCAGCCTGGTGGGCGTCGGCCCCGACCTCGCCGCCCGGCTCGGCCTGAACGTCCCGACCGCGCTCGCCGACCTGCCGGCCTTCGCCGGCGACCGCCTCGACCCGGCGCGCGGCGGCGGCGACGTCCTCCTCCAACTCTGCGGCGCCGACCGCTGGACGCTGACCGTCGTCGCCGAACTCGCCACCACCGCCGCCCGCGCCGCCGGGGCCACGCCCCGCTGGACCCAGTCCGGCTTTCTGCCCGCCACCGCCCCGGGCACCACCGCCCGCAACCTGTTCGGCTTCAAGGACGGCACCGCCAACCCCGACGAGCCGACCGCCCGGCAGTGGGTCTGGGGTCCGGCGGGGGCGCACGAGAACGGCACCGTCCTGGTCTACCGGCGGATCCGGATGGACGTCGCCGCCTTCGCGGCCCTCCCCGCGGACCGGCGCGACCTGGTCATCGGCCGCCGTGCGGGCGACGGCGCCCCGCTCACCGGCAGCGCCGAACACGACGAACCGGACGTCTACGCCAAGAACCCGGACGGCTCCTACGTCATCCCCGCCACCGCCCACGTCCGGCTCAGCAGCCCCCGCCTCGACGGTGGCGCGCGCATGCTCCGCCGCGGCTACAGCTACGACGACGGCCCGGACGACCGCGGCCTGCTCTTCTGCGCCTTCATGCGCGACCCCGCCCAGTTCACCCGCGTCCAGACCCGCCTCGCCACCCGCGACGCCCTCAACCCGTTCGTCCAGCACCAGGCCTCCGCCGTCGCCTACGTCCTCCCCGGCGCCCCCGAGGGCGCCACCCTGGGCGAGCAGCTCTGGGGCTGAGGGGGAACAGGGGCTTGCCCGCGACGGCCCGGGGGCCGGCGCGGGCTGCTCGCTGCGGGCGGCCCGGCGCCCCCGGCTACCAGGTGACCGGCAGGTGGGCGGGGCTGCGGGTGGTGGTGCCGAGTTGCCAGGTGAGCCGGTCGACGGGGGTGGTGAGGCGCAGGCCCGGGAGGGCGGCGGCGAGGCGGCGGAGGGATTCGCGCATCTCCAGGCGCATCCGCCAGGCGCCGAGGCAGTAGTGGGGGCCGGCGCTGAAGGCGAGGGTCGGGGCGGGCAGCGGGTGGTCGAGGCCGGCGTCGAGGCCCTCGGGGAAGACGGCGGTGTCGCGGTTGGCGCTGCCGAGGCTGACGGCGAGGACGGCGCCGGCGGGGATCCGGACGCCGCCGAGGTCGACCGGTTCGGTGGCGCGCCGGGTGGTGGCCTCGTCGTCGCCGAGCGGGATGAAGTGGAGGAGTCGTTCGGTGACGCGTTCGGTGGTGTCGGGATCGGCGAGTCGGGGCCACTGCTCGGGGCGTTCGCCGAGCAGGTAGACGAGGGCGTTGCCGAGGGCGCCGGTGACGCTCTCGTTGCCGCTGGCGGTGAGCCCGCAGACCAGGTAGACGAGTGATTCCTCGGGGACGCCGCCGTCCTGGTCGGCGGCCTGGACGAGGCGGCTGACCAGGTCCTCGCCGGGGTGGTGGCGGCGGCGGGCGATCAACTCGCCGGTGTAGGCGGCGTATTCGGCGAGCGCCTCGGCCGGGTCCAGGGTGCCGTCCGCCGCGTCGCCACTGTCGTCCGGGGTGCCGCCGTCGTCCGGGGTGCCGTCGGCGAGGATCGCCCTGGTCCAGCGGCGGAGCCGTTGCTCGTCGAGGCGGTCCGGGCCGTCGCCGTCGAGCCCCATCAGGCGGCTGGTGACGGCGAAGGGCACCGGCCGGGTGAAGGCGGTGACCAGGTCGGCGGGGGTGCCGCCGGCCGCGAGGGCGTCGACGGCCTGCTGGACGCTCTCCGCGACCCAGGGCTGCCAGCCGGCGATGGCGCGTGCGGTGAAGGCTCGTTGGACGGTGCTGCGCAGCCGGCGGTGTTCCGGCCCGTCCTGGTTGAACATCGACGCCGGGTTGCTGGAGACGTCGGCGCCGCCGCCGGGGGTGCCGACGGTGGCCAGGTCGCCGCGGGTGAAGCGGGGGTCGGTGAGGGTCTGGCGGACGTCGTGGTAGCGGGTGACCAGCCAGGCGGGGGTGCCGTCGGGGAGGGTGGTGGGGTGGGGCGGCTGGGCGGGGGTGACGGGGAGTCGGTGCAACGGGGGGAGGGCGGGTGCGGCGGTGGACATGGGTCCCTTCGGGGTCGGCGGTCCGGCGCGGGATGAGAATCCAACTGTCTTATTTGCGTAGATCGTTGGATTCCGCTGCTGCTTGTCCCGTTGGTCCCGATGGTAGCGATTCCACCTCCCCCGGTCAGGGTTTCACCGGCCCGGCCCGGCCCGTCAGCCCGTCAGTGGGCCGGTCCGTCGGTCGGCCAGCCCGAGGTCGCGCAGGTGGGCGGTGAGCGCGGCCGGGTCGACCGCCCCCGCGGTGAGTCCGACGTGGCCGTCGGGGCGGACCAGTACGACGGCGTCGCCGTCGATCCCGTAGGCGCGGCGGGCGTGGCCGCCGGGGTCGAGGACGCCGGCCCGGCGCACGCCCGGGAGGTCGGGCAGGGCGGTCAGGGCGGGGTGCTCGCCGAAGGCCAGCAGGGTGGCGTGCGGGCCGCGGAAGAGGTCGAACAGGCGGGTGGGGGCGCCGTCGGCGGTGGCGCAGGGCGCGTCCGGGGCGCGGTCCCCGGCGCGGATGCCGGTGGCGTCGTCCAGGTCGCGGCCGAGCGGCCCGCCCCGGTAGTGGACGGACAGCCCGGTGAGGTCGGCGCCGGCCGAGTTGGCCAGGCTGAGGAGCTGGTCGGTCAGGGCCCGGGCCCCGCCGTCGCCGCTGAACAGTGCCCGGTGCTGGGCGGAGGAGGCGGCCAGGACGGCGCGGGCGACGGGCAGCCGTTCGGCCTGGTAGCTGTCGAGGAGCGGGTCGGGGGCGCCGCGCAGCGCCGCCGCCAGCTTCCAGCCGAGGTTGTGCGCGTCCTGGATGCCGGTGTTCATGCCCTGGCCGCCGGCCGCGGACTGACAGTGGGCGGAGTCCCCGGCGAGGAACACCCGGCCCTCGCGGTAGCGCTCGACCATGCGTACGGTCGGCCGCCAGACGGTGGACCAGGTCGGCTCGTGCAGCCGGGCGCCGGGCAGGCCGGCCCGTTCGGCGAACAGCTGCCGGAAGGTGTCCAGGGTGGGGGCGGGCAGCCGCCCGTGCCCGTCGGGGGTGACGGAGGCGTGGACGGCCCAGGTGTCGTCCTGGCGCAGCGGGACCAGTACCAGGGCGCCGACGCCGAACCGGGGGTCGTCCCAGACGTGCAGGGCGTCCGGCGCGAACCCGTCCAGGCGCATCGTGGCCATCAGGAAGCGCTCCTCCTCCCAGGTCTCGCCGAGGAACGGGATGCCCGCGAGTTTGCGGACGGTGCTGCGGCCGCCGTCGCAGCCGACCAGGTAGCGGGCGGCGATCCGCTCGGTGGCGGCCCCGGCGCGCTCCCCGTGCTGGACGATGGCGAGGACGCCGTCCCCGTCCTGGGTGTGGTCGACGAGCCCGGTGTCCAGTTCGACCGTGACGCCGTAGTCGGCGAGCCGGTCGCGCAGCACGGCCTCGGTGTGGTGCTGGGCGAGCATCAGCAGGCCGCCGTAAGGGCGGTCGGGGGTCGGGGCGTTGGCGGGTGCCGGGTCGACCTCGTGGCGGAGCCGGTCGCCCCGGTAGCTGCGGATCTTGAGGTTGAGGTCGCCGCGGGCGAGGATCTCGCCGGCCACGCCGAGGTCGTCGAACACCTCCAGCGTCCGGGGGTTGACGCCCTTGCCGCGGACGCCGCGGTCGCGGAAGGCCGGGTCCCGTTCGATGATCCGGCAGTCGACCCCCGCGCGGGCCAGTCCGACGGCGAGCGTCAGTCCGACCGGGCCGGCGCCGACCACGAGGACGTCGGTCGTACGGGCAGTGCTCATGGCGGGCCCCTCCTCGACATAAGATACGAATCGTTTCTTAATCTCGACTGTAGACTCGGCCCGATAAGAAACGCAACGTATCTACAAGGATGGGTGCGGACCTCGGTGACGACCGGCAGCACAACGGAGGACGGACCGGCGGGCGGCAGGGCCTCCCGCCGGCGCGGCGACGAACTGGAACAGGCGATCCTCGACGCCGTCTGGGCCGAACTCGCCGACCACGGCTACGACCGGCTCACCATGGACGGTGTCGCCGCCCGCGCCCGGACCAGCAAACCGGTGCTCTACCGCCGCTGGCCCAACCGCGCCGCGCTGGTCGTCGCCGCCCTCGGCCGCAACGCCCCCGACTACCGGGAGCCGCCCGACACCGGCGAACTGCGGGCCGACCTCTCGCTCTTCCTGCGCAGGCTGCTGCACCGCTTCGACGACCTGCCGCAGGACGCCGTGCACGGCCTCCTGGTCGACCTGATGCGCGACCCCGAACTGCGCGAGCACTTCCGCAGGCTGGTCTCCCAGGGGCCGGTGGGCGGCCTGACGGCGATGCTGCGCCGCGCCGCCGACCGGGGCGAGATCAACCCCGCGCGGCTCACCCCCCGCACCTGCTCCCTCCCGCTCGACCTCCTGCGCGAGGCCGCCCTGCTCGGCGGCGGCGTCCCGCCCGACCACGTCGTCGACGAGATCCTCGACGAGGTCGTCCTGCCGCTGCTCAGGGCGCCCTCCGCGGGCTGACCCGCGAGGCCGGGGTCCTATGCTCGGAGCCGGTCGAACATCCGTACGCGAAAGGGGTCCGCGCATGAGCGGCAGCGTGGTGGCGGTCAGCAGCAGCGCCGAGTACTCGTTCACCAAGCCGAACCGTGACGGCATCGTGCTGCTCGCCGGGCTCGGGGTGGAGGGGGACGTGCACGCCGGGGTGACGGTCAAGCACCGTTCGAGGGTCGCCCAGGACCCGGACCAGCCCAACCTGCGCCAGGTCCACCTCATCCACGAGGAGCTCCTCACCGAACTCGGCGAGTCGGGCTTCGCGGTGGCGCCGGGCGCGCTCGGCGAGAACATCACCACCCGGGGCCTCGACCTGCTCGGCCTGCCGGTCGGCGCGGTGCTGCGGATCGGCCCCGAGGCGGTGCTGGAGGTCACCGGCCTGCGCAATCCGTGCCGGCAGATCGACGCCTACCGGCAGGGGCTGTTGAAGCAGGTCGTCGGGCGTGACGAGAACGGCGCCGTCGTCCGCCGGGCCGGCATCATGACCATCGTGCGCGCGGGCGGACCGGTCCTTCCCGGCGACGCGATCTCGGTGGAGCTGCCGCCCGGCCCGCACCGCCCGCTCGACCGGGTCTGACCGGCTGCCCGGCCCGCATCCCGCCAGGCATACCCCCGCCCCGTACACCGAACGCCCCCGACGGCCCTGCCGCCGGGGGCGTTCGGCCGACAGGGCCTAGCCGAGGCGGCCGACCAGGTCGTAGCCGGCCTCGTCCACGGCGGCGGCGACGGCCTCGTCGGCGAGCGGCAGGGTGCTGTCGACGGTGACCTTGCCGGTGGCGAGGTCCACGGCGACGTCGGTGATGCCGTCGATCTTCCGCAGTTCGGCGGTCACCGAGGTGACGCAATGGCCGCAGGTCATGCCCTTCACCTGGAAGACGGCCCGCCCGGCGGTCCCGGTGGCGGGGGCCTCGGTGGCGCCGGTGCCGCAGGAGCCGCAGCAGGAGGCGGTGGTCTCGGCGGCGGGGGACTCGACGGCGACGGTGGTCTCGGACATGGGGGTGCTCCTGTCATCAGTGCCCGGCGCCGGCCGCGGGTGCGGCCGGCTGCTTCGCCTGGAGAACGTACCATACCCCCCAGGGGTAATTGAGGGCGCCGCCCGCGACGGCTGCGAACGGACTCGACCGATCGTCAACCGATCCTTGTGGCACTCTCGTTGCGCCCTTCCGGCAGGGTGGAAGCGGCCGCCCGCATCCCGGCGGCCGGCGCCGGCAGGCGGCCGATCCCATCACCCGAGGTGACACCCCATGGACCACACCACCCGACCCGGAGCGCGCGGGCCGCGCGGACTGCGCGAGATCCTGGCGGCCGGCGAGCGGACGTACTCCTTCGAGTTCTTCCCGGCCAAGGACGACGCCGGTGAGCGCTCCCTGTGGGCCGCGATCCGGCGGGTGGAGGCGGTCGCGCCGACCTTCGTCTCCGTCACCTACGGCGCCGGCGGCTCCTCGCGCGACCGCACCATCGAGACCACCGAGCGGATCGCCGCCCAGACCACGCTGCGGCCGGTGGCCCACCTGACCGCCGTCGGCCACTCCACCGCCGAGCTCCAGGCCGTCCTGCGCCGCTACGCGGACGTCGGGATCCGCGACGTCCTCGCCCTGCGCGGCGACCCGCCCGGCAACCCGAACGGCGTCTGGCAGCCGCACCCCCGGGGCCTGCGGCACGCCGCCGAACTGGTCGAACTGGTCAAGGGCTGCGGCGCGTTCACGGTCGGGGTGGCGGCCTTCCCGGAGCGCCACCCGCGCTCGGCGGACTGGGCGGACGACATCCGGCACTTCGTCGCCAAGTGCCGGGCGGGCGCCGACTACGCCGTCACCCAGATGTTCTTCGACGTCGAGCACTACCTGCGGCTGCGCGACCGGCTCGCCGAGGCCGGCTGCGACACCCCGGTCATCCCGGAGATCATGCCGGCCACCGACGTCCGCCAGATCGCCCGCTTCGCCGAACTCAGCGGCGCCTCCTTCCCGGCGGGCCTGGCCGCACGGCTGGAGGCGGCCCGCGGCGACCGGCCGGCCGCGCACCGCATCGGCGTCGACCACGCCACCCGGATGGCCGAGCGTCTGCTCCGCGAGGGTGCGCCCGGCCTGCACTTCATCACGCTGAACCGCTCCACCGCGGCCCTGGAGATCCACCGCAACCTCGGGCTGGACCGGTCGGCGCGGCCGGCCCCGCTGGCGGCGGCCTGACGGGGGAGTGCCGCCCCCGGCGAGGTGCGAGGGGTGATACCCGGTACGGGTATATGGTGCTCGGCGCTGGCGAACCCGGGGCACCAGGGAAGGCGGACCCACCATGCACGCGATCCTGCACGCGCTGTCCATCGCCGGATCGATGACCTGGGAGATCACCTGGGCGCTGATCCTCGGCTTCCTGCTCTCCGCCGTCGTCCAGGCCGTCGTCCGCAAGTCCACCGTCGTCCGGCTGCTCGGCGACGACCGCCCCCGCACCCTCGGCGTCGCCGCGCTCCTCGGCGCGGCCTCCTCCTCCTGCTCGTACGCGGCCGTGGCCCTCGCCCGCTCGCTGTTCCGCAAGGGCGCGGACTTCACCGCCGCGATGGCCTTCGAGATCGCCTCGACCAATCTGGTCGTCGAACTCGGCGTCATCCTGGCCCTGTTGCTCGGCTGGCAGTTCACGGCGGCCGAGTTCGTCGGCGGGCCGGTGATGATCCTCGTCCTCGCCCTGCTCTTCCGGCTGCTGCTGCGTGACCGGCTGCTGCGCGAGGCCCGCGCCCAGGCGGAGCGCGGCCTGGCCGGCTCGATGGAGGGCCACGCGGCGATGGACATGTCCGTCGCCGGGGAGGGCTCCTTCGCCCGGCGGCTGCTGTCCCGGCGGGGCGTCACGGCCGTGTCGCACGTGTTCGTGATGGAGTGGGCGGCCATCCTCAAGGACCTCGTCCTCGGGCTGCTCATCGCCGGTGCCATCGCCGCCTGGGTGCCGGACTCCTTCTGGCAGGCCTTCTTCTTCGCCGACCACCCGCTCGTCGGCCGGCTGTGGGGTCCGCTGGTCGGTCCGGTGGTGGCGATGGCGTCCTTCGTCTGCTCGATCGGCAACGTGCCGCTCGCGGTGGTGCTGTGGAAGGGCGGGATCAGCTTCGGCGGGGTCGTCGCGTTCATCTTCGCGGACCTGCTGATCCTGCCGATCCTCAACATCTACCGGAAGTACTACGGGCGCCGGACGGCCCTGTTCCTGCTCGGCACCTTCTACGCGGCCATGGTGGTGGCCGGCTACACCGTCGAGTTCCTCTTCGGCGCGCTCGGCCTGGTCCCCGACCGGCGCGAGGCCGAGATCCCGATGGCGGGCATCGAGTGGAACTACACCACCTGGCTGAACATCGCCTTCCTGCTCCTCGCCGCCGCCCTGCTCGCCCGCTTCCTGCGCACCGGCGGCCGCGCCATGCTCCGGATGATGGGCGGCGAGCCCGCGGCCGGGGACGGGCACCGGCACGACCAGCGCTGACGCCCGGCAGCGGGCACCTCCCGGGGGTTTCGGGCCGGGCGGATCGCCGGACCGGAAAATACCAGCCGGGGGTATCGGTCCATGCTTGCCTCGGGTACCCCTGGGGGGTATAAAGGAACCCGACGCCGACCGATACCCCCCTAGGGTATGAAGGCCGGGCCGGAGACGCTCAGCGCGTTCCCGGAACGACGACTGTCACGAGGAGCAACGATGACCACCCAGGCACCCGCCTCCACGGAGGTGGAACTCGAGATCGGCGGCATGACCTGCGCCTCGTGCGCGGCCCGGATCGAGAAGAAGCTGAACCGCATGGACGGCGTCTCGGCGAGCGTCAACTACGCCACCGAGAAGGCGAAGGTCGCCTTCCCCGCGGGCGTCGACGTCGCCGACCTGATCGCCACCGTCGAGGCCACCGGCTACAGCGCCGCGCTGCCGAAGCCGCCGGCCGCCGAAGGCCCGGCCGGGCAGGCCGAGTCGGCCGACGAACTCGCCCCGCTGCGCCAGCGGCTGGTCACGGCGGTGGCGCTCGCGGTACCGGTGATCGCGATGGCGATGGTGCCGGCCCTGCAGTTCGACAACTGGCAGTGGCTGTCGCTGGTGCTGGCCGCTCCGGTGGTCACCTACGCCGCCTGGCCGTTCCACCGCGCCGCCTGGACCAACCTCAAGCACGGCGCCGCGACCATGGACACCCTGGTCTCGCTCGGCACCGGCGCCGCGTTCCTCTGGTCCCTGTGGGCGCTGTTCCTCGGCGACGCCGGAATGCCGGGCATGCGGCACGGCTTCGAGCTGACCATCGCCCGCAGCGACGGCCCGTCGAACATCTACCTGGAGGCGGCGGCCGGCGTCACCGCCTTCATCCTGGCCGGCCGCTACTTCGAGGCCCGCTCCAAGCGCACTGCGGGCGCCGCGCTCCGGGCGCTGCTGGAACTGGGGGCCAAGGACGTCACCGTGCTGCGCGGCGGGGCCGAGGTCCGGATCCCGGTCGGCGGTCTGGCCGTGGGCGACCGGTTCGTGGTGCGACCGGGCGAGAAGATCGCCACCGACGGCGTGGTGGCCGAGGGGGCCTCGGCGGTGGACGCCTCGATGCTCACCGGCGAGTCCGTACCGGTCGAGGTCTCCGTCGGCGACCAGGTCACCGGCGCCACCGTCAACGCCGGCGGCCGACTGGTCGTCGAGGCCACCCGGATCGGCGCGGACACCCAGCTGTCCCGGATGGCCCGGCTGGTCGAGGACGCGCAGAACGGCAAGGCCGCCGCCCAGCGCCTCGCCGACCGGATCTCCGCCGTCTTCGTCCCGATCGTGATCGTCCTGGCGGTGGCCACCCTCGGCTACTGGCTGGGCACCGGCGAGGGCTGGACCGCCGCCTTCACGGCAGCGGTCGCGGTGCTGATCATCGCCTGCCCGTGCGCCCTGGGCCTGGCCACCCCGACCGCGCTGCTGGTCGGCACCGGCCGCGGCGCCCAGCTGGGCGTCCTGATCAAGGGCCCGGAGGTGCTGGAGTCCACCCGCAAGGTCGACACCATCGTCCTGGACAAGACCGGCACCGTCACCACCGGCCGGATGACCCTGCTCGCCGTGCACACCGCCGAGGGCGTCGGCGAGGCCGAGGCGCTGCGCCTGGCCGGCGCCCTGGAGCACGCCTCCGAGCACCCGATCGCCCGGGCGATCGCCACCGCCGCCGCCGAGGCCGGTGAGCTGCCCGCGGTCGAGGGCTTCGAGAACGTACCGGGCCTGGGCGTCCAGGGCGTGGTCGACGGCCACGCGGTGGTCGCCGGCCGGGAGGCGCTGCTGAACGACTGGTCGCAGTACCTGCCGGAGGGCCTGGCCGCGGCCAAGCGCGCCGCCGAGGCGGCCGGGCGGACCGCGATCGCGGTGGGCTGGGACGGCGAGGCCCGGGCCGTCCTGGAGGTCGCGGACGCGGTCAAGCCGACCAGCGCCGAGGCGATCGCCCGGCTGCGCGCGCTGGGCCTGCGTCCGGTGCTGCTGACCGGCGACAACCGGGCGGTCGCCGAGGCCGTCGCGGCCGAGGTCGGCATCGCCCCGGAGCACGTCATCGCCGAGGTCATGCCGCAGGACAAGGTGGAGACCGTCAAGCGGCTCCAGGCCGAGGGCAGGGTCGTGGCGATGGTCGGCGACGGCGTCAACGACGCGGCCGCCCTCGCCCAGGCCGACCTGGGCCTGGCCATGGGCACCGGCACCGACGCCGCGATCGAGGCTGGCGACCTCACCCTGGTCCGCGGCGACCTGCTGGCGGCAGCCGACGCCATCCGGCTCTCCCGCAAGACCCTGGCCACCATCAAGAGCAACCTGTTCTGGGCCTTCGGCTACAACGTCGCCGCCCTGCCGCTGGCCGCGGCCGGGATGCTCAACCCGATGATCGCGGGGGCCGCGATGGCCTTCTCCTCGGTCTTCGTGGTCGGCAACAGCCTGCGGCTGCGCCGCTTCCGCTGAGCCCGTTCGAACGCCGACCGTCCGAACGCCGACCGTCCGAACGCCGACCGTCCGAACGCCGAACCGCCCACCCTGCTGGACCCGCCCGAGCCGCCGGCGCCCCGGAACCGCACCAGGTTCCGGGGCCCCGGCGCATCCCGGACCCCGGCCTGTCGCCGGACACTCCGCTCAGCCCCGCGAAGCCCCGCTCAGCCCCGCTCAGCCCTGCTCGGGCAGCGCCACCGCCTGCCACCGGTACGCCGCGTCCTCCTGCCAGCACTGCAACTCGCCCTCCACCACCGCGGCCAGGCACAGCCGCCAGTCCTCGCCCATCGCGAGCGCGACCCGGGTGGCCGGGCGCAGCGTCGGCCGCCACCAGCGCGGACGCCGGGAGGCGCCGCCGGCCGGCAGCCGCAGCCGGACGCCGCCCGCGCCGGCCAGCGCCACCGTCGGGCCGCCCCGGTGGCCGGCCATCGCGACGCCGAGGGAGGGCTCGCCGTCGCCGATCTCGGGGGCCGGGCCGGCCGTGCCGAGGGTGTGCAGCTGGACGGAGCCGTCCGGGCGCAGCGTCGCGGCCTGCGGGCCGGCGGAGGTGCGGGCCAGCGCCCCGGCGCGCAGGGCGCCGGGCTGCCCCAGCGGGGCGGGGCCCTGGGCCGAGCCCGGTCGCCAGCTCAGCACCCGCTCCCGGTGCTCGACCAGGACCAGCCAGGATCCGGCCCGCTCCTCCAGGGCGGCGAGCACCCGGTCGGCCGGGCAGCCGGGCAGCTCCTGGCCGGTGAGGGTGAGGCCGGGCGCCCAGCGGTAGGAGCGCAGGGCGCCGCCGGCCGCCGTCCAGACCGTCATCTCCCCGGCGGAGTTGACCGCCCCGGCGAGTCCGCTGACGCCGCGCGCGGCCTCCCACCAGCCGGCCGAGGTGCCGACCCAGAGCGTCCCGCCGCGGTCCTCGGCGCAGACCACCAGTTCGCCCTGGCCGCCGGCCCAGCCGGCCAGCAACTCCCTGACCGGGCCGGGCCCCTGGCCGGCCGGCAGGCGCTGCCCGTGGTGTCCGGGGCCGGCCAGTGCGGTGCCGTCGGCGCCGCCGGTGACCAGCAGCGGCCGGCCGGCCCGGTCGGGCAGGACGGCCAGGCCCGCGGTGCGCGCCACCGGCCGGCGGGAGCGCAGGAGTTCGCGGCCGCGGCCCACCCAGGGGCCGAGCGGGGAGGGGCGGCGGTCCGGTTCGCGGGCGAGCGGTTCGCAGGCCCAGCGCGCCAGGTCCTCGCCGTAGCCGGCGGCCAGGAGTTCGGCGCGGGCCTGTTCGGCGGCGAGCCGGTGGTCGAGCCGGCCGTGGTCGGGCAGCAGCAGGGTGCGGGCGAGGGTGCCGACCGCGAACAGGTCCTTGGCGGTGGTGGGGAAGCCGCCGACCTGCTCGGCCTCCGGCGGGACGTGCCCGGGGGTGAACACCGCGACGGTGAGGGTGTGGTCGAGCGGGGCCAGGAAGGTCAGGTCGATCAGTTTGACCTGGTTCTGGGCGTCCACCAGGACGTTGGCGGGGGAGATGTCGCGGTGCACCCAGCGTTTGCGGTGCAGTTCGTCGACGATCCGGCAGAGCCGGGCCAGCACCTCGGCCACCGCCGCCGGGCCGCCGCGCTGGGTGCGGGCCCAGGTGTGCAGCGGCACGCCCTCGACCCAGGGGGAGATCTGGTAGCCGAGCAGCCCGGCGGAGGGCGCGGCGCCGGGCCGGTGCGGGGAGGGGCCGAGCAGGAAGCTGGGCACCACCAGGTCGGTCACGTCCAGGCGGTGGGCGTTGTGCGAGACGTCGTCCCAGCGGCCGAGCCAGCGCCGCACCTCGGAGGGGTCGCGCTCCAGCATGATCTTCGCGGCGACGAGTTCCTTGAGCCCGCTGTGGCCGGTCCGCACCGCCCGCCACACCTCGGCCTCGCCGCCCCGGTGGTGGAATTCCAGGAGCTCGTACTGCTCGGGGTCGAACTCCGGCCCGAACCGGAGCCCGGGCACCCAACGCGACTCGGACACGCATCCCCCGACTGGACCCTGTTGGCCTGTTCGCCCTGACCCGGCCTCGGGCCGGTTCCCGCGCGGTGGTTCTCGCACCGCTTCCGCTGCGTCGCCCAGGATAGTGCTCAATTCTGTTCGTCTGTCCGGTGGAGGGCCTATTCTGATGGGCGCCCGAGCAACATCGAATCAGCGTCAAGTCATGATCACACACCGCGTGTTGATCATCGAGTGGCGTATTTCCAGACGCAGGGGGACGGTGCATGGTGCAGCTCGCGGTGCTGCTGATCGTGGTGGCACTGGCCGGTGCGGCAGCCGTCGTACTGGCCCGCCGCCGACGGAGCCTGGACGCCCAGGCCGTGGCCAAGGCCCTGGCCGCGGCCGCCGAACGGCTCGCCGCCGGCAAGGCCCCGCAGGCCCGTCGCCGCTACGCGCGCCTCGCCCAACGGCTCGCCGCCGGCCCCGAGGAACTGCGCCCGCAACGCGGCCTCGCCCTGCTCGGCCAGGCCGAGGCCACCGTCCCCACCGGCGACCAGCAGGCCACCCTCGCCCTGCACCGTGAGGCCTTCCCGCTGCTCGCCGACCCGGCCCGGCAACTGCCCCGGTGGAGCCTGCACCGCCTCGCCGAGGAGCGGATATCCGCCCCCGAGGGCGACCTCGGGCCGCTGCTCGCCTTCCTCCAGGCCACCGCCGACGGCGCCGAACCCGGTGAGGAGGCCGCAGCCGCCGCCCGCGCCACGGACTGGCTCCAACGGCTCTGCCACGAGGGCTCCCCCGAGCAGCGCGAGAGCGCCACCACCCGGTCGCTGGCCGCACTGCCCGGCCGGGACTGGCCGGTCCTGGCCCGGGCCGCCCTGCTGCGCGGCACCGACCGCGCCGCCGAGGCCGAGACCCTGCTCGCCGCGGCCGCCCCCGGCGGCAGCGGCGAACTCTGGTTCCGCTGGGGCGCCCAGCTGTTCACCCTGTACCAGGACGAACCCGCCGTCGCCGCCTTCGACGAGGCGCTGCGCCGGGGCCCCGGCGAGCCCTCCCCGTGGGGGCGCGGCCCGGCGCTGCGCACCGAGAGCCTGCTCTTCCGGGGCCTGGCCCGGCAGCGGCTCGGCGCCACCGACGCAGCCTGGTCCGACCTCGCGGCCGCCGCCACCGAGACCCCCGGCGACGCCCGCCCCCGCTACGCCCTCGGCAGGCTCGCCCTGCTGCTCGGCGCCGACGACCAGGCCCGGGACCAGTTCACCGCCGCCCTGACCGTCCAACCCTCTTTCGCCCCGGCCCGGTTCGGCCTCGCCCTGGTGCACGAGCGGGCCGCGCGCCCCGCCGAGGCGGCCGCCGACTACCGCACCGGCCTCGGCCTCGCCCCCGACTGGCGCCCCGCCCGGGTCCGGCTCGGCGCGGCCCTGCTCGCCGCCGGGCAGGCCGCCGAGGCCGCGCCCGTCCTCGGCGCCGAGGCGGACGTCGAACCGGACTCCCGCTGGGCCCGGATCGCCGCCTTCCACCACGGTCTCGCCCTTGCCCGCACCGACGACCCGGCCGGCGCCCTCGCCCGCTGGGAGCCGCTGCACGACGAGGACCTGCGCGAACGGCAGGCCCTGGCCCGCGACCGGCTCGCCCGCACCCGGCTGGCCGACGACCCGGTGGCCGCCCGGGAGCTCTGGCAGCAGGCCGCCGCCGACCACCCGGCCGCCCCCGGCTACCGGGCCGCGCTGCGCGAGGCCGCCCTGCGCGAGGCCGCGCACCTGCTGATCACCGGCCGCGACCGGCCCGAACCCCGCGAGCGGGCCGCCGCCGCCCTCGCCCTCGCCGACACCCTGCCCGGCTCCGTCACCCACCGGCAGGCCCGGCTGCGCGCCGCCCTCGCCCTGGCCGGGGGCTCCACCGAACCGCTGGGCACCCTGCTCGACGCCGCCACCGGGCCGCGCGACCGCTACCACCTGGCCGCCGCCGCCCTGCTGACCGGCCGTCCGGTCCAGACCATCGCCCTGCTCGCCCCGCTCGCCCCCGACCCGGCCGGTGACCCGGCCCTCGCCCGGCTGCGGGCGCTGCTCGCCGAACGGGCCGGCAACTGGGCCGCCGCACTGGACTGGTACCGCCACTTCCTGACCGCCGGCCAGGCCCCCGAACCGCCGCAGCCCCCGCCCGCGACGGCCGACTGCGCCATCTGCCCCGCCCCCGCCACCGCCACCGCCACCGGCACCTGCCCCGTCCCCGCCACCGGCACCTGCGCCGGCTGCGGCCGGGAGGTCTGCGCCGCCCACCTGCACCGCCCCGCCGACGACGCCTCGCCGCGTTGCGTGCGCTGCGTCGGCCCCGCACTGCGCGCCGTCCTGGACTGCGCCCGCCGGGCCGGGGTGCCCGAGCAGGCCGAACCCGTCCTCGCCGCCTGGGCGCAGGCCCTCGGCGACAGCCCCGCCGCCGCGCCCGCACGGCTGGACCTCGCCCTGCTGCGGGCCGAACTCGGCCGACTGGACGAGGCGTTGGCCGACCTGCCGGCGGACGCGGCCGCCGCGCGCGGGGCCGTCCTGATCCGCCGGGCCGGCGCCGCCCTCGACGCCGGGGAGCCCGGACGCGCGGCCGGCGACCTGCGCCAGGCCCTCACCCTCGCCCCGGGCCGGCCGCAGGCCGCCGCCGCGCTCGTCCTGCTCGCCGAGCACGAGGCCCACCAGCACGCCGTCGAGGGCCGCCACCGCGAGGCCTGGGACGGCTACCACGCCCTGCTGCTCAAGGACCCGGCCCACCCCCGGCTGCTGCACGCGCTCGGCCTGGCCGGCTACCGGCTCGCGGTCTCCCTCCAGGCTGGCCCGGAAGCCCCGGAGAGCCCGGACGGCGCCGGGCCGGACGAGCGGATCTGGACCTGGACGCTCGGCTGCCTGGTCGCCGCCCTGCACCAGCCCGACCTGTGGGCGGAGTCCGCCCGGATCACCGGCCGCCCGGCCGAACCGCAGCGGATGTCCACCGCCCGCGGCGCGCTCACCGACCGCCTCCGCGAGGACCTGCGCGCCCTGGACCGGGCCGCCGGCCGCACCGGCGACGAGGTCACCGCCTGGACCCTGCGCCTCGGCATGGAGGCGCACAGCGCCGAAGCCTTCGCCCAGGAGGGCGTCCGGATCGCCCTGCCCGGCCGCCCCGCCCGGCGCCTCGCCCTCGGCCCCGCGCTCGACCGGCTGCTCCGCCAGGAGCCCGAACTCGCAGCCTGGGCAGCCGGGTTCGACGAGGCCGTACGGGCCTGGCGGCAGCCGGAAAACCCCGACGGGCACCCGCTGACCAGGGCCCTCGGCCTGTTCGGCGACCTCGGCCCGCAGCGCTACCTGCTCCTCCAGGGCCGCCAGGCCGCCGCCGTCGGCGCCCTGGACGCGGTGCCCGAGGCCGAACGCGGAACGGGCTGGCGGGACCTGCTCGGCGAGAGCCTGGTCAGCGAGGCCCGCGAGCACCACCGCAACCAGGACTGGCGCGAGGCCCTGGACTGCCTCACCCGCGCCCGGGCCGTGCCCGGCGCCGTCCTGCCCGCCGACGCGCCCGCGATCGCCGCCGAGTCCGGCGTCCGGGCCGCCCGCGCCCTGCTCAAGAGCAGCGACGACGACCAGGCGGGCGCCACCGAACTCCTGGAGAAGGCCCTCGCGCTGGCCCCCGACCACCCCGAGGTGCGCGGCGACCTCGGCGCCACCTACGCGCAGTGGGCCCGCAAGATCAACAACGAGGACAAGGACTACCCCCGCGCCCTGGTCCTGCTGCGCAAGAGCATGGAACTCGCCCCCGGCGACCCGACCGCCGTCCACTTCCTGGAGGCCGCCCTCGGCAACCGGGCCGGCCAGCTCAGCCGCCCCGACGCCCCCGAAGCGGAACTGGAGGAGGCCGCCGACGCGTGGCGGGAGCTGATCGCGCTCAACCCCGACCCGGACCACCGGCTCGGCCTCGCCTTCGTGCTGCGCCACCTCTCCCGCATCGCCGCCTTCGCGGACCACCGCGCCCTCGCCGTCGACCGGATGGCGCAAGCCCTGCGCGCCGACCCGGAATGGGACGGCGACACCGAGGAGGAGGCCCCGCGCCGGGTCGCCGTGATGCTGGCCAACCACATGCTGGACAACCTCCAGGGCAGCCCGTTCACCACCCAGGCCGCCATGCTCCAGAAGGCCCGGTCCTACGACGACTCGGACGAGATCCGCCGCCTGATGGTCAGCGTCTGGCGCGGCGAGGCCATCGGCCACTACGAGGCCCACCGCTACCGCGACGCGATCCGGCTGCTGGAGGAGGCGCTCGCGCTCTCCCGCACCCCGGAGGACGTCGCCAAGCTGCACGTCGAACTCAGCGTCGTCTACAGCTCCTACGCCGTCAGCCGGGCCAACCTGCGCCAGTTCCGGGAGGCCCGCTCGCTGATCGGCAAGGCCGTCGAGTACAACCCGGACGACCGCGACCTGCGCGCCCTGCAACGGAGGATCGGCGCGCTGCGCTGACGGCAACCGCGGCGCCGCCGTCGTCGTCGTAGCCCATGCACCCGTTCCTGATCCGCAGTCGCAGCCAATCCCTGAGCCACAACCGACCCCTGAGCCCCCGTCAGCCGTGAGGAGAGAAGCCGCCCGCCATGCCACTGCACGAACCGTCGCCGTACGAGGTCCTGGGCGTTGCGCTCACGGCCGGCGTGCGCGAGATCAACCTCGCCGTCGGCCCGGCGATGAAGGCCGGCCGCTACAGCCGCCAGCAGATCCAGGACGCCGCCGCCCTGCTGCGCAACCCCGACCGGCGGCTGGAGCTGGACCTCCAGCGGCCCCTGCCGCCGGAGCCGGTCGACCAGGCCGCCGAACTGTTGGCGCCCGCCCTCGCCGAACCGCTGCTGGTCGTCGAACGCCCGCCGCTGCCGCCCGCCGCCGCCCTCCTGGTGCTGCACCGGGCCGAGGCGGCGGCCGACTTCGCCGAACCCGCCCCCGGCGGCGCCGACCCCGAACCGCCCGTCCCCGCCCGCTACGCGGCCGACCTGTCCGTGCTGCCGCAGATCGAGGTACCCGAATGACCGACACGCCGACCGCTCCCGCGCCCGCCGGCCACCGGCCGCTGGACGTCCCGCAGCGCGCCCTGGAGGTCGACCTCGACCAGGCGTTCAGCCAACTGCTGTACCGGGCCTCCCTCCTGCAGCGCCTGCGGGCCGAGGAGGCGCAGACCGCCCGAGCCACCCAGCGGGACCTGCTGGGCATCCTGGTCGAGGTGGACGACGCCCTCGCCGCGCTCGGCCTGGACCGGGAGCTGGTGCTGCTCGGGCGCGGCACCGGGATCGAGGCCACCCGCCGGCGGCTGCTCGGCCGCCTCGCCAAGGCCGGGGTGCGCCCGATGCGGCTGGAGGGGCTGGCGGCGGACCCGGCGCTGACCGAGATCGTCGGCACCGAGCCGCGTCCCGGAGTGGCGCCGGAGACGGTCGTCCGGACGGTGGTCACCGGGTTCTTCTGGGAGGAGGAGGTGCTGCGCCGCGCCCAGGTCGTCGTCGCCGCGGTGCCCGAGCCCGCCCCGGTGGGGGAGCCGGTCCTCGCGGAGGACGTCGAGCGGGCCCTGGAGCCCGCACCGGAGCAGGCCGAGGCCGAGGAGGCCGGGCCCACCGAGGATCCCGCACCGGCGGATCCCGAACCTGCGGACCCCGGGCCCACGGAAGCCGAGGGTGCGGACACCGAGCTGGAGGACGGCGGCACCGAACCCGCCGTCGCGCCGGTGAACCCCGCCGCCCGGGCCACGGCGGCCCCGCCCCGGGCCCGCCGGAAGGGAACGGCCGCGGGCGGCCGGCGCAAGCGGAAGAAGTAGCCAGGACCACGAGGGGCAAGAGGGGAACGACATGTACCGCACACTCGGCATCGACCTGGGCACCACCAACTCGGTGGTGGCCCACCTGCGCCGGGGCGAGCCGGAGATCATCTTCAACCGGCAGAACCAGGAGGCCACGCCCTCCGTGGTCGGCAGCGGCCGCAAGGGCGAACTGCTGGTCGGCTCCACGGCGCGCAGCCGGGTCGCCATCGACGGCGCCAACGTGATCCGCTCGGTCAAGCGCTTCATGGGCCGCAAGTTCAAGGACCCGCAGGTCCAGGCCGCCCTCAAGGAGGTCGACTACAAGGTCACGGCAGGCACCGACGGCGACGTCAACGTCTGGTTCAACGGCCGCTCCTACACCCCGATCGAGATCTCCGCGATCATCCTGCACCGCCTCAAGGAGGACGCCGAGCAGCGCTTCGGCGAGCCCTTCCACCGGGCCGTCATCACCGTCCCCGCGTACTTCGGCGAACGGCAGGTCGCCGCCACCCAGGAGGCGGGCCGGATGGCCGGCCTGCACGTGCTGCGGATCATCAACGAGCCGACCGCCGCCGCGCTCGCCTACGGGATCACCTCCGAGGCCGGCGACGAGGGCCGGACCGTCCTGGTCTACGACCTCGGCGGCGGCACCTTCGACATCTCCATCCTGCTGCTGGTCCCCGGCTCGGTCTCGGTGCTCGGCATCGAGGGCGACAACCTGCTCGGCGGCGACGACTTCGACCGGGCCATCACCACCGCACTGCTGGAGGACATCCGCGAGGAGTACGGCGCGGACTACCAGCCCGACCTGCGGGACCGCCCCAAGATCGCCTCCACGGCCGAGACCATCAAGATCGAGCTCTCCCACCAGGAGGCCTCCGAGGTGATCCTGCCCGGCCTCGGCGCCGGCCAGCTGGTGCTGGAGACGGAGTTCGAACGGGCCCGCTTCGAGGAGCTGATCGAGGCCCAGATCGAACGCACCATCGAGCTGACCCACAAGGCCATCATGCAGGCCAACCTCACCGTCGGGGACATCGACGAGGTGGTGCTGGTCGGCGGCTCCACCGCGATCCCGCTGGTGGCCCGGCGGCTCGGCGAGGTCTTCGGGCCGCGCCGGATCCGGCGCGGCGTCAACCCGATGCAGTGCGTGGCGCTCGGCGCGGCCGTGCAGTCCGCGCTGGTCGGCGAGGTGGAGTGCCCCGAGTGCCGGGCCCCCGGCGACCTCTCCGCCTCCAACTGCGCCAACTGCGCCACCACGCTGCTCGGCGGGCCCCGGGTCTCCTGCACCGGCTGCCACCTCCCGGTCGACGCCGAGGCCGGAGCCTGCCCCAAGTGCGGCCAGGAGCTGGGAGGTTCGGCCGCCGGCGCGGCCATCCCGGCGCAGTCCCAGGCGGCCACCGCCGTGCGCAGCGACAACTGCCCGCGCTGCGGCACACCCGCCGCCCCCGGCGTCACCGCCTGCGAACTGTGCGGCGAGGCACTCAACTCCGCCGCACCCGGTCAGACCAGGGTCGGCTCGACCGCCGCCGAGGACGTCGGCCTGCGCTGCGCGGCCTGCGGCGTGGTCAACCCGCCCGGCAGCGAGGCCTGCCAGGGCTGCGGCGAGCTGATGCAGGTCACCAACCCGTTCGACATCACCCCGAAGAACCTCGGCATCGAGCTCAACGACGGCCGACTGGCCGTCATCATCCCCAAGAACACCAGCTACCCGACCAGTTCGCCGGTCAGCCGCGAGTTCGTGGTCTCCGGCAGCGGCCGCCAGCGGCTGGAGATCGCGGTCTACGAGGGCGAGCACGAGATCGCCCAGCAGAACGAGCTGATCGGCCACCTGACCCTGCGGCTGCCCGCCGGGCTCGGCGGCCGCACCCCGGTGGAGGTGTCCTTCGGTCTCGACCGGGACCGCACCATCACCCTGTCGGTGCGGATCCAGGGCGGCGGCGAGAAGACCGTCAAGCTGGAGCGCGTCACCCTGGACCCCGAGCTCAAGGTCCAGGTCGAGGAGCAGCAGCGGCAGATCGAGACCTTCACCGACCGCTGGGGCGGCGAGCTCACCGAGGCCGAGATGCGCGAGGCGCAGCGCCTCATGGACAGCCTGGACGACCTGGCCGCCGGCCAGACCCGCGGCCAGTCGGTGGACGAGGCGCTGGAGCGGGCCCAGCGCCAGCTGAAGGCCCAGCGCTGGGTGCGCGGCTCGGAGGCGTACCTCAGCCTGTTCATCTACTACTGCGAGAAGCACCTCGACCCGAGCGACCTCGACCGGCTGCGGTCGGTGGCCGCCGACCTGCGGCTGCGCCGCGAGGCGGCCGACTGGGAGGGCGCCATGCGCGCCGCCCAGCGGGCCGACGAGCTGTGCGACTCGCTCGGGCACACCTTCCGGATGCTCACCATGTGCAACGTCTACGTCAACCAGAACATGGTCTCGCCGGCGCTGGCCCAGCGGATCATGGCCGAGCTGCGCGGGCTGGACGAGGCGGTGGAGTCGGCCAACATGGAGGCCGCCAACCAGCACAGCTCGGCGCTGCTGGCGCTGTACGCGCAGGCGCAGCGGGAGCTGGGCAGCGAGCCGCTCGCGGAGTCGCTCGGCCCGGTCCGCCCGGAGGAGGCCGGTCCGCGATGAACTCCAACGTGACTCCGTCCGAGGTACCTCCGTCCGAGGTGTACCGGTCCGAGCTGTCCCCGGCCGACGTGCACCCGATCGGCGGGCGGGCTGCCGACGTTCCGCCGATCGAGGTGCTCTGCCCGCAGTGCGCCGTCCCGGCGGACCCGCAGGGCCTGCGCTGTCCGTCCTGCCGGGAGGATCTCGGCGTGCTGTTCCGGCTGCGTTACGCCGCTCGGATCGACTACAACCGGGCGCTGGCGGCGCTGGCGGCCGGCGACGGGGCGTTCGCGCTCGGACTGCTGCACCGCGCGGTGGCGGCCGAACCGGGGCTCGAACCGGCCCGGGACCTGCTGGAATGGGTGAGCGCGTCCGGGTCCGCGGGGCCGGAGCCGGGGGAGCGGGAGGACGACACGCCCTCTGAGTGACCAATTCGGCCGTTCCCGGCCTGCCATCGAGTTCGATCGGTGCGAGTGTGTTCGTCACATGGATGTTCGCTGCCCTCACAAGGAGTGACGCAATGCGTATTCGTACCACCCTCGCCGCCACCGCACTCGCCGCCGTGGCCGTCCTGGCCGGTGCCGGCACCGCCGCCGCGGGCGACGCCACCGCGAACGGTGTCGCGTTCGGTTCCCCCGGTGTGCTCTCCGGCAACCAGATCCAGATCCCGATCAACCTCGAGGCCAACGTCTGCGGCAACTCGATCGGCATCATCAGCATCCTCAACCCGGCCTTCGGCAACACCTGCGTCAACGCCTGACCCGACTGCTGGGGCCGTCCGTCGCACCCGACGGACGGCCCCAGCATCGTGTCCGCACCCCCGTTCGGGGGTGGCGGCGCGGGGCACGCGGTGGAGACCATGGGGTCCGACCCGCACGCGCCCACCCAGGAGCCAGAACGTGCCGACCACGCCGACCCCGCGCAGCTACGCCTCCGGCACCTCGGACGTGCCGCTGCTCGGCGACACCATCGGGGAGAACCTCGACCGCGCGGTGCGCGCCTTCCCCGAACGGGACGCCCTGATCGACCGGGCCACCGCCCGCCGCTGGACGTACGCCGAACTCGCCGCCGACGTCGACGCGTTGGCCCTGGGCCTACTCGACCTCGGCATCGCCAAGGGCGACCGGGTCGGCATCTGGGCGCCCAACTGCGCCGAGTGGACGCTCACCCAGTACGCCACCGCCAAGCTCGGCGCGATCCTGGTCACCATCAACCCGGCCTACCGCTCGCACGAGTTGGCGTACGTGCTGAACCAGGCCGGGATCCGCCTGCTGGTCGCGGCCGAGCGTTTCAAGACCTCCGACTACGCCGGAATGATCGAGGAAGTGCGGCCCCGGTGCCCCGAGTTGGAGCGCAGGGTGCTGATCGGCGGCCCCGACTGGGACGCCCTGCTCGCCGCCGGGCGCCGCGCCGACCCCGGCCTTCTCGCGCAGCGGCAGCGGGAGTTGGCGCCGGACGACCCGATCAACATCCAGTACACCTCCGGGACCACCGGCTCCCCCAAGGGCGCGACCCTGTCGCACCACAACATCCTCAACAACGGCTACTTCGTCGGCGAACTGCTCAACTACACCGAGCAGGACCGGATCTGCGTCCCGGTGCCGTTCTACCACTGCTTCGGCATGGTGATGGCGAACCTCGCGGCCATCTCCCACGGCGCCTGCACGGTGATCCCCGCACCCTCCTTCGACCCGGGCGCCACCCTGGCCGCCGTCGCCGCCGAGCGCTGCACCTCGCTGTACGGGGTGCCCACCATGTTCATCGCCGAACTCGCCGACCCGGACTTCGCGCGCCACGACCTCACCAGCCTGCGCACCGGCATCATGGCGGGCTCCCCCTGCCCGGCCGAGGTGATGAAGGACGTCATCGGCCGGATGGGCATGGCCGAGGTCGCCATCTGCTACGGCATGACCGAGACCTCGCCCGTCTCCACCCAGACCCGCGCCGACGACACGGTCGACCGCCGGGTCTCCACCGTCGGCCGGGTCGGCCCGCACCTGGAGGTCAAGGTCGTCGACCCGGCCACCGGCCGGACCGTCCCGCGTGGCGAGCCCGGTGAACTCTGCACCCGCGGCTACTCCGTCATGCTCGGCTACTGGGGCGAGCCCGGGCGCACCGCCGAGGCCGTCGACGCCGCCCGCTGGATGCACACCGGCGACCTCGCCGTCATGGACCAGGACGGCTACCTCGCCATCACCGGCCGGATCAAGGACATGGTGATCCGCGGCGGCGAGAACCTGTACCCGCGCGAGATCGAGGAGTTCCTGTACACCCACCCCGACGTCCTCGATGTCCAGGTCGTCGGCGTGCCCGACGCCCGGTACGGCGAGGAGCTGATGGCGTGGATCCGCATGCGCGCTGGCGCCGAGCCGCTCACCGCCGACACCGTCCGCACCTACTGCGCCGGCCGGCTCGCCCACGTCAAGATCCCGCGGTACGTGCACGTGGTCGAGGAGTTCCCGATGACCGTCACCGGGAAGGTCCGCAAGGTCGAGATGCGCGCGGAGGCCGTGCGCCTGCTCGGCCTCTGACCCGACCCGCAACCGGTCGACGGGCCGCCGCCCCACCGCCGCCCGGTCCGAGCCCGCCCGCACACGCCGAACGGCCCCGGGCCGGCGGTTCTTCCGCCGGCCCGGGGCCGTTCGTCCTGCGGCTGCTTCTCCTGCGGTTACCGGGCGCCCCAGGCCTGGTCGGTGGGGACGACCTCGCGGCCGAGCGGCATGAGGGAGATCGGGATCATCTTGAGGTTCGCCCAGCCGAACGGGATGCCGATGATCGACAGGAACAGCGGGATGCTGGTCACCAGGTGCGCGATCGCCAGCCACCAGCCCGCGAAGATCAGCCAGATGACGTTCCCGACGCAGGACGCCGCCCCGGCACCCGGCTTCTCCACGGTCGTCCGCCCGAACGGCCAGAGGATGAACCCGGCGATCCGGAAGGACGCGACGCCGAACGGGATGGTCACGATCAGCACGCAGCAGATGATTCCGGCGACGGTATAGGCAATAGCCATCCAGATACCGCAGAAGATCAGCCAAATGACATTGAGGACGAACTCGATCACCTTCATGGCCGACACCTTCTCACGGCTGCTGCTCGGGGTTCCACGATCCAGCCATGCCCGCCCCCGGGCGCGTCTACGCCCTTAGGGGACGTTCCTCGGGGTTTGTTCCGGGGTCGGCGCGGGCGGACGTGCCGGGGCCGCACCCTCCGGAGGGTGCGGCCCCGGTGTGGCGGCTCGGATCAGGCCGGCGGGGTGCCGTCGGGCCAGACGCAGGGGGAGCTGACGGTCAGCTTGAGAAGGCGGCTCGAGTCCGTGGCGCCGTCCAGGACGGCGAGGAAGTTGTCCTTGGGGTTCTTCAGCTTCACCCAGCCGGGATGGAAGCCGGGCGGGTCCTCGACCGGCTGAAAGCCTTGTCCCGTCAGGTAGACGCGGAAGGCGTCCGCGACCTCCGTCCTGCCGGACAGGGGGAGATCCTCGAAGTCGTATCCCCGATGGGTCTGCTTCCTGCCGTGCGGGCCGATGTCGTTGGCGTCGCATTCCATGTCGAAGAAATCGCCCGAGCTCGCCGTCGGCTTGACCGGCAGCTTGGCCAGGGTGTCGGCGAGATAGGTGTCGATCTGCTTCTTGGCCTGGTCGAGTGTGATCGTGGACTTCGACCGCTCGTTCAAGGTCTGCACGCCGCAGGCGTTCAGGGCCAGTACGGCGACCGCCAGTACGGCGGTGGCGGTGACCCGTTTGATCAGCGGGGTGTGCTCGGTGGTGCTCATGAGGCCCGCTTTCCGGCGATGATCTCCCCCATGGAGGTCAGGGTGGGCGAATTCTCGTTCCAGTAGTCCGAGTGCCCCGCCTTGGGGTCGGTGGGCAGGATCTGCGCGCCGAACTGGGGGACGGTGGTCTGTCGGCCGTGGATCAGGTGGTGGTCACCGTCGCCCAGGCCCCACGAGCCGGCGACGTTGTCGACGATGTTGTCCGTCATCCCGCCGGGGTCGGTGGCGGCGGCCCAGCCGATCGCGTCGGCCGGGCTCTGCGCCACGTACACGCGGGACGGGTCGATGTTCAGGTCCTTGGCGTTTTCGACGCCGCAGCCGGGGCTGGCGATGAGGACGACGTTGTCGACGGGAAGGCCCTTGTCGCGCATGGCGTAGCCCACGGTCGTGGTGCCGTAGCTGTGGGCGAGGATGGTGTTGTTCGACAGCTTCCCCTCGTGCGTGGCGTGGAGTCCCGTCTCGAAGGTGTGCAGCTTGTCCTCCGCGTTCTTCGCGTACTTGTCGTCCGCGGCCTCGGGGATGATCGTCTGCGGCGCGTCGTAGCCGACCCAGGTGATCGACGAGGTGGTCTTCGAGTTCTTGTCGGCGGTGTTGGCCGACTGGACCATCAGATCGGAGCGGTTGATGTCACTGCCGATGCTGCCGAGCCGGGCGCCGGTGCCGGGTACGTACGTGGAGACGTTGTCGGCGGTGTCGGGGTTGTTGGCCGCGATGATCGCGTGGCCCTTGCCGTTGGTGTCGAAGCCCAGCAGGAAGGTGGGCGGGTGTTCGGCGTTGACCGGGGTGTTCAGCCGGTTCTCGATGGCCGTCACGCCCTTCAGCTTGTCTTCGAGGTCGTCGCGCTTCTGCTTCCACTCCGTGTAGTCGGGGTTCTGGACGGGCCCGCCGTTGGTCTCGGCGACGGACAGGTAGTGCTTCGGCTCCGGGCCGAGGCTGTCGAGCTGGTGTTGGAGGTCCTGTTTGCCGCGCTGGAGGTTGATCCGGTTGGCCTGGTCCCGGGCGAGTGCGGGGACGCCGTCGAGGGCGCCGACCTGATCGGGGTGGTTGAGGATCATCCGGTGCTGCTGCTCGTCGGTCAGGCCGTTCCACCAGCCCTTGACGCTGTTCGGGTCGGTGCCGGCGGCGGGGACCTGTTCGAGCGCGTTCGCGGCGGCCAGGTCGGTCTTCGCCGTGGCGGCGTCGAGCCCGGTGCCGTCGCTCGCGTTGCCGGCCAGGTGGGCGAGCCGGGCGCTGATCGTCTGGTCCGCGTGGGCGGCTTCGGTGAGCGCGGCCGTGATCCGGCTGCTGATCTGCTGGGCCTGCGACTCGGCGTCGGTGCCGGCGAAGGTGGCGGATCCGGGGTCGTTGTCCCAGGTGATCCCGCCGTCGGCGGCGACGGTCAGCTTGTGGGTCTTGGCGTCGTCGAGGGCGTTGATCAGGTGCGCCTGGGCGGCGGCGAAGCCCTCGGCCGCGTCGTGCAAGGCCCTGCTGACGAGGCCGATCTCCTGTTGGGCGGCCTGGAGTTCGTTCTCCAGGAGCTGGATCCGGGCCTGGGCGTGACCGGCGGCGTTCCCGGTCCACTGCGAGTGGTTCAGCCGGTCGACGACCTCGTGCTGCCAGTTCTCCACGTGCTGGCCGAAGGCGGTGGCCAGGGTGTCGAAGGCGGTCTTCGCGGTGGTGAGGTTGATGAGGTCGGCGTCGTGGAGGGTCTTGATGTCCATCGCCTACTCGGCCGCCTTCGCGCCGGCGGGCTTCACGGGGCCCGGGACGAAGGTCGTGCTGAAGGGGTCCGGTTCGTCGGGGACCGGTGCGGCCGGGTTCCGCATGCTCCCGTGGATGTCCTTCTCGACCTGGCGGTAGTAGGCGGCCGACGTGGCGAGCTTGGTGCCGACGTCGCCCATGTCGCCGCCGAGCTTGTCCAGCAGCGTCTTCCAGTTCGTGCCGCAGTTCTGGATGGCGGCGGCGGTGAGCCAGCCCTTCAGGCCCCCGGCGGCCTGGTTGCACGGATCGGTGATCTTCGAGGTCTCGCCCGGTATGAGACCGCCGATGTGCTGAGCGCTCTGTCCGCAGCCGTCCAGTTCGGCTGGGTTGACCTTGAACTCCAAGGCCAGATCAGGACCTGCCATGTCTTTCCCCCGCTGATGAGCTCCCGGGCCGGCGCGCCGCCCGGGTCCGTGTCGACAAACTGCTGACGGATGCTAACGGATCGATCTTCCGGCGGTGGGGAGGGCATGGGCCGGGCGACCAGCCCCGGCTCGGCCGGTGGGCGCGGCTCGGGATACCCTGCGGGGGTAACTGGTGGCGAGGTCGGTCGGGAGGTGGACGATGGCGGAGCCGCGTCCGACCGTCCCCCGGGCCCTGCGCCTGCTGCTCCTCGCGGCGCTCCTGCTCGGCATCGTGACGATGCACACGCTCGGCCATCCGGCCGCCGGCGGGCACGGGGTGGAGCACGGGACGGACCACGGGCCGACGCGGCACGCCGTGAGCGCCGGTCACCCGGCGGGCGCCGGGGAGACGGTGCACACCGCGGCGGCCGACGGCATGGATCCGATGACGGTGTGTCTGGCCGTGCTCGCCGGCTGGACGTTGCTGCTCCTCGCCGCCGGCCCCCTGCTGCGGCACGGCGGTGACGCCGCCGCCGAGGTGAGGGCCCGGCTGCTGCGGGCCGTTCGCGCGTTGCCGCCGCCCGGAGGCGGGCGGATCCTCCTCGCCCGGTTGTCGGTGCTGCGTCAGTAGGCGTACGCCGGCCGCCCCGGGTCCGCGCTCCGGCGCGGGCGGGACGGCCGTCGCGACGTCCTGCTCACCCACACCCACCGCACGAGGTGCACTCCGTCATGCGCACACCCACCCGTCGTACCGTGCTCGGCGCGGCGCTCGCCGCCGCCGGCACCGGTCTGCTCGCCGCCTGTTCCGCCGATCCGATGAAGGGCATGGACCATGGGGGCGCCGCCCCCACCACCCCGGGCGGCTTCGTTGCCCCCGGCGGCCCCGAGGTCGCCGCCGCCGAGGCGCGGCGCGGGCCTGGGCCGGAGCGGAAGGTCGCGCTCACCGCCACCGAGACGACGCTCGACCTGGGCGGACGCACCGTCCGCAGCTGGGCGTACGGCGACCGCCTGCCCGGCCGGGCGGTGCGCGCCACGGTCGGCGAGACGCTCGCCGTCAGTCTCGCCAACCACCTTCCGCAGCCCACCTCGTTGCACTGGCACGGCCTCGCGCTGCGCAACGACATGGACGGCGTACCCGGGCTCACCCAGGACGCGGTGCGGGCGGGCGCCGGCTTCGAGTACCGCTTCGCGCTCGCCCACCCGGGGACGTACTGGTTCCACCCGCACTCCGGCGTCCAGCAGGACCGCGGCCTGTACGCGCCGCTGATCGTCGAGGACCCGAGGGAGCCGCTGCGCTACGACCAGGAGTGGGTCGTCGTCCTGGACGACTGGGTGGACGGGGTCGACGGCAGCACCCCGGACGCCGTGCTCGCCGAACTCGCCCGGGGCATGGGCGGGATGGACCGCGCGGGGATGGACCACCCGGCGATGGGCGGCCACGACATGGCAGCCATGGGCGGCACTCCAACCGGCGCCCCGAGCACCGCCTCGCCCGCCGCCGGCCCGTCCCGGATGCTGATGGGTGCCCGCAGCGCGCTGCTCGGCGGCGACGCGGGCGACGTCGGCCACCCGTTCCACCTGGTCAACGGCCGGCTCGCCGGCGCGCCCGAGACCTTCACCGCCAAGCCCGGCGACCGGGTCCGGATCCGGCTGATCAACGCGGGCGGCGACACCGCCTACCGGGTCGCGCTGGGCGGCCACGAGTTGACCGTCACCCACACCGACGGCTTCCCGGTCGAGCCGGCCACCACCCAGGCGCTGCTGCTCGGCATGGGCGAGCGCTACGACGTGCTGGTGACCGTCCAGGACGGCGTTTTCCCGCTGACCGCGCTCGCCGAGGGCAAGAACGCCGCCGCACTCGCCCTGCTGCGCACCGGCGGCGGCGCCGCGCCGGACGCCTCGGTGCGCCCGGCGGAGCTGGACGGCAGGCTGCTCGGCGCGGCACAGCTCAAGGCCGACCCGAGCGTGCGACTGCCCGCCAGGGCGCCGGACCGGACGGTGCGGCTGGAGCTCACCGGCGGCATGGCGAAGGGCGACTGGGCGTTCAACGGCCGCCGGTACGACCCGGCGCAGCGTTACCCGGTGGCGGCGGGGGAGCGGGTGCGGCTGGAGTTCCGCAACACCACGAGCATGTGGCACCCCGTCCACCTGCACGGCCATACCTTCGCGCTGCCCGGTGACGGGCCCCGCAAGGACACCGCGATCGTGCTGCCGGGCGCGACGCTCGCCGTCGACTTCGACGCCGACAATCCGGGCCTGTGGATGGTGCACTGCCACAACGTCTACCACGCGGAGACGGGCATGATGACCGTCCTCGGTTACCGGGCCTGACCTTCGCGGCACGCGGCGTCGGGGCGGGGGAGCGGCCCTGCCCCGACGCCGCGTGCCGCCGGTCGGAGCCCCGTCGCGGGCGCACTGTCACCGGCCGCACCACCCGCCGCGACCTGCGGAGCAATGACGCTTTCTTAACGCGGGGCGATGACGCGTCCTTAACGCCGGTCGCATAGCCTGTCGCACTGCCGTCGCCCGACGGCGCTTTTACGGGGTCTTTAACAAGAGGTGCAAGGTGGTTTCGTCGGGTTCGACGGAGGCGGCGACGGCGGAACCGTCGTCGGCGCGAATACGGTTGCGGGGCTGGCTGCTGGAGGGCGTGTCGGCGGACAAGCCGGCCACCGGGCAGGCCGGTCAGGACGGTTCGCAGGGCGGCGCGCAGGCGGGGGACTCCGGCGCGCACAAGGGCCGGCGCTGGTGGCGGGTGATGTGCCTGACCGGCCTGGACTACTTCTCCACGCTCGGCTACCAGCCGGGCATCGCCGCCCTGGCGGCGGGCGTGCTGTCGCCGATCGCGACGATCGTGCTGGTGGTCGTCACCCTGCTGGGCGCGCTGCCGGTCTACCGGCGGGTCGCGCAGGAGAGCCCGCGGGGTGAGGGCTCGATCGCCATGCTGGAGCGGCTGTTGTCGTTCTGGAAGGGCAAACTGTTCGTCCTGGCGCTGCTCGGTTTCGCGGCGACGGACTTCCTCATCACGATCACCCTGTCGGCCGCCGACGCGAGCGCGCACCTGGTGGAGAACCCGCACCTGACCAGCGTCCTCGGCGGCAAGCAGGTGCTGATCACGCTGATCCTGGTCGCGCTGCTCGGCGCGGTGTTCCTGAAGGGCTTCAGCGAGGCGATCGGCCTGGCGGTGGCCCTGGTCGGGGTCTACCTGGCGCTGAACGTGGTCGTGGTGGCCGTCGGCATCTGGAAGATCATCGAGGCGCCGCACGTGGTCACGGACTGGACCAGTGCGCTGACCGCCCAGCACGGCAACCCGGTGATCATGGTGGGCGTGGCGCTGGTGGTCTTCCCGAAGCTGGCGCTCGGCCTGTCCGGCTTCGAGACCGGCGTCGCCGTGATGCCGCACATCGAGGGCGACCCGGACGACACCGAGGAGAAGCCCACCGGCCGGATCCGCGGCACCCGCAAGCTGCTCACCACGGCCGCCGTGATCATGAGCTGCTTCCTGATCACCACCAGCTTCATCACCACCCTGCTGATCCCGGCCGACCAGTTCAAGCCCGGCGGCGACGCGAACGGCCGCGCCCTCGCCTACCTGGCCCACGAGTACCTGGGCGGCACCTTCGGCAGCGTCTACGACCTGTCCACCATCGCCATCCTCTGGTTCGCCGGCGCCTCCGCCATGGCGGGCATGCTCAACCTGCTGCCGCGCTACCTGCCCCGCTACGGCATGGCCCCGCACTGGGCGCGTGCGGTGCGGCCGATGGTGATCGTGCTGACCCTGATCGGCTTCCTGGTCACCTGGCTGTTCGACGCCGACGTGGACGCCCAGGGCGGCGCGTACGCGACCGGTGTGCTGGTGCTGATCAGTTCGGCGGCCATCGCCGTCACCATCGCCGCGTACAAGGCGAAGCAGCGGGGCTGGACCACCGCCTTCGCGATCATCGCGGCGATCTTCCTGTACACCACCGTGCTGAACTGCCTGGAGCGGCCGGACGGTCTGAAGATCGGCGCCTGCTTCATCGCCGGCATCATCCTGGTCTCGCTGCTCTCCCGGCTGCGCCGCGCCTTCGAGTTGCGCGTCACCGACGTGCTACTGGACGACGTGGCGGAACGTTTCGTCAGGGACTACGCGCACCGCCCGCTGCGGCTGATCGCCAACGAGCCGACCCGCCGCGACGTCGCCGAGTACCGCGACAAGATCCGCCAGATCCGCGCCGACAACGACATCCCCGGTGAGGACGACCTGGTCTTCGTCGAGGTGACCGTCCGGGACGCCTCCGACTTCGAGACCGAGCTGACCGTGCGCGGCGAGGTGCTGCACGGCCGCTACCGGGTGCTGACACTGGAGAGCTCCAGCATCCCGAACGCGATCGCCGCGCTGGCCCTCACCATCCGGGACCGCACCGGGCAGCAGCCGCACCTCTACTTCGAGTGGACCGAGGGCAACCCCTTCGCCCAGTTCCTGCGGTTCTTCCTGTTCGGCCAGGGCGAGGTGGCCCCGGTCACCCGCGAGGTGCTGCGCGAGGCCGAACCCGACCGCAGCCGCCGCCCGCGCGTCCACGTCGGCTGACGCTCCGCCGCACGACGTCGTCGGCCTGAACACCGGCCTTGGCCAGCGACTGCTGGATCGTCTCGGCGCGGGTCTTGTCGCCCAGGGAGACGGTGATCGACACCTTGAGGTCGGTCTTG
>NZ_JBFBIR010000033.1:0-88505 GCF_040685715.1 Kitasatospora sp. NPDC088264
GCTCCACCAAGCCCCACTCGGCATCGGAGAGTTCATGGCGACGTATCACCACACCATGATCCACTAGCCAAGATCACTTTGACGACACTGCCTAGCCGAGCCCTCGCCGCCTCACCCCAGTGACGCGAGGGCCTGCGCCGCCGCGCGGGCCATCTGCTCGTCGTGCCGCCCGTTGGACCCGCGCAGCCGGGCGATGCCTTCGGCCGCCGCCAGGGCGAGCAGTCCGGGCAGCAGGTCGGTGCTGCGGGCGGCCACCCAGCGGGTGCCCTGGGTGGCCATCCACCACAGGTCGGCGGCCCGGCCGGGTGGGGCCTCGGCGGGGGTGTCGACGGGCGGCGGGCCGAGGGGGTGGCCGGCGGCGGCGAGCAGCTCGTGGAACCCGCGGGCGATCAGGTGGTGGCCCTCGGCGCTGGGGTGCAGCCGGTCGACACTGAGCAGCCGACGCTGCGCGCACCAGGGCAGCTCGGCGATGTGCAGGTGCACCGCCCGGTGCCGGGCGGCGAGGGCGTGCACGACGGTGTTGACGGCCTGCATCCGCCGCGCCAGCGGTCGGGCCAGCGGCGCGGGCAGGCGGAGCAGGGTGCCCGGATCGGGTAGGCAGGCGGTCAGCAGGACGGCGCCGTGGCTGGAGAGTTCGCCCAGGGTGGCGTCCAGATCCAGGGTGGTGCGCCGGATGTCGAAGCCCGCCCGCAGGGTGTCGTTGCCGCCGACCACCACGGCCGCGAACCGTGGCCGTAGCGCCAACGCGGAAGGGAGTTGACGATTCGTCAGGTCGGTGGTCAGGGCGCCGCTGCACGCCAGGTTGGTGAACTCGACGCCGCCCTCGGGTGCCAGCGACCGGGCCAGGACGGCGGCCCAGCCGCGCCATCCCTCACCGACCGGGTCCCCGACCCCTTCGGTCAGCGAGTCCCCGAGCGCGACGAACCGCACCGGCCCGCCGGTGACCGGCCGGCCGTCCGCGGACCGGTCACGCCCGGTGCCGAGCACGCTCATCCCAACCCTCCTCCACCGCGCCGGGGTTCCGCACGCCGTGGGCCGCGAGGAACGCGGCCACCGCGGCCGGCCAGCCGTACCGCTCGGCCCGGGCCCGGGCGCCGGCCCGCCGCGCCTGCTCCGGGCGCGCCAGCAACTCCCGTACCGCCGCGGCGAATCCGGCGCCGGTGTCGGCGGCGGCCACCCCGGCCAGGCCGATCAGCCCGGGCAGCGCGGAGGAGCGGCTGACCGCCACCGGTGTCCCGCAGGCCAGCGCCTCCAGCGCGGCGAGCCCGAAGGTCTCCACCGGCCCGGGCGCGAGCACCACGTCCGCGCAGCCCAGCAGCCGGGCCAGTTCCTCCCGCCGGCCCAGGTGCCCGAGGAGGCGCACCGGCAGCCGCAGCCGCTCCGCCCGGGCCGCCAGCCGGTCCCGCAGCGGTCCGGTCCCGGCCACCACCAGGACGGCCGGCAGCCCCCGGGCCCGCAGTGCGGCCAGCGCCTCGACCGCCCGCTCGGGCCGCTTCTCGGCCGAGAGCCGGGAGCAGAGCACCAGCAGCACGTCGTCCGGCCCGCAGTACCGCGCCCGCTCCCGGGCCCGCGCGGCCGGCGGCAGCGGGCGCATCGCGTCCAGGTCCACGCCGAGCGGGGCCCGGGCCAGGTTGGGCGCGCCGATCCGCCGGAACTCCGCCGCCGCCCAGTCGGTGGTGCAGAGCACCGCGTCGTACGTACGGGCCGTCGCCGCGTTGAGCCGGTCGGCGGCCGCGTCGGCGAGCGGGCGGGGCAGCCCCCAGGTGCGCAGCACCCCGACGGCGCTCTCGTGCGACACCATCACCGAGCGGACGCCGTGCCGCCGGGCCCAACTGCCGGTCCAGCGCAGCGTGGTGCGGTCGGACACCTCCAGCCGGTCGGGTTTCAGCCGGGTCAGTTCGGCGGCCACCGCCCGCCGGTCGGTGAGCACCCGGTAGCCGCCGCTGGCCGGCAGCACCGGCCCGGGCAGGGTGACCACCAGGCCCTGCTCGCCCTCCTCCTCGCTGCGCCGCTCCCCGGGCACGATCAGCACCGGCCGGTGCCCGGCGGCCAGATAGCCGGCACCGAGGTGGCGCAGCGCGGTGCGCAGGCCCCCGGAGACCGGGGTGACGAAGTTCGCGAGCCGCACGATGGTCAGCGGTTCGCGGTCGGCGGTGTCCGTCATGCCGGCAGCTCCTCCACGACGGCGACCGGCTCGACGACCGCCGGGGGAGCGGAAGGGGGAGCCACCGGTGTGCCGCGGTGCTCGGCGAGGACCTCCGAGTAGTGCCGCAGCAGCAGGTCGCCGACCGCCTCCCAGGTCCGCGCGGTCACCTCGGCCCGTCCGGCGCGCCCGTACGCGGCCCGCCGCCCGGGGTCGGCGGCCAGTTCCGCCACCGCCCGGGCCACCGCGGCGCCGTCCCGGGGCGGCACCAGCAGGCCCGTCCGGTGGTGCGCGACCAGGTCCAGCGGGCCGCCGGCGGCCGGGCCGATCACCGGCACGCCGCTCGCCATCGCCTCCTGGATGGTCTGGCAGAAGGTCTCCAGCGGGCCGGTGTGCACGAACACGTCCAGGGTCGCGAAACAGCGGGCCAGTTCCTCGCCGGTCCGGCGGCCGAGGAACACCGCGCCGGGCATCGAGGCCCGCAGCCCGGGCCCGGACGGCCCGTCCCCGATCACCACCACCCGCACCCCGGGCAGGGCCGACGCGGCGGCCAGCAGGTCGACCCGCTTCTCGGGCGCCAGCCGCCCGACGTACCCGACCAGCACCTCCCCGCCCGGGGCGAGCGCCCGGTGCAGCGCCTCGTCCCGGTGCCGGGGGTGGAACCGCGCCGAGTCCACCCCGCGCGGCCACAGCTGCACCCTGGGTACTCCGTGCGCGGTGAGGTCCTGGGCGGCGGGGGTGGACGGCGCCAGCGTCCGGGCCGCGGCCCGGTGCACGGCCCGGATCCGCCGCCAGGCGGCTGCCTCCCCGAGGCCCCGCCCGGCCCGGTAGGCGTGCGCGTACCCGGCGAGGTCGGTCTGGTAGACGGCCACGGCGGGGACGCCGAGGCGGGCCGCGACCTGCACCCCGCGCGCGCCGAGCACGAACGGGCTGGCCAGGTGCACGATGTCCGGCCGGTGCCCGGCGACGGCGGCCGCCAACTGCCGGCTCGGCAGCGCGATCCGCACCTGCGGGTACCCGGGCAGCGGCACCGACGGAATGCGCACCACCGGCAGCTCCACCGCTTCGGAGCCGCCGAAGGTGTGCGGCGGGCACGCGGCGCCCCGCGCGGGTGCGGGGGTGACGACGAGTGGCTGGTGGCCCCGGCGGACCAGATGCTCGGCCGTCCGCAGCACGCTGTGGGCGACTCCGTTGACCTCGGGCGGAAAGGATTCGGTGACGATGACGACGCGCATGTCGGTGTTCTGTCCGCGCCCGGCGTGCACCCGGCCAAAGGGATCTGTCGTAGAAGCGAACGCGGGTCGGCGATTTGCATCGCCGACCCGCTCCCGCACCGCGCCGCCTCAGTGCGACCCGGCCGCCTCCTTGAGCTCCGCGTACGGCGCGAGCTTGCGGAGCGACTCGATGCTCCTGAGGCACTCGTCCTTGCTCTCGTGCGGGTCCCCGGTGACGATGACCGTCCCGTTGCTCGCCTTGAGCCGGAAGCGGTGCATCCCGCTCTCGTCCTTGTACAGCTCGAATTTCCCGGCCATGCCAGTGACAGCCTTTCGCTCGATGGCCCCCTGGCACCGCACCGTAGGGCCAAATCCTCTGTGATGCTCGCTAGTTGACCCAGTCTGGTGGCGACCATTCGAGTTACGGAGTCGTGTGCTGCTTGGCCGCGGTGAGAGAAGCCGGTGCACACGGCGAGTTTTCTGTGGGAGTGGGCTTCGGGACTGACGGCGGCTGGTGGTTTCCTTTTGGGCGGGTGTCCGGTCCCGTACAGCCAGTCGCGGAGTCACGGAGAGTGAAGTGTGGCGCCGTGGACATCAGGCGAGTTGATCACTGCGCGCTCAACGCAGCTGACCGTCCTCACCGTTTACCCGGCGCCCCGGTTCAAGGTGGCGCGCAGGGACCCAAGCAGGCTGAGGGCCTGCGCGCTGGAACTGCCGGGCTCCGCCTGGTAGACGATCAGCTGCTGGCCGGGAGCATCGCGCACGTCGAAGGCCTGGTAGGTGAGGGTCAGTGGGCCGACGTCCGGGTGGAGGAGGTGCTTGGCCTCCTGGGTCTTGCCGCGCACCGCGTGGGCGTTCCACAGACGGGTGAAGTCCGTGCTGTGACCGGTGAGGGTGCGGACGAGGTCCCGCAGCCGGGGGCTGTCCGGGTCGAGCCCGGCCGCCTGCCGCAGGTGGCCCACGACGGCCTGGGCCGTGTGGCCCCACCGTTCGTGGAACTGCCGGCCCGCCGGGTCGAGGAAGGCCATCCGGGCGAGGTTGTCCATCCGCTCGAAGGGTGAGTGCAGGGCCTCGGCCAGGGCATTGGCCGCCAGGACGTCCAAAGTCCGGTTGATGACGAACGCCGGGGCGGCCGGGTAGCCGTCCAGCAACTGGCGCAGGGCGGGGCCGACCCGGTCCGTGGTGTGGGCGAACCGGCTGCTCGGCACCGTCCCCGCCAGCTGGTGCAGGTGCGCGTGCCCATCCGAGTCAAGCCGCAGGGCGCGGCCGAGCGCGTCGAGGACCTGGGCCGATGGGTGGCGTTCTCGCCCCTGTTCCAGGCGGGTGTAGTAGTCCGCGTTCACCCCGGCCAGGACGGCGACCTCCTCCCGGCGCAGTCCGGCGACCCTGCGTACCCCGTGGCTCGCCACGCCGGCGTCCTGCGGCAGCAGGGCCGCACGGCGTGCGCGCAGGAACTCTCCCAGGTGGTTGTCGGTCACGCCCTCACCCTAGGCCGCGCCGGCGGTGCCTTGCCTGGGTGCACCGCACCCAGGCAAGGCACGTCCTGGCCGGTCACCCGCGCCCCGCCCAGACTCGGTCGGGCGGAACGGATCCGCATCCATCGACGAAGGGAGTCCGTCCTTGACGGGCAGCACCGAGGAGGGCCGAGCCGACGTGGTCGGCTTGTGGGTGACGGCGGACGGCCACATCCGTCAGGAACTACGGGCGGACGGCCGATACGACGAGGCCCGCGGCCACCGCCGCAGCGCCTACACGGGCCGCTACACGGTCACCGGCCATCACATCGACTACGTCGACGACACCGGGTTCACCGCCACGGGTGACATCCGAGACGGAGTCCTCCACCACGAACACCTCGTGCTCCACCGGGAGGAGAAGCAGGCATGACGCAGACACCCAAGGTCGTACTGGTCACCGGAGCAAGCAGCGGGATCGGCGAGGCCACCGCGCGCAGCCTCGCCGCCGACGGCCACCGCCTGTTCCTCGGCGCACGGCGCACCGACCGCCTCGACGCGCTCACCGCGGAGCTCACCGCCGCAGGCGGCACCGCGGCGTTCCGGCGTCTCGACGTCACGGACGCCGCCGACGTCCAGGCCTTCGTGTCCGCCGCCCGTGAGCGCTACGGCCGGGTCGACGTCCTGGTCAACAACGCCGGAGTCATGCCGCTCTCGCCCCTGGAGGCCCTGAGAACGGACGAGTGGGACCGCATGATCGACGTGAACCTGCGGGGAGTCCTGCACGGCATCGCCGCCGCACTGCCCGTGATGCGGGCCCAGGGCGGCGGGCACTTCGTGAACATCGCGTCCGTCGGCGCGTACGAGGTCTCTCCCACCGCCGCCGTCTACTGCGCCACCAAGTTCGCCGTCCGCGCGATCTCCGAAGGGCTGCGCCAGGAGTCCACCGGAGACATCCGGGTCACCCTCGTCTCTCCAGGCGTGACCGAGTCCGAACTCGCCGAAGGCATCTCCGACCCCACCGCCAGGGAGGCCATGAGGGCGTACCGCGCAGTGGCACTGCCCGCCTCCGCCGTCGCGGAGGCCATCGCCTACGCCGTGTCCCAGTCCCGGCAGGTCGACGTCAACGAGCTCGTCGTCCGCCCCGCGGCGAGCGCCCAGTGACCGCCCACGGCTTCCCGTCGGTCGCGGTGCCGCGCGCGCCCCCTGATCAGGTGGCCGCCCCCGCCCGGCCGGTGACCGCCGACGCCACCGGTCTCCAGGCGAGCCGGCAGGTCGCTGGACCACGAGGCTCAGGTCGGCCGACGGGGACGATACGACCGACGATGATCTGCTGACGGCCCTGCACGGGTGGTGGCCTCTACAGCTGGAGTTCCGACCGTCCGGTGAAGCCTCTTCGGACAGTGGGATCACCGTTGGTGCGTCGTTCGGCCGTATGCCGGTCGTCGGGGTGACCCCGACGGCATCTGCGGATGCCGGCGAGAACTTACGAAGCAGATGTCGGCGGTTCGAAAGCGTCCGCGCCCACCCCGTGAACAGCTGAAACGCGTACTGCGGCCCAGGTCAGGAGCATGATCCCGACCCGGGCCGCAGTCGTTCCGGCAGCCTCGTTTCACCGGCGGACCGGGGTGGTGCCGTTCATGCCGAAGCGAGCGGAGCACTGCTCGCCGGACCGGTTGTTCGCGTTCCAGACGCAGATCCACATCGTGTAGCCGATGTCTGGGACGAAGCTCGTCTTCGCGGCGCCCCAGGAGGCGCGGAAGGTGTACGTGATGCCGTCGCTGCGGGCGAGCTCGGCGACGCAGGTTTGGGCCAGGGAGGTGTTGAGCACGCCCGCGAGCGAGCCGGAGCCGTTGTCGTCCAGCCAGGCGGAACAGGCGGCGTCGGGGCCGAACCAACTGGTGTCCGCCTCGGAGCCCTTGACCTGTGCCGGGTCGTCGCTGCCGTTGATGCCGCTGATCGATGACGAGGTGGGGCTGGGGGCAGCCGCTGAGGGTGCGGCGGGGGCCGTGCTCGGTGGGGTGGCCGTGCCAGGTGGGGTGGTCGGGGGCTGGGTAGCGGGTTTGGCGGTGGCGAAGGTCGAGGGCCGCAGGCTCGGGGAGGGTGTCCGCGTGGTGCCGGCCGGGGCGGTTGAAGGCGGGGGAGAGGGTTCGGCGGTGGCGGTGGCGGAGATCGAGGTGCTCGGGCTCGCGGAGGGCCCGGGCGTCGCCCCGGCCAAGGGCTCGACGGCGACCGGCACGCCGCTGGACTCCTGCGCGTTGTGGTGCTGCGGGGAGGTGGACGGGCTGAGGGCGAACACCGCGACCGCGCCGAGGGCGGTCGCCGCGGCGATCGGCAACAGGAACAGGTGCTTGCGCGGGCGGTGAGGTGATGCCAGGGGTGCGGGCCCGACGTCAGGCTTCGGGTCCGTGCTCGTATCCGGTGGCGGGACGGTCTCCAGCTTGCCGACCGGCGTTTCGGCGAAGGCACGTCGAGCGTCGATGCGTGACATGACCTCGGGCGGCCAGGACGGGGGAGGGGCGAGCCGGTGCGTGCGCGTCGCCAGGACGATCTCGTCGGCGGTGGGGCGTGCTCCGGGGTCGGTGGCGAGACAGGGCCCGAGGAGGGCGGCGAGGTCGGCGTCCACGGCGCGCAGCGGCTCCACGTCGGAGGCGGCGCCGGGTGTGCGACCCGAGGCGGCGTAGAGCAGGAGCGCCGCGAGCGAGTAGACGTCCGCGGGCGCTGCCACGTCCTCGTCCCCGGCCTGCTGTTCCGGTGCCGAGAAGCCCTGTGTTCCGTAGCTGCCGCCGATCCCGGTGAGCCTCGCCTGGTCCGCGGCGCGCGCGATGCCGAAGTCGATCAGCTTCACGCCGTCGCGCACCAGCATGACGTTGGCGGGCTTGATGTCGCGGTGCGCGATCTCGGACGCGTGTACGGCCCGCAGTTGAGCGGCTGTCTCGGCCAGCAGCAGCCACAGCGCCTCGGCGGGCAGCGGGCCGTGCAGCCGGACCGCCTCGTCCACCGTGAGCCCGGGGACGTACTCGGTGGCGAACCACGGGCGTTCCGGAGTGGCGTCGCTCGCCAGCACCCGCGGTCCGACTCCGAGCGGCACACGGTAGAGGATGCCGACCTCTCGGTCGAAGCGCTCGCTGGGGACCAGCCGCGGCCGGACGAGCTTGACAGCGGCGTAGCCCCTGTCCGAGACCCCGAGGTAGACCTCGCCCATGCCGCCGGTGCCGAGCAGGCCGATGATGCTGAAACGGCCGATCTCCTGCGGATCGCCCGGACCGAGTGGTTCGGCGACCATGCCGTCGATCGCGGCAGCTCGCCGGCTGATCTCGCTCACGGCGGGCAGGCTATCGAGCAAGTCCACTCCGGACAAGCGGAGTTGGCGGTTCCGCGGGCTCGACACGCCGCGTGCCCGCAGGAGGACTGGTCCTCTCGGTGCGCTCATACACTGGCGCGAGCCGAAGCGGAGGTATGTGAGATGGCGTACGAAAACTTCCCACCTCAGATGCTGCCGCCGGGCAGTCCTTCCGGCAGGGTGCCCTCGGCGCCACCGGGGACGATCTTCGTGCTCGGCCCGGAGGGCGGGTACGCCGTGCCGTCGCGCCGGTACACCCTGCTGTTCGGGCGCGACCGCGAGGACGTGCACGTACCGGTCGGTGTCGACGACCCGACCGTCAGCCGTCGGCACGGCGTCTTCACCTGCGCCGGCACCGATGGCGACTGGTGGCTGGTCAACACCGGCAGTCTGCCGATCGAATTGCCCGACGGCGTGCTGATGCTCACCAGCCACAAGCGGATCATCGGGCCCGGGTACACCCCGCTGGTGATCAACTCGTCCAAGCGGCGGTCCCACCTGGTGGAGGTCCGCGTCGTGGACGGGGATGACCTGCACCCCCGTTCCACGAGCGGCGCCGATACCGCGGCCCCCGAGACGGTCTACCTGCTCTCCCTACAGGAGCGGCTGGTGCTCACCGCGCTCGCCCGGCGCTACCTGGAGGGCCAGGACGCCTTCCCGCTCCCGTCGGCCTGGGAGGAGACCGCCCGGCTGGTCAACGCCTCGCCCCACGCGACCAAGTCCTGGACCCACAAGTCGGTCGCCAACACGGTCGAGGACGTGCGCGAACGGCTGCGCCGGCGGGGCGTGCGCGGACTGACGCGCGACGAGGTCGGCGAGCCGGTCGGCTCGACGCTCAGCGTCAACCTGATCAGGGAACTGCTCAAGACGGCGACGCTGAACGCCCAGGACCTGGAGTTGCTGGCCGATCAGGGCTGACGCGTTTCTCGGGCCTCCGTCTCGGGCGCGGCTTCGGCGTTGTGGTTGTAGGTGACGTGCATGGTGCCGTGTTCCACGGCGAAGACGGCTGACTGGTCCTCGGCCGAGTTCTGCTGGCGCGGTTGGGGCTGCGGCTGCTCGGGGTGATGCTTCGTGTTCGTCACGTGGTTGTTGTCGCCCACGATGAAGGTGCCGGAGACGTCTCCGGCGTGGATGGTGCCGGGGGTGGATTCCGTAGACATGGTCGGCCTTTCCTGGTCGGTCTTGTGGCGGATTACCAGGCGATGCAGTGGATCGCCAGACTTTGCCAGGCCGAGTTGTATGCCGAAGCCTGGCTGGCCGTGTTGTAGCCGGTGGTGAGATCGTTCCGAGCTGCGCGGAACTGGTTCTCCTCCTGCTGGCTAGCGGTCAGAAGGCCCTTGAGGTCGGATACCACGGATCCGTCCCGCGCTTGCGATAGGGCTCCTCGCAACGTGGACTCGCTGGCGCGCAGGTCTTTGAGGATGATGTCGATACGGGATTTCACCGTGCTGTCGTCGGGAACGGTGGAGGTCCGTCGAGAGTTGTACGCGGCTACGGCGTTGTTGTACGAGTCGAAGGCGCTGTGAACGGCGGTCAGGTCGGCGTTGTGCTGCCGGGTCTCTTTTCCCAATTCCGGTACCACCGTTGCGCACACGGGATCGACGGGGTCCGGCGTGACGACGGGGGCAGGGACCGGCGGCTTGGGGGTGTAGACCTTCGGAGACGGGGCCGGCGGGGCGGGAGTGTAGACCGGCGGGGCGGGGGTGTAGACCCTCGGAGGCGGGGCCGGCGAGTAGGTGGGCTGGGCCGGCTTAGCCAGGTTCGACTGGTTCTGGGTGTAGACCATGGCGCCCACACCGAGTACGGCTGCGGCACCGACCACGCAGGCGACGGCGAGGGCTGCTCCGCCCTTGGCGGCCGCTGCGCCGGCGGTGGTGACCGCGTGGCCCGTGCTGGACGTGGTGGTGGCGCTCGCGGCGTGCGCCGGCTGGGCGGCGGAGTGGTGCGCTCCCGAGAGGTCGATTCGCTGCGGCGCCGCCTGCGAGGGGGAGTGTGCGCCGGCCACATGGCCCCCGGCCGGGGGCTGCGGAGCGGAGTGGGACAGGTCGATCACCTGCGGTGTACCCGGCGGGTGCACGGGCGCCGGAGCGCCGGAGGCGGGGAGGGGGTGGGTGACGGCCGGTGGCTGGACGACCGGGTGGGTGACCGTCGGCGGGCTGACCGCCGGGTGCGTGATCAGCGGGGACTGGCCGACGGCGTGTGCCGTGGTGACCGGATCGATCGGCGGTACGGCGGTGATCGCCGTCGTGGCGGCCTGGTGGGCCACCGAGTGCGCTTGCAGGGCGGCGAGTTCCTGCCAGAGCACCCCCGCCTCCAGCACCAGGGCCGTCGTCAGTGCCGCCCGGCCGATCGCCTTGCGGCGGGTGCGCGCCTCCCCCAGGAAGAACTCCTCGCCCGCGCGGTCTCCCGCGCTCTTCGCGGCGGCCCAGCCGGCTCCGAGGAGGCTGCCCCACGCGTCGAACTGCCGGGAGAGCGCCAGTTTCGGCGAGGCGGCACGGGCCAACTCCACGCCGAGCTGCGCCTGTCCGCTCCTTTCCGCTCCCAGCACCGCGACGTCCAGGGCCTGGAAGTGGGCCGCGACCTCGTCCGGGGTGGTCTCCCGCGACTCGACCCACGTGGTGAGCGCCCGGCAGAGCGGCGCGGCGGGGAACTGCGTCATCCGGCTCTTGAGCACGCACTCGGCGACGTCCGGCGGACATCCGTAGCCGGTTTCCGAGGCGACCAGCAGGCCGTGCCGCACCAGTTCGCCGGCGAGCGCGTCGCTGTCCGTCCGACCGAGCAGGGCGTCGAGCTGCCGGGCGGCCAATTCGGCGCCCGACAGCGAGCCGAGCAGGTACAGCAGGTCGCGCTCCTCCGGCCGGAGCCTGTTGAGCAGCGCGGGAAGGAGCGCGGGGAGGTCGGCGATGCCCGGCAGGCCCTTGCCGGTCGCGGCCGACAGGGCGATGCGCCGCAGGCGGAGCGGATTGCCGTGCAGGGCGTCGCACAGCGCCGTCACGGTCCGCGCTTCGTCCGGCCGCAGCGCGCGGGCCAGGACCGTCTGCACCAGGACCACCCCTGCCGGGGCCGTCAGTCCGTCGAGTCGGATCGGGTGGACGCCGGTGACCGACGACCGGCGCTGCGAGGTGAAGACGAACGTGGAGTGCTCGGCCAGGTCGAAGAGCCGGTGCAGGTCCTTCTCGTCGAGCCCCGCGTCGTCCAGGTAGATCCGCAGCCGCAGGGTCTTCAGGTGCTCCTTCAGCACCTCCAGTGACGGCTTGTAGTTCGGCGCGTCGAAGCTGATGTCGAAGATCGCCTGCGCGAGGTCGTCGGCCGTCCGTCCGCCGGCTTCGATGTAGGCCGCGCCTTCGGGCCCGCGCGGCAAGGTGCGGGCGAGGTGGCGCAGCAGGGCACTCTTGCCGACCCCGGAGGCGCCCCAGATCTGCACCAACTGGCGTGCTCCGATGGCCTGTTGCAGTGCCTGGAGCTCCCGTTCCCGGCCGATCAGCGGATCGGCGGCGGAACGCGGCAGGTGGGAGATCGGCTGACGCTTGACCGGGTTCGGCGGAGGCCCCGCGTTCACGGTGATGGCCGAACCGTGTCCGGTGGTGATGTTCAGGTTGGTCACGGTGTTCCGGTTGCCGACGATCATCGTTCCGGACACGTCGCCCGCCCGGATGCGCGCGGAGCCGTCCGGAGCACCGTTGTTCTCTGGCATCTGTTTCTCCGGTCCTCTCCAACGCTCGGGTCCCGGCACTCGGTCATGCTGACGCCGACCCGTCGTCGGAACCCGGCGCTTTTACCTGTTTGGTGAGATCGCCCGCGAATCGGCCGGTTCGGTCGCGGCGGCGATCCGGGCGAGGTGATCCAGGTCGAGGATCGTGATCCTGCGGTAGCCCGTGACGACCGCGCCCGACTCCCGCAGGGCCCGCAGGGCCTTGTGGATCGACGACTCCGCGGCGCCGACCAGCGTGGCCATCTCCGGCTGCGACAGCGGGAGATGGGCTTCCTTGCGGCCGGGGCGCCCGTAGGTGACGGCGAGGTGGTGCAGGATCCTGGCCAGCCGCCCGAGCACGTCGCAACCGGTGAAGTCGACGATCCGGCTGGTCGCCGTGCGCAGCTTGGCGACCACGCTCGCGTTGAGTGCGAGCCCGATGGCGGGGTGCTGCTTCGTGCACGCCAGCAGTTCGGTGGGCAGGATGTAGCGGGCCAGCACCCGGCCGCAGGCGGTCACGGTGCCGATGCGCGGCTGGCCGTCGATCCCGGCGAACTCCCCGACGAGGTCCCCGGCCATCCGTACGGCCAGCAGCGCGTCCCGACCGTCCTGCGCGTGGGCGGTGACCTTCACCGTGCCGCCGATCAGGAGCAGCGAGAAGTCCGAGGTGTCGGCCTCGCGGATGGTGATCTGACCGGCCGGGTAGACCACGCCGTGGCCGAGCCCCAGCAGGACTCGGCGATCGGCCTCGCCGACCCGGCCGAGCAGCCCGGTCGTCGGCCAGTAGGCCCCGGCTCCGCGCATCCGTGTGTTGCTCATCGGTCACTCCTCCTCCTCGTCCGGCCGAAGCCGGACAAGCCGTATTAGTAGCCGGTCTACCCGAGGACCCCTCCTCTACGTTCTGGTTAACCATCGTGTCGGCACCGGGAATTCGGCGCCGACGGCAGATCGATCTTCGAACTGCCGGCCCTCGTCGTGATCGCGGAGGGAATGTGAATCCGAGGTACGAGTACCGAGCTCTGCTGGCGTGCGACATCGCGGGTTCCGCGGGCCGCGGTCAGCAGCGGCTGCAGGAGATCCGCGGCGTGCTGCGGTCCGCGTTGTTCGGCGCCCTCGGCGTCGCGGAGTTGGACCGGCGGGACTTCGCGTACGTGGACACCGGCGACGGCTGCCGGCTCGTCGCCCCGGCCGGGTTGCCCAAGGCCGGACTGCTGGTCCCGCTGCTGCCGGAGCTGGGCTCGCGGATCCGCGAGCACAACCGGCACACCGGTCCGGACGCCCGGCTGCGGGTACGGGCCGCCGCGCACGCGGGGGAGGTCCGGGTCGATCCGGACGGCACCGTCTCCGGCACCCCGTTCGAGGCGCTCGCCCGGCTGCTCGACTCGCCCCCGCTGCGGCATGCGGCCCTGGACGGTCCGGACGGCACCCCGGTGGCCGCGATGCTTTCGCAGCACTACTACGAGGAGACGGTCGGGCACGGCTACGAGGGGCTCGAAGCCGGCGCCTTCACCGCGGCCGAGGTCCGGGTCAAGGAGTACGCCGCACGGGCCTGGCTCTGGTACCCGGGCAGCCCGGTCGGGCCGCACGGCGGTCCCGGCCCGGAGTCCGGCTCCCGCGAGCGGCCTGCGGAAGCCGAGCCGCGGTCCGTGGAGCAACCCGTCCGAGCCACGGGGAACGGCACGGTCTTCGCCGTCGGCCAAGGTGGCCAGTACATCCACTACAACGAACGGGGCTGAAGCGCCGATGAACCAGGAACTCGCCGAGCTGGCCGCGAGCGGAGCCACCGCTCTGGTGTCCGCGATGGGCACCGATCTGTGGAACGAGGCGAGGCGACTGATGAGCGGCGTCATCGCCCGGGCCCACGGCAGCCGCCGCAGGGAACTGTCCGCCGCGTTGGAGCGGGGGTCGACCGCCACGAGGGGAGCGGTCGACGCCGTGGCCGTGGACTTCTGGACCGAGGCCCTGTTCCAGTTGCTGGACCGGAACCCGGCTCTGGCCCAGGACGTCATAGCTCTGGCGACGCTGCGGACCGAGCAACGGCCGGACGTCGTGGTCCAGGTCAACTCCGCCACCGGTTCCGGCGAGGTGTTCGCGGTGCAGCACGGTGACCAGCACTTCGCCTCCGGGTCGAGGTCCCGCGATCGTGGGGAACGGCCGTGAGCGGGGGCGGCGGTCGGCGGGACGGCCTGACGGACGGCTGGGTGCGGGCGGGGCTGCTCGCAGCCGTCGTCATCGGGGCCTTCGCCGAGGTCGGCACGCCGCACCGGCACTACGGCTGGCTGGTGGACGCGTTCGCCCTCGCGGCGGTGGGTGTCGTCGGCGCGGCGGCCGCACTGGGGTCCGAGGCCGCCGCGACGCCCGCCCGGCAGCGGGACCGGCCTGAACGGGGGCCCCGGCCCGACGCGACGGCGCCGGTCTGCCGCTTTGTCGCGGCACCGGCGGTGTCGACGGCCCAGCCCGGCAGGCCCCGGCCGTTCCTGCGCGAGAGGCCGACCGACCTGAGCGTGCCCCGCTTCGGCGAAGGCGCGCGGGCACAGGGCTATCCCTGGCTGCTGCCGGAGCGCACGGTGCAGAACGGCATCGCCGCCGACGAAGCCACGGTCGGTGCCCTCACCATCCGCGCCGCCTCCGTCGTCGGGCCCGGCCACCGCTGCGGCCGGCCCGCCGAGCCGCGACAGGACTCGTACCGGATCGGGCGGAGCCCGGACAGCCGGTACGCGATCGTGGCCGTGGCCGACGGCCTGTCCAGCGCGGCCTGGTCCGACGTCGGGGCCACGGCGGCCTCCAGCCAGGCCGTCACCCTGCTGCGCGAGCAGATCGAGGCGGTCGGCTTCGACCGGCTCGACGTCAAGGCGCTGTACGGGCGGGTCGCGGAATCGATCGCCGCGCACGCGGCCGGACGCGGCGTCGGCACCTCGCACCTGGCGACCGTGCTGATCACCGCGGTGATCGCCGAGCCGGACGCGAACGGCGTGGCGCGGGCATGGGTCGGCTGGCTCGGTGACAGTTCGGCCTGGACACTCGACCCGCGCGTCCCGCTGTGGCGGTTCTCCGCCGGCGAAGCCAAGGACCGCGCGGCCGTGGTGGTCTCGAACGAGGTCGCCGGCCGACTGCCGGACACGCCGCACCTGGCCGTGGACGGTTACGTCACCCTGGCGTCCGGTGCCGCCCTCGCCCTGGTCACGGACGGGATCGGCGACGCGTGGGCGGACCGGGCGGGCAACGTCAACGAGTACTTCGCGAACGCCTGGCGCTCGCCGGTCCCGGCCACCCGGTTCACCGCCGACGTGGGCTTCGACGCACCGCAGTGCCTCGACGACCGCACCGCCGTCGTGGTGTGGAACGGCAGCGGGACATGACCGACTCCGATCCCGTCGTCGGCGACGGCGCCCCGGCGGTGGACCCGCGGGGCTGGGCGTTGCCGAGGACCGTGGGCCTCGGCGATCTCGGACCGCTCGCCGAGCCGATCTCCGAACACAACGGCCAGGCCGTTGCCGTACGGCCGCTGACGGGCCATCCGGGCTGGCTGGCCAAGCTCTACCGGCCCGGCCTCCACCAGGAGGACGGCCGCCGGATCGACCTGCTGATCTCGGCTCCGGACACGCTGCCGGAGGCGGAGCGGGCGACCCTGTACGCCGGGACGTGCTGGCCCGCGGCCCGGATCCGCGAGCCCGGCAACCCGGCCGTCGGGTGCGTGATCCCGATGGCGCCCGAGCAGTACCGTTCCGAGCTGCGGCGCGGCAAGTTCAGCGAGCGCCGGTTCCTGGAGATCGACTGGCTGGCGAAGTCCGACGAGTCGATCCGGGGCGTCGGCCTGCCCTGTCCCGGATTCGAGGGCCGACTGACTGCCTGCCGTCAACTGACGGCGCTCGCCGCGATCCTGGAGGGCCTGGGCCTGGTCTACTCGGACTGGTCGTTCTCCAACGCCTTCTGGAGCCCGGAGGGGCGTTCCGTCTACCTGATCGACGTCGACGGCTGCCAGCCGAAGAAGATGCCCGACATCCACCAGCCGAACTGGGCCGACCCGCTCACGCCGCCGGGCTCCGACGCGGACCAGTACACCGACCGCTACCGGCTCGCCCTGCTCGTCGCCAAGTGCCTGACCGGCCGGCGCGACGCGAGCACCTTCCACGGCGTCGCCGCGTCCCACTGGCTGAACCAGCCCGCCGTGTCCGAGGTCCTGCTGGACATGCTGCTCGCGACCGACCGGGAGCGACGGCCCGCAGCCGCCCAGTTGAACCAGGCGCTGAACAACGGGCCCTACCTCAGGGCCGTGCCGCGTCCGACACGTACGCCGCTGCCCCAACTGCCCCCGAAGCAGCCGGCGGTGGTGCTTCCGCGGCCCGCGCCGCACGCGATCCCGGAGCCCCCCACCGTCACCGCCACCCGCGTCAGCACGGTCGAGGAGAAGAAGAAGCCCGCGACCGGCCCGTCCGCCAAGTGGATCTGGGTGCTCGCCTTCGTCGTGATCCTGGTCATCATCATCGCCTCCAACCACTAGCTCAGAGGTGCACACAATGTCACTCTGCCTGCCCACCTACGTGGTGATCGACGCCTCCTCGTCGATGAAGCCGCACGAGGCGGTGCTCAACGCGACCCTCTCGCGTCTGCACTACAACCTGGCGACGAATCCGCGCGTCTCGGAGTTCGCCAGGGTCAGCGTGGTCGCCTTCTCCACCGACGTGCACGTGGTGATCCCGATGTCGGACATGGAGCAGGTCCCGAGCATGCCCGAAGTGATCTGCGGCGGGGGCACCGAGTACGGCAAGGCCTTCGACCAGTTGCGGCAGAGCATCGAACAGGACGTGAGCAGCCTGCGGGCGCAGCAGTACAGCGTGCTGCGGCCGGCGATCTTCTTCCTGACCGACGGCGCTCCGACCGACGCGAAGTGGCGGGACTCCTTCCGCGCGCTGGTGGACCGGAACTGGCCGCGCCACCCGCACGTGATCGCCTACGGCTTCGGCGCCGCCAGGCGCGACGTGCTGAAGGAGGTGGCGACCAAGGCGCTGTTCATCGCCGACGGTTCGGACACCGAGTCGGCGCTGAGCGGGGCGATCACCGGCCTGCTCAACACCCTGATCGCCTCCTCGCAAACCGGTCAGATGCACATCGCCACCGACGTCAAGGGCTTCGAGTACGTGCAGGTCGCCCAGGAATACGTGGACTGAGCGTGGACACCGACCCGCGAACCACGGCGCCCCGGGCGCTGCGGGCCTCCGCCGGGCTGTCAGTGCTGGCCGCGGTGCTGCTCGCCTGCGGCGGCGTGGTCGAGGTGGCGGGCCATCTCGGCGGCCCCTCGACGAACGAGGGCGGAGGCGCCTCGTACCCGGCGACGCCGGTGCCGGTACAACCGGCCCCGACCCCTGAGGCCTCCTCGCCCGCCGCGGTGCCGTCGCCGAGTTGCCCGCTCTCGGCCTCACCCACCCAGCTGCCCGAGCCGACGACCACCCCCACCACACCGGCGTCTCCTTCGGAGCATCCTCCAGGGAATGAGGCATCCCGGACGAGGACTCCTGTGACGAGGACTCCTGCGAGGAGGAATGCCGCCCCGTAGCCGCGATACCGGCGGGGCCACCGAGGGGCCGAGCAGCACGGGCAGCACGGGCAGCCGGCGGGCGGGCCGGGGAGTGGGGCGAGGGTGCCGCCGATGGTGGCGCCGTCACCCGAACGCAGTCGCTTCGGGTTCTCGTGGGCCCCGGAGTCGCCCGGAAGGCGGCTGCGGGGCGCCTCCTCAGGGCGGACTCGCCGTGGCGCAGGCGGTGCCGGGGCCTCGTTCCGGTGGTTCCCGCGGGGCTCGACGCGGGGTCTCGCCTCTCGCCGCGCGGGGGTGCGCACCCCCGCCCCGTCGGTCGGCTGCGCCATCCGGGTAGGCGTCGGCGGGCGGGGTCGGCGGCCCGGGCGGGGGTCTTCGGGGAGGGGGCGCGAGGGCCGGGGGCTCGCGCCGACGCCGTCGTCGCGGGGGCCTGCGGTCGACCGGTGGGCGGCGGCGCCCGGTGCGCGGGCGCGGCTGTTTCGAGACGCCGGACGAACGGCACTTGACGGTGGGTCAGTCGCCGAGCCGACCGGGCGGCTCCTCGCCCGACCCGGCTCGTCGGGGGGCCGGTCGGGAGGGCCGGATCCGGCCGCCGGGGCGGGGGTCGGGCGGCCGAGTCCGGGGTCCCTTCGCATGCCGAGGACCGGTCGCGGTTGCGGTCCAGAAGCTGCGAGCGGGGGCGCCAGGCGGATACTGGAGATGTGAGAACGGCTCTGGCAGGCACATCCCTGACGTGCCCGCCGCTTAGGGCTGTCTCACGGCAACGGCAGTCTCTGTCGTGCTCCCCGGGTCCGCGCCGTCGGCGTCGGCCGTGGACGTGCGGCGTGCCAATGCAAGGGAAGAAATGGAGTCGTGATGAGTTACTTCAACCGCAGGGACCGCGGTCGCGGACGTGAACGTGACCGTCGCCGCCGTCGCCACGGCCGCCGTCGTCGGTTTGGCTTCTGGTGACAGATAAGGGCGGTCCGGGCTGTGCTTAACAGCCCGGCATGACACCCATCCCTGGGGCCGGCGGTATCACCGCCGGCCCCTCATCCTGAGTGGGGTTCCTCCATGCACGGTGCGACGCCCATGGGGGGTCCGGAGGACCGGGCAGCCGACCGGGCCATCGACCAGGGGCCGGTGGCGGACTCGCCCGCCATCTCGCTGCGCGAGCTGTTCCGGCGGTTCTGGCCGTGGGTCAGACCGGACTTGCGCTGGCTGCCGCTGAGCGCGGTGCTGCTCGTTCTCGGAGCCTTCGGCGAGGTCGTCTCGGTCTGGATGTTCAAGGACCTGATCGACGAGGTCCTGGTGCCTCGGCACTTCGCCGAGTTCTGGCCGCTCGGCGGCACGATGCTCGCCGCGGCCGCGGCGGCGGCGCTGTTCACCTTCGCGGGCACCTACACCGGCACCTGGATCGCGGAGCGGTACCTGCTCCGGCTCCGTACCGGCACACTGGCCCATCTGCACACCCTGCCGCCCGACACCCTGGAGACCCGCTGGCGCGGCGACCTGGTGGCCCGGATGACCGCCGACATCGCGACGATCGAGCAGATGGTCGCGACCGGCCTGGTCGAGGGCGCGGTGGCCTCGGTCAGCCTGGTGCTGTTCGCCGGCGCGGCGTTCTACCTGAGCTGGCCCCTCACCCTGGCGGCGCTGATCGTCGCGCCGCTGTTCATCCTCACCACCGGTTTCTTCGGGCGCCGCATCCGCATCCGGGAGCGGCAGGTCCAGCGCCGCGCCGGCGGCGTCACCGCGCTGCTGGAGGAGACGCTGCGCAACGTGGTGGTCACCCGCACCTGCGGCCAGGAGGAGCGCGAGGTCGAGCGGGTGCACCGCGAGGGAAAGGCCCTGCTGGACGCCGAGCTCTCCGCCGCCCGGATGTCCGACCTCTACCAGCCCCTCCTCAACGTCCTCCAGATGCTCGCCGGTCTGGTCGTGGTGGGCGTCGGCGCCCTCCAGGTGATCCACGGCGGGCTGAGCCTGGGTGGTCTGCTCGCCTTCGCCGCCTTCATGGCGCAGCTGTTCGAGCCGATCCAGCAACTCGCCGGGCTCGTCCCGCTCGCGGGCGCGGCCTGCGCCTCGGGCGAGCGCCTACTGGAGATCCACGACCTGTCCAGTCCGGTCCGGGAGAGCCCCGCCGCGCGGGACGCCGGCGCGGTCCGCGGCCGGGTCTCCTTCGAGGGTGTCCACGTCGCCTACGCCGGCAGCCACGACGCCCCGGTGCTGTCCGACGTCAGCTTCGACGTCAGTCCCGGCAAGGTCCTGGCCGTCATCGGCCCCAGCGGCAGCGGCAAGTCCACGCTCGCCAAGCTCCTGGTCCGCTTCCTGGACCCGCAGTCCGGTACCGTCCGCCTCGACGGCACCGACATCCAGGACCTGACCATCGCCTCGCTGCGTGCGGCGATCAGCTTCCTGCCCCAGCAGGCGCAGCTCTTCCACGCGACCATCCGGGACAACATCGCCTACGGCAGGCCCGACGCCCCGCAGGGCGACATCGAACGCGCGGCCCGCAGCGCGGGCGCCCACGGCTTCATCACCGCGCTGCCGCAGGGGTACGGCACGGTCATCGGCGACGAGGGCTTCCAGCTCTCCGGCGGGCAGGCCCAGCGCGTCGCCATCGCCCGGGCCTTCCTGCGCGGCGCGCCGGTCCTCGTCCTGGACGAACCCACCACCGGCCTGGACCCGAAGACCGTCCAGCAGCTGATCCCCCCGCTGCGCCGCCTGATGGCGGGCCGCACCACGATCCTGATCACCCACGACCCGGCCTTCCTCCCGCTGGCCGACCACGTCCTCACCCTCCAGCCGCCGGACGCCCCGCGGCCCCGCGCCCGCTTCGCGGAATCGGCCGCCGGGCGCCCGGAGGCCGTCGCGGTGAACGTGTCCGAGGCGCGGCTTCCCGGTGAGCGGGGCCACGGGCCGGGGTGACCTTCGCCCCCACTCGAACGGCCGGGATCCGCAGGCTGCGGATCCCGGCCGTTCGAGTGCGTGCGGTCAGGAAACGACGATGGTGGTCCGCGGGTAGTAGACGAACGGCGGGCAGGCCGAGCCGCGATCCGGGAAGGCGCACCGCCAGATCCAGGTGATGTCGCTCGTCCCGGCGGTGGCCGCGTTGAAGGTCGCGTGCGTGGTGTTGTCGGGGTCGGTGCTGCCCGAGGTCTGCGGCAGCACCGAGGGCGCGGTCGTCGCCGGGACGGAGGACAGCCAGGTGACGGTGCTGTCGCGGTAGGGCGGCAGGTCGATCTGGACCACGTCACCCGGGTGAACCTGCACGGTCTGGCCGTTGGAGGCGGCGCCGAGGACCACGACGTCGTTCAGGGCCGGTCGCGCCGGGGCCGCGGCGGCGGTGGTGACGGTGCCGGCGGTCAGGGCGAGGACGGCGGCGGGGGCTGTCAACAGCCTCAGGATCTTCATGGCACTCCCGGTACTCGAAGGTTCACGGAAACGGAGGTTCGCGCAGAACGGCGGTGCAGGGTGCGGAGGTTCCGGTCTCCCGTCTATCCGGCGCGGGCGGGCCGGCCGATGGCGAGGAGCCGCCCGGGAGGGAAACCTCCGGCCAAGGATGTCCACATCCGCCGCTCCGGGCAAGGTGCGTGACGATCCGTCAGGAGCCCGTCACTCCGAGCCGCCGCGGCCCCGGCCCCGGGCCGTCAGTCCCGGCGGCGGGCCGCCATCCAGACGTAGACCAGGATCCCGGCGAACAGGAACAGCACGCCCTGGTAGACGGCCGCGTAACCGGCGCCGGCCACCAGCCACAGGGAGAAGCCGAAGGCGCCCAGGCCCAGCACCGCGTCCCGGGCGAGCCGGCCCCCGGAGACCTTGTCGGGCATGCCGCGCACCAGCCAGTACAGCTGCGCGGCGGTGGAGAGCAGGTACGGGACGGTCGCGGTGAAGGTGGTGACCAGCACCAGGATGTCGAACGCGCCCTTGGCGCCGGTGGCGAAGTTGAGGATGGTCAGCACCGAGGCCAGCGCGACGCTGGTCACGACGCCGAACACCGGGACGCCGCGCCGCTCCTTGGCGAAGGCGGCCGGGAACAGCCCGTCCTTGGCGGCCGCGTACGGCGCCTGGGCGGCCAGCAGCGTCCAGCCGTTGAGCGCGCCGGTCATCGAGACGAGTGCGGCGACGGCGATGGCCGTGCCGCCCCACGTGCCGCCGAACATGGCGTCCACGGCGTCCGAGAACGGCGCGGTGGAGTGGATCAGCCGGTCGTGGGCGACGGTGCCGAAGACCGCGAGCGTGCCCAACAGGTAGACCACCGCCGCACCGGCCGTGCCGAGCACGCTGGCCCGCCCGACGTTGCGCTCCGGATCGCGGACCTGGCCGGCGCTCATCGCGGCCGACTCCACGCCCAGGTAGCTGAAGAGCAGGATGGCCGCGGCCGCCGTCATCCCGCCGGCCCAGCCGTGCCCGGTGGCGTCGAAGGGGCCCAGGTTGCGCGCGTCGAAGAAGCCCAGGCCGCCCACCGCGACCAGCAGCAGCGGGATGAACTTGAGGACGGTGGAGACGAGTTGGACGGCGCCGACGTAGCGGGTGCCGGCCAGGTTCGCCAGCGCGGGCAGCCACTGGAAGGCCATCGCGGCGGCGATGCTGAGCCCGATGGAGTGGCCGACGGGCAGCAGCACGTCGAGGTAGCCGACGGCGGCGACCGCGAGCGCGGCGTTGCTGACCCAGGTGGTGATCCAGTACGACCAGGCCGACAGGAACCCGGCGAAGTCCCCGAAGGCCTCCCGGGCGTAGACGTACGGCCCGCCGGTGCGCGGGTTGCGGCGCGCGAGCTGCCCGAAGACGAGCGCGAGTGCGATCGCGCCCACGGTCAGGACGACGAAGGAGACCAGGCTGACCGTCCCGTAGGGGGCCACGGCGGCGGGGATCATGAAGATGCCGCCGCCGATGATGTTGCCCATCACCAGGGCGGTGGCGGTCGGCAGGCCGAAGCGGCCGCCCTTGCGGGGCGTCGCGGTGACCGCTTCCGGGGTCTCCGGCGGGCTCGGTCGGGTCGCCTGCCGGGGTGCGGCCGGGCTGGTCTGCATGAGGGTGGTGCGCCTTTCGTGGTCCTGCGCGTGCTCGGTGGAGCCACCGTTCATGCTCGAACCGGGTGGCGCTCTGTACCAAATCGATGGGATTTGTTCAGTCGGCCTGGCATGTCACCGCAAGACTTGCGGTCCCGCACCGGTCGGACGGGCACTCGTCCTGCGCCGGTCCGGACCGGCCGTTCGGTGTGCGGCCGGGTGTCCGAGGGCGTTCACCCGGGGGAGGGATGTCGTCACCCGAATGCCTCAGCCGGTTTGCGGCGCGCCGCGGCGCGTGCGCGTTCGTGTGCAAACGTTGGCCCGGCGCTTCCCCCGGTGGGGCGCCGTCCGCCCCGTCCGGTGGCCGCACCGGCCGTTCCGGGAGGCGGATCGAGGACCAGAATCGAACCAGAGGACATCAGATGTCGCTTCGTGGGAAGATCCGCAAGCTCGCCGTGATCGCGGCCGTGGCGGGCGCCGCTGCCTTCGCGGCGCCGGCGCCGGCGATGGCGGCCTGGCACGGGTCGCACTCGTCGACCGGGCAGAGCCTGGAGTCGGGTTCGGCTGGTGTCGGCCTGTTCGGCCCGCACGCCAACTGGCTGAACGTCCACGAGCACACCGAGGACGACTGCATCGGCGACTGCTGACCGACCGGTGAGCCCGGGGGCCGCTGTGGGCCCCCGGGCTCACGGCTGTCCGAGCGGCGGGCCGAGCAGGTCAGGCCGGCCGGGCGGGGGCGGCAGCCCGCTCGCGCAGTTCCTTCAGCACGGCGATGTCCATCGCGTGCCCGGTGCCGTCCCCGCCGTGCTTGCGGTCCGGGGTCTCCACCAGCAGCGGGACACCGGCCGTCTCCGGGTGCTCGAACAGCTCGCGGAACGGTTCCGCGCCGATCATCCCGGCGCCGATGTTGGCGTGCCGGTCCTTGCGCGCGCCGACGACGTCCTCGGAGTCGTTGGCGTGGATCAGCCGCAGCCGGCCCGGCCCGGCCGCCGACGCCAGGGCGTCCAGCGCGGCCGTCACCCCGCCCGGTACGGCCAGGTCGTGCCCGGCGGCGAAGGCGTGGCAGGTGTCCAGGCAGACGCCGACCTTCGGGTGCCCGTCCAGCGCCTCGACGTACTCGGCGAGCTCCTCCAGCCGGGAGCAGAGCGAGCTGCCCTGGCCCGCCGTCGGCTCCAGCAGCAGCCAGGGCGCGTCCTCGCCGAGGGCGTCCAGTTCGTCCAGCAGCGGCCGCACGTCGGCCCGGACCTGTGCCATCGCCTCGGCCCGCCGGGAGCCGCCGCCGGGCGCCGTGCCGACCGCCGACCCGGTGTGCAGGACGACGCCCAGCGCGCCGATCGCGTGGCCGCGGCGCAGCGAGTGCCGCAGCGAGTCGGCCGAGCGCTCGCGGGTGGCCGGGTTGTCCGAGCCGAAATTGATCAGGTACGGGGCGTGCACCCAGGCGGGGAGTGCCTGCTCGGCGCAGGCCGCCCGGAACTCCTCGTCCTGCGCGGGGTTGCCCGGCGGGGTGGCCCAGCCACGCGGGTTGGCCACGAACACCTGCACGGTCTCGGCGCCGACCCGGCGCGCGTACGCCAGCCCCGTTCCGGCCAGCCCGCGGGCGGCCACCGGAACGTGGGCGCCGACCGGGTTGCGGAGGGTGCCGAGGGGCGCTGCGGGTGCGGTGGTCATGGCCCCGAGGATGTCACGCCGCCGGCCGGCGGTGGCACGCGGCCCGGTCGGCGGTGCCGGGGCGGTCCGAGGGCGTGCCGTGCGGCGTGGTCCGGAGCGCGCCGCGCCGTACGCGCCACGCCGGGCCGTCCCACCACCGGCCGACGCCCCGTCAGTCCCGCAGCCCAGCCCTGGTGGCGGGCCCACCCGGCGGCCCATAGCGTCGAGTCGGCCGCACCCACCGGCCGTCACCACCCCCGCACACCGTGTAACAACAGACACCGCGTACCTAGCGCGCCGCCCGGCAGGCTCCGGCCGCACACCGGCGAGCGCGCCGGAAAGAACAGGTCACCACTCATGCCCACGCGACGGGTCCACCACTTCGCCGCGGCCACCGCCGCCGCCACCGCCCTGACCACCGTCCTCGCCGGCCTGGCCACCGTGCCCGCGGCGCACGCCGCCGACGGGCTGCACGTCGTCCAGCCGGGCGAATCGATTCAGCAGGCCGTCGACGCCGCCCTCCCCGGCGACACCGTCCAACTGCTCGCCGGCACCTACCCCGGCAGCGTCCGCATCACCACCCCGGGCCTCACCCTGCGCGGCGCCGGCGCGGACAGCGTGATCACCCCCGGGGACGGTACCGAGAACGCCTGCGCCACCGCCGGACACGGCCTGTGCGTCGACGGCACCGAGGCGGCCCCGCTGCCGGACGTCACCATCGAGACCCTCACCGTCACCGGCTTCCGCAAGAACGGCATCGACGCCAGCGGCACCACCGGCCTGACCGTGCGCGACACCTACGTCCACGACAACGCCCAGCAGGGCATCAGCCAGGAGATCTCCACCCGGGCCCGGATCGTCGGCAACCGCGCGACCCACAACGGCCAGTCCGGTGTCTTCCTCGCCAACTACGCCTACCGCGAGGGCGGCGCGCCCGACACCGGGGGCACCGTCGTGGAGGGCAACGAGCTGACCGAGAACCGGGTCGGCGTCACCGTCCGCCGACTGCGCGGGCTGGCCGTCCAGGACAACGAGCTCCGCGGCAACTGCGCCGGCGTCTTCGTGGTCGGCGACGAGGGCGTGCCCCGGGCCGGGGACCTCGACGTGCGCCGCAACGAGGTCGTCGCCAACAACATGTTCTGCCCGGCCAACCCGCGGCTGGGCGCCATCCAGGGCGCGGGCATCGTGCTCACCGGGGTCGAGGACGCCCGGGTCACCGACAACGAGGTCCACGACAACGTCGGCAGCTCGGACTTCTCCGGCGGGATCGTCCTCTTCAAGAGCGTCGTCGGCGTCGCCAACGCCCGCAACACCGTCGCCGACAACCACCTGAGCGGCAACAGCCCGGCCGACATCGCCGACCGCGACACCGGCGAGAACGCGTTCGCCCGAAACACCTGCGCGCGGTCCGAGCCGTTCGGCCGCTGCTGAGCCGCGGCACCCGCTCCCGGTACGACCCGCATCCGGTACGACCCGCCCCCGGCACGCGCCCCCGGCACCCCCGCCCCCGTCGACAAGGAAGACCTCCCATGACGATCGCACCGCCCCCGACTCCCCAGGCCGCGATGCGCCTGCGCGAGCTCGTCTTCGGCGCCGCCTGCGCCGCCGCCGTCCGCGCGGCCGCCCGGCTCGGTGTCGCCGACGTGCTCGGCGACACCCCGACCAGCCTCACCGATCTCGCCGCCGCCCTCGACACCGAGCCCCTGCCGCTGCGCCGCCTGCTGCGCGCGCTCACCTGCTACGGCATCTTCTCCGAGACCTCCGACGACCGCTTCGAGCACACCGAGATGTCCCGCCTGCTGCGCGAGGACGCCCCCAACTCGCTGCGCTACATCTCCCTCTGGTGCACCGAGCCGTGGACCTGGGAGGCCTGGCCCAAGCTGGACGAGGCGGTCCGCTCCGGCCGCAACGTCTTCCCCGAACTGTTCGGCAAGGAGTTCTTCGACTACCTGCACAGCGACGCGGGCGACTCCGCGAAGGTCTTCGACAAGGCGATGACCACCTCCAGCCGGCAGTCCGCCCACGACCTCGCCGAGTACCTGGACCTCACCGGCGTCGACTCGGTGGCGGACATCGGCGGCGGCCAGGGGCACGTGCTGGCCAGCCTGCTGGAGAAGCACCCGGCGCTGCACGGCACCCTGCTCGACCTGCCCAAGGTGGTCGCCGGCGCCGAACCCCGGCTCCAGGACGGCGGCGCCTTCTCGGCCCGCGCCCGACTGGTGCCCGGTGACTGCCGGGTGGAGATCCCGGTCCGCGCCGACCTCTACATCATCAAGAACATCCTGGAGTGGGACGACGAGAGCACCCGCCGCACCCTCGCCAACGTGGTCGCCGCGGCCCGGCCCGGCGCCCGCGTCGTGGTGGTGGAGAACCTGGTCGACGACAGCCCGTCGATGCGCTTCACCACCGCGATGGACCTGATGCTGCTGCTCAACGTCGGCGGCGCCAAGCACTCCAAGGAGAGCATGGTGCGGCTGATGGAGGACGCCGGACTGGACGTCGCGGACGTCCACCCGGTCAACCCCTACCTGCACGCCTTCGAGGCCACCGTGCGCGGCTGAGCACCGGCCCCCACGCGAACGACCGCCGTCCCCCCGGGAGTTGGGGGCGGCGGTCGTTCGCGTTGCCGGTCAGGCCGGGTGCGAGGAGTCCAGGTGCGCGAAGACCACCACGTTGTCCGAGTAGTCCTTCTGGCCCTTGTCGTACGCACCGCCGCAGGTGATCAGCCGCAGCTGGGCGTCGGGCGTCTGGCCGTACACCTTGTCGTCCGGGAAGGCGTTCTTGGGGAAGGCCTCCACCGAGTCCACCGAGAACACCGCGACCGTGCCGTCCGCGCGCTCCACCTCGATCTGCTGGTCCGGTTGCATCTGGCTCAGCATCACGAACACCGCCGGGCCCGTGGTGGTGTCCACGTGCCCGGCGACCACCGAGCTACCGAGCTCGCCCGGGGAGACGCCGTCCCGGTACCAGCCGACCAGGTTGTCGTCGTCCGGCGGCGGCGCGGTGAGCTGGCCCTCCGGATCGAGCGTCAGCTCGGTGAACGGGGCGTCGACGCCGATCTGCGGGATCCGCAGCCGGGTCGGATTGGCGCGGCCCAGCGACGGTGGCGCGGGGGCCGGGTCCTCGGCGGCCTCCGCAGGGGCCTCCGCGGGGGCGTCCGCGGGGGTGGTGGCCGGTGCGGACGGGCGGGGGGTGGCCGGCGCGACGATCGCCGGGGGACGGGTCATGCGGGACGCCGAGTTGGCTCTCGGCGTGGTGTCGACCGAGTTGTACATCAGCAGCAGGCCGACCGCCGCCGCACCGATGCCGGTGCGCAGCAGTCGGGACATTCCAGGGACGGGACCGCCCATCGCTCCTCTTTCTCCATTCCCATGCGCAGCCGGGCCGGTGGCGGCCCGAAAAAGTCCGAAAGGTCCAGAAGGTCCAAAACGACCCGCCGCCCCCGTGCGCGCCGCCCTGGTGGGGAGGCGCGTGGGGGCGGCGTCAGATGCCGGACGTCAGATGGTGGCGCCGGTGTTGCGGCGGTTGCGGCGCAGCGCGTACGCGCCGGCCCCGAGGCCGCCGATCAGCAGGACGGCACCGGAGGCGAGGCCGCCACCGGACAGCGTGGTGCCGGTCTCGGCCACGGCCAGGCCGCCACCGCCGGCGTGCACGCCGCCGTGCGGGCCCTTGCGGCCGTGCTCGCCACCGCGGCCGTGCTCGCCGCCCCGGCCCTCGCCGCCCTTGTCGCCGCCGCGGCCCTCGCCGCCCTTGTCGCCGCCGCGGCCGTGCTCGTCGCCACGGCCCTCGCCGCGGCCGTGCTCGTCGCCGCGGCCTTCGCCACGGCCGTGCTCGTCGCCACGACCCTCGCCGCGGCCGTGCTCGTCGCCACGGCCTTCGCCACGGCCGTGCTCGTCGCCACGGCCTTCGCCGCGGCCGTGCTCGTCGCCACGGTCGTCGCCACGGCCGTGCTCGTCGCCGCGGTCGGACTGGTCCTGCGAGGTGAGGCTCTTCGCCTGGTCGGCGGAGCCGTCGGCGAAGGCCATGGGGGTGCCGACGGTGAGAACGGCGGCGACAGCCGCCCCGGCGAGCAGAGTGCGTGCAGAACGCATGAGGTTGATCCTTCCGATACACAGGCCCGCGATCGCCGGCACGGCGCCGGACAAGGGAATTCGTGGGAACTGCGTCTGATTCACCGTCAACCACCGCGACGTCCGCCGCCACCGGAGAGTGGCGACTTGGGTACGGACTGTGCTCGATTCGAGTGGAGTCCCGGCCCGGTTCACCCGGGTGCCCCAGTGAGACGGGTGAAAAGGATTCGCGGCGGTCCGGGCCGAGTCGGTCCTGTGCTGACGGCGTGTCGGGCCCGCCCAGAAGGCACTGACGCCGCGTCGGACAAGCCCGGATGGTGCTGACGCGACGTCGGGCAGGCCCGGGATGGCACTGACACCGCGTCGGGCGGGCTCGGATGGTGCTGACGTGCCGTCGGGCGGACGTGGGCGGCACTGACGCCGCGTCGGGCCGGCTCGGACGGCGCTGACGCCACGTCCGGTCGAGCCGGACGCGCACGTGGGCCCGCCCCCGGCGGATGGCCGGGGGCGGGCCCAGGACGAGCGGGACGGGTGGGACGGGGTCAGCGGTCCCAGCGGTAGAACTCGTGCGCCATGGCGTCCTTCGGCTCGCGCCAGGTGGCCGGGTCGTAGGCCTGGACGAAGGCGGTCAACTGGTCACTGACGGACCGGAACTCCGGGTGGCCGATGACCTTGGCGACGGCCGGGCCCGGCGGGCGGTCGGCCTCGATGAGGTGCAGGTAGACGTCGCCGAACTGGAACAGGCTGCGGCCGGTGACGCCGATCAGGTGCGGCAGTTCGCCCTGGTCGGACGTGGCGAACACCTCGGCGATGTCCGGTGCGGCCTCGGGCTTCATCCGGGCGACGATCAGGGCGCGGTGCATTCCGGTCACCGCTCCGCCGCCCGCTTCTCGACCTTCTCGCGGATCAGCTCCAGTTGGATCCGGGAGTTGCGGTTGATGTGGTTGACCATGCCGTGGTCGTCGACCGGGGCGGTGGGCTTCATCGCGAAGTCCTGGATCCAGCGCATCCTCGTCCCGGCCGGGACCTCGGCGTACTCCCAACGGATGTCCATGAACTCGAACGGGCCGGGCTCGACGCGGCGGGCGCGCACCGCGAGCGAGGACTTGTCGGTGGTGCGCTCGGAGACCCAGCTCCACACCTGGCCGTTCTCGTCCGGGTGCATGGTGAGCCGGAAGCGGACGCTGTCGCCGTCGCGCTCCAGCACGTCCACCGAGGCGTACTCGCTGAAGAGGTCCGGCCAGTTCTCCAGGTCGTTGGTGATCTCCCAGACCAGGTCGAGGGGGGCGGCGATGACGATCTCGTTGTCGGTGTGTCCGGGCATCTCAGGCACCAGCTTTCGGGGAGAGGAAGGAGGTGTTGACGAGCTGCAGGAACTCGGCCGGGGTCTTGGCGGACTCGGCGCCCGAGGTGACCTTGAGGCCGTGCCGGTTCTCCAGTTCGCCGACGACGCCGAGCAGGCCGAGCGAGTCGACGCCGAACTCGTCGAACTGCGCGCCCGGGCGCTCCAGGTGCAGCGGGTCGACGGTGACGCCGGCCCGGGCCTGGATCAGGGCGGCCAGCTCGTGATAGCTGAGGGTGTTGCTCACGGGATGTCCCTTCGGTGGAGTTGCGGGTGCGGATTCAGGGCCGGTCTCCGCACCGGAGCACCAGTGCGGAGTTGGAACCCATCAGCCCGCGGCTGAGCACCAGTGCGGTGCGCAGTTCGGCCGGACGGGCGCGGCCGGTCACCAGGGCGAGGTCGTGGCTGACCTCGGTGACGTTCGGGGTGGGCGGCAGCACGCCGTCCTCCATGGCCAGGACGGCGGCCGCCACGTCCAGCATCGGCGCGCCGCAGTAGGCCCGTCCGGTGCCGGACTTGGGGGCGGTGACCGGGACGCGTTCGGCCGCCGGGCCGAGCGCGTCGGCCAGTGCGAGCGCCTCGGCCCGGTCGGCGGCCGGAACGCCGAGCGCGTCCGCGAAGACCACGTCGATCTCCTCGGGCGCGATCCTGGCCTCGTCCAGGGCGATGCGGATCGCGGCGGCCAGCCCCTCGCGGGACTCCTCCCAGCGGGAGGCCCCGGTGAAGGTGGAGCCGTGTCCGGCCAGGTGGGCCCGGACGGCGGCGCCGCGCAGCCGGGCCGCCTGCTCGTCCTCCAGCAGCAGCATCGCGCCGCCCTCGGCGGGGGCGAAGCCGCAGGCCTGCGCGGTGAACGGCAGATAGGCCCGGTCGGGCTGCCCGGCAAGGCTGACCTCCGGGTAGCCGAGCTGGCAGACCATCGAGTACGGCGCCAGCGGTGCCTCGGCGGCGCCGGCCACCACCGCGTCGGTGCCGCGCTCGATCGTGCGGGCCGCGTGCGCGAGCGCGTCCAGGCCGCCGGCCTCGTCGCTGGCGACCACCCCGCACGGACCCTTGTAGCCGCCGCGGATCGAGATCTGGCCGGTGCTGGCGGCGTAGAACCAGGCGATGGACTGGTACGGGCCGACGAACTGCGGCCCCTTGCCCCAGAGCTGCTGGAGCTCGCGCTGGCCGAACTCGCCGCCGCCGGAGCCGGCCGCGGTCACCACCCCGACCGCGAAGGGATGCTCGGGGTCGGGGTGGAATCCGGCGTCCGCCACCGCCAGGTCGGCGGCGGCCATCGCGTAGTGCGTGAACCGGTCGGTCTGCACCAGGTACCGGCTGTCGATCGCGGCCCGCGGGTCGAAGTCCCGCACCTGGCCGGCGACGCGCAGCGGCAGCCCGTCGCAGCCCTCGCGGGTGATCCGGTCGAGGACGCTCACGCCCTGCCTGGTGGCCTTCCAGAAGGCGTCGGCCCCAACGCCGTTCGGCGCCACCACGCCGAGGCCGGTGACCACCGCCCGGCGGCCCTGCTGACGTGACGTCATGACACTCACCCCGTTCTGTTGAGCACGACGGCGGACTGGAATCCGCCGAATCCGCTGCCGACCGAGAGGATGTGGCTCAGCGGCAGCTCGCGCGCGGTGCGCGGCACGTAGTCGAGGTCGCACTCCGGGTCCGGAGTCTCGTAGTTGGCGGTCGGCGGCACCACGCCGTGGGCCAGCGCCAGGGTGCAGGCGACCACCTCGATGGCGCCGATCGCGCCGAGCGAGTGCCCGACCATCGACTTGATGGAGCTCATCGGCGTCCGGTAGGCGTGGGCGCCGAGCGAGCGCTTGACGGCGGCGGTCTCGTGCCGGTCGTTCTGCTTGGTGCCCGAACCGTGCGCGTTGACGTAGCCGACGTCGGTGCGGTCCACCCGGGCGTGGGCGAGCGCGTCGTCGATCGCCCGGGACATCTCCAGCCCCTCCTGGGTGAGGCCGGTCATGTGGTAGGCGTTGCCGAAGGTGGCGAAGCCGCCGATCTCGCCGTAGATCCGGGCGCCGCGGCGGCGGGCGTGCTCCAGTTCCTCCAGCACCAGGACGGCGCCGCCCTCGCCGAGGACGAAGCCGTCCCGGTGGGCGTCGAAGGGCCGGGAGGCGTGCTCCGGGTCGTCGTTGCGCTCGCTGGTGGCCTTGATGGCGTCGAAGCAGGCGACGGTGATCGGCGAGATCGGCGAGTCGGAGGCGCCGGCGATGCAGATGTCGGCGCGCCCCTCCTCGACGGCCTGGAAGCCGTAGCCGATCGCGTCGAGGCCGGAGGTGCAGCCGGTGGAGACGGTCTGCACCGGGCCGTGCGCGCCGGTGCGCTCGGCGACCGTGGAGGCCAGCGTGCTGGGCGCGAAGGCCCGGTGCAGCTGCGGATCGGCCCGCTGGTGGTCGACGTCCCAGCGGGCGCCGCCGGCGCTGACCAGGGCGTAGTCGTGCTCCAGCCGGGTGGTGCCGCCGACGGCGGTGCCGAGCGAGACGGCGATCCGCCACGGGTCCTCGGCGGCCAGGTCCAGGCCCGCGTCGGCGATCGCCTCGTCCGCCGCGACCATCGCGAACTGCACGTAGCGGTCGGCCCGCTGGACGTCCGCCGGGCCCAGCCCGTGGGCCGCCGGGTCGAAGTCGACCTCGGCGGCGATCCGGGAGCGGAACCCGGTGGGGTCGAAGAGCGTGATGCCCCGGGTGGCGGTGCGGCCGGAGGTGAGGAGCTCCCAGAACGCCGGGACCCCGACCCCGCCGGGCGCGACGACGCCGATCCCGGTGACGGCGACGCGCCGGGTCACGAGGCCACCTTGGCGTGTTCCGGCGGCCCGGCGGCGCCGGTCTCCTCGGTGTCCACGTGGCCGAGTTCGGGGCGGGGGGCGAGCGGGCCGAGGTGGAACACCATCCGGGCCTCGGTGTCGCCGACGTTGCGGAAGCGGTGGCGCATGTTGATCGGGATCATCAGGCCCTGGTTGGGCCTGATCGGACGGCTCTCGCCGTCCAGGTCCACCTCCAGGTCGCCGCTGACCACGAACACGAACTCCTCGGAGTACGGGTGGTAGTGCTCGCCGATCCGCTCGCCGGGCTGGACGATCGCCAGCCCCATGAACCCGCTGGTCGCCCCGCAGGTGGTCGGGGTGAGCATGGCGCGCAGGTCGCCGCCGCGCCGACGGTTCTCCGGTGCCTCGTCGACGTGCACGATCCGTGGGTACTGCGTGGTCATGGTGTCTTCCTCCGAGAGATGCGGCTGGTTCTTCAGTTGTCCTGCGAGCTGCGGTCGGTGACCGGGCTCATGGCGCGGGCGGCCAGGGCGGCGGCGAGTCCGGTGGAGGTGCGCAGGTCGCCCTGCGGGCCGAGGTCGAGCAGTCGGCCGAGTGCGGCGGCCTCCTGGTCGCCCGCCACGCCGAGGGCGGCCGCCGGGTCGGCCTCGGCCGGCACCCGCAGGTCGACCAGGCGCACCACCACGTCCGCCCGGTGGAACACGGTGCTGGCCGCGACCGGGCCGGTCGGGTCGGCGGTGGCGAGGTTGTCGTAGTCGGCGAGCAGCTCGGCGACGGCCTGCCCCTCGCCCGGGCGGACGGGGTACAGCACGGCGTGCCGGTGCAGCCGGGCGGAGGTCGGGGAGCTGGCGATCGCCTGGTGCTTCGCCGGCAGCGCGGCCCGGGCGAAGAAGGCGCGCGCGGCCTGCGGGTCGCCCAGCTGGCGGGCCTCCTCCAGGTACGGGTTGATCGCCTCCTCGACGGCCCGCACCTCCGGCTGCATCGCCACGTGGCGCAGCGCGTCGCCGAGGTTGCCGACCACCTCGACGGCCCGGACCACCCGGTTGCCGTGCATGAACAGCGAGGTGCGGTGCAGCCGGGTGTGCTCGTCCACCTCGGCCCGGGGCGAGGCGTAGCCGGACAGGATCCGGGCCACCTCGTGCTCGCTGCCGGGCTTGACCGTGAAGGTGAGCGCGTGCCGGACCACGCCGTCCGGGCCGGGCTCGGCCTTCGGCGGGCCGACGTGCCCGGCGGGCTCGGTGCGCGGCAGGCCGGGCGGCACCTCCAGGGGGGCCCGGGTGCCGGTGGAGCCGGCCGCCGAGGTCTCGCGCAGGATGCCGTAGCGCAGCGAGCGGAAGTTGTCGCTGACGCAGCCGTGCATCGGCTTGACCATCTCGCGGTGGGCGGGGCTGTCCACCCACTCCAGGAAGGTGTCCTGGTCCTCCCACTCGCTGGTGATCAGCCACTGGCGGGGGTCGTTGATCGACTGGCACAGCTGGTCGCTGACATGGCCGGGCACCGAGGCCACCTGGTGGCGCAGCTGCTCGTAGACGTCGAGGAAGCGCTGCTGGGCGCCGTCCTGGATCTCCAGCATCAGTACCACCCGGAGCCGGGTGTCGGAGTCGGCCTGCTGCTTCCGCTGCGGTTCGGACAGAGTTGTCATGATCCACTTTCTGCTCTGGGCCGCACGTTGCGGGCCGCGGTGGGCCGCGTCCGGGGGGTGCTCCCGGCTTGGGAGGGCGGTGCGACGGCGATCGGCCCGGTCGGTCGGCGCCAGGCCTGAAGTCGATCGTGAGCGGCGTACCGGGGTGCCGCGATATTTGCGGGCCATCCGGGGGAAGAGGCGGCACAAGCACCCTCGGGCGGGGGATGGAAGAGCGGGGCCCCCGGCCGTGCGGCCCCCTCGACGGCGGCCCCGATCCTAGGCGCCGGTCCGCTGAATCCCCTGACAGGGTGGAGCAATTGATGAATCCGAAGGTTGACGACCGGGTGCCGGTCCTGATCGTGGGAGGGTCGCTGGTCGGGCTGTCGGCCTCGCTCTTCCTCGGCCGACTGGGTGTCAGGCACCTGCTGGTCGAGAAGCACGCCGACACCTCGCATCACCCGCGTGGCCGAGGCAACAACGTCCGCACGATGGAGCTGTACCGGGTGGCCGGGATCGAGCCGGCGATCCGCGAGGCGGCGTCGGTCCTCGCCCCGAACCACGGCATCCTCCAGGCGCCCTCGCTGACCGGCACCGAGCAGGAGTGGCTGTTCCGGGAGATCGACCCCGGCGGGCGGCTCGCCCGGTTCAGCCCCAGCTCGTGGTGCCTGTGCAGCCAGAACGACCTGGAGCCGGTGCTGCTGCGCGCCACCCGCGACCTCGGCGGCGACGTCCGCTTCAACACCGAGCTGGTCTCCTTCGAGCAGGACGCCGAGGGCGTCACCTCGGTGCTGCGCAGCCGGGAGACCGGCGAGGAGCGCCGGGTGCGCTCGGACTACCTGATCGCCGCGGACGGCCCGCGCAGCCCGGCCCGCGAGCGCCTGGGCATCGGCCAGAGCGGCCAGGGCGAGCTGTTCCACAACGTCAGCATCACCTTCCGCGCCAAGCGGCTGGCCGACGTGGTCGGGGACCGGCACTTCATCGCCTGCTACCTGACCAACCCGGAGGCGGACGGCGCGCTGCTGCCGGTGGACAACCAGGAGGAGTGGGTCTTCCACGCGCCCTGGCACCCCGAGCACGGTGAGCCGCTGGAGGCGTTCACCGACGAGCGCTGCGAGCGGCACATCCGCACCGCCGTCGGCCTGCCGGAGCTCGACGTCGAGGTGACCGGCCGGGCGCCCTGGCACGCCGCCGAGCGGGTGGCCGAGCGGTACGGCGCCGGGCGGGTCTTCCTCGCCGGGGACTCCGCGCACGAGATGTCGCCGACCGGCGCGTTCGGCTCGAACACCGGCATCCAGGACGCGCACAACCTGGCCTGGAAGCTCGCCGCGGTGCTCTGCGGGTGGGCCGGGCCGGAGCTGCTGGAGACGTACGGGCAGGAGCGCCGCCCGGTCGCGCAGGTGACCAGCGAGCGCGCCTCGGTCCGCTCGGCCGAGCACAGCCACCCCGGGTACGCGGTGGTGCCGGGTGCCGGGCGGCAGACCGGGGTGCTCGGGGTGGCGCTCGGCTACCGCTACCCGGTGGGCGCGGTGATCGGGACGGACCCGGCGGGCGCGGTCGTCCCCGAGAAGTTCGAGTCGGCCGGGGAGCCGGGCAGCCGGGCCCCGCACCAGTGGCTGCTGCGGGCGGGCGTGCGCCTGTCCACGCTGGACCTGTACGAGCAGGCGATGGTGCTGCTCACCGGCCCCGAGGGCGCGGCCTGGCAGGCCGGGGCGCGGCGGGCGGCCGACCGGCTGGCCGTCCCGTTGGACGCCTACCGGATCGGCGGCGGCGCCGAGGACGACCTGGCGCCGGAGCCGGGCGCGGACTTCGCGGAGCTGCACGGGATCGGCCCGGCCGGCGCCGTGCTGGTCCGGCCGGACGGCTTCGTCGCCTGGCGCTCGACGGGCGCGGCGGACGACCCGGAGGCGGAGGTCGCCGGGGCCCTGCGGGCGGTGCTGAGCCTGTAGCACCCGGCCGACAACGGGACCTGCCCGCCGGTTTCCCAACCGGCGGGCAGGTCTTCGTGCTTGACGACGGATCCGGCCAAAGCCGCTGTCCGGGGGCCGTCGGTCAGGGGGTGGCGAGGTCGGACGGGTCGGTGTTGGCGCCGCACAGGAGGACGGCGACCCGCTCGCCCTCCGCGTGGTCGAGGGCCGCCAGGGCGGTGGAGGCCGCGTACTCGACGGCGATGCGGCGGTCCTCCCAGAGCCGGCGGCGGGCACGCACGATGGCCTCGTCGTCGACCAGGACGGACCGGACGCCCTCGTGGCGGGCGGCGTGGACGGCGAGGGCGGTGGCGCGGCGGGCGCCGAGGGCGTCCTGGGCCACGGAGGACACCGGGACGTCGACGGGGTGGCCGGCGGCGAGGGCGGCGTGCAGGGCCCGGCTGCCCTCCGGCTCCACCGCGACCACCCGGACGCCGTGCTCGCGGGCCGCGACGGCCACCCCGGCGAACAGCCCGCCGCCGCCGACCGACACCACCACCGTGTCCAGCCCGGGGACCCGGGCGCGGATCTCCTCCAGCACGGTGCCCGCGCCGGCGGCGATCAGCGGGTGGTCGTAGGCGTGCGAGGCCAGCGCCCCGCTGCCCGCCGCGAACTCCTCGCAGGCCGCCAGCGCCTCCGCGTACTCCCGGCCGACCAGCCGCACGTCGGCGCCGTACGAGCGCAGCCGCGCCAGCTTCACCGGGGAGGCCGTCTCGGGCAGGAACACCGTGGCGCGCACGCCGAGCTCGCGCGCGGCCCAGGCGCAGGCCAGCCCGGCGTTGCCGCCCGAGGCGATGGTGACCCCGGCCTCCGGCAGGGTGCCCGCCTCGGCGTGCGCGAGCAGGAAGTTCTGCGCACCGCGCGCCTTGAAGCTGCCGGTGTGCTGAAGGAACTCCAGCGCCAGCCAGGTCCGCCCGCGGTCGTCCCCGGGGGCGACCGCGACCGGCCGCACCCTCCCGGCGATCCGCTCGCCGGCGGCCTTGACCTCGTCGTACGTCAATCGGTCCATCGTGCCTGCTCCTCAAGCCGGGTGCGTCGCCTCTGGGCTTGACGGTACGTCGCGGGCGCGGGACGAGGAAATGATCACGGTCGGACGGCACCGGGGCGGGGCCCTGGCGCCGTCCGACCGGGGAGCGAGGAGGAGGCCTAGGGGACCGGGCGGAGGGTGACGGGTCTGGGGGTGAGGGCGCGCAGCACCAGGTCGATCCTGACCTTGGCGGCCCCGGCGCGCTGGAGGGCGGTGGCGACCGCCCGCAGTTCCTCGGGGCCGGTGCAGGCGAGGCGGAGCTCCAGGTCGGCGTCGCCGGCGAGGGAGAGTCCGCCCTGGACGGCCGGGTGCTCGGCCGCCAGCCGGTCGAAGTCGAGCGGGACCGGCCCGTAGCTGACCCGGGCGAGCGCGTGCAGCGCCCGGGCCGGCTCAGGTGGTTCCGGTTCGGGGTCCGGGTCCTCGGGGACCAGCTGGAGGGCGGTCACCGGTGCTGGAGCTGTGCGGTCGGGACGGGGGCGAGCGGGGCGGCGGGTGCGGTGACGGGCGGGGCGACCAGGCGCGGGTCGAGGACGAGGGTGTCGATGCCGAGCGGGGCGGTGAGCGCGCGAAGGGCGGGTTCACCGAGTTCGGTGAAGGCCTGGTCCGGCCCGAAGAGGGCGGCGAGCGACTCGGGGCTGGAGAAGCCGACGGCGCAGCGGCGGCCGTCGCGCAGGCGGAAGAGGCGGAGGGCGGTGGTGGTGCCGGTACCGGAGACGGTGACCGGAACGTGCCAGACGACGCGGGCCATGCGAGTGCTCCCGGGTGGGGTGGTGGTGCCTGCCGGAACTGCTGCTTCGACGCTAGGCCGGGTTCCGCCGGGCGTCGCCGGTCCTGACGCGGCGTTGACCGAATGGGTGGGTGCGTTGACGCACCCCTGACGGTCGGTTCACCCGAGTGGACTAAACCACTCCCTATCATTACGTAAACATCCCTATCGGATGGTATGTTTCCTGCGGATGAGGGCGTTCGAGAGGATGGTCGCAGGTGGCGCAGTACTACTCGGTGGAACAGGTGGCCGAACTGCTCGGCCTGCACGTGCGCACCGTCCGCGGTTACATCCGCGACGGCCGGCTCGTCGCGGCCAGGATCGGCAAGCAGTACCGGATCGCCCGTGCGGACCTGGAGGCCTTCACCGGCGCCCCGGCCGCCCCGCCCGCGCCCGGCGCCGGCGCGCGGCGGGCCGAGGTGTCCGCCGTCGTCCGGATCGAGAACGTCGACCGGGCCGCCGCCGACCGGCTGTCCACCGCCGTTATGGCCGCGATCGCCGGCCCGCGCGAGGGCGGCCGGCCGCTGCACGTCGAGACCATCCACGACGAGGAGCGGGAGACCCTGCGGCTCGTCGTCCTCGGCGATCCGGCCGACACCGCCGCGCTGCTCGGCATCGTCCACACGATGACCTCGTCCATGCACTGACGCCGACCGCGTCGGATGGCGTCGGTCACACCGAATCCGCATCGGGATCCGCATCGGGTCCATATCGGATCCACATCGACCAGGGAGAACGGCAATGTCCGAGCAGTACGGCACGACGGTCCTGCGGCTGCCCGCCGAGGGCGCGCCGATCCGCGAGGAGCAGGACGCCATGGACGTGATCGGCGACGCGTTCGGCCGCGGTGCCTCCTGGGTGGTCGTCCCCGTCGCCCGGCTGCACCCGGACTTCTTCACGCTGCGCACCCGGGTCGCCGGCGGCATCGTGCAGAAGTTCGTCAACTACCGCGTCGGCCTCGTGGTCCTCGGCGACATCGCCGACCACGTCGCGGCGAGCGACCCGCTGCGCGACTTCGTCCGGGAGAGCAACCGCGGCCGGCAGCTCTGGTTCCTCGCCGACGAGACGGAGCTGGCGGCCCGGTTCACCGAGGTCTGAGCGTTCTCCGCTTGCCCCGCACCCGCCCCGGGACCACGGTGGAGCTGACCGTCGGCGCGCCCCCGGGGCGCCCGGCGCGCGCTCCGGGGCGGGGGGAGGTGGAGCTAGGGGGCCGTGACGAGATATCTTGACGTCAAGACGTTGGAGACGTGAAGCGGAGTACCGATGACTGACTCGACCATCATCTATACGCACACCGACGAGGCTCCGGCCCTGGCGACCTACTCGTTCCTGCCGGTTGTCCAGGCATACGCCTCGACGGCGGGTGTGCGCGTGGAGACCCGCGACATCTCCCTGGCCGGGCGGATCATCGCGAGCTTCCCGGAGCGTCTCGCCGAGGGCCAGCGGATCGAGGACGCCCTCGCCGAGCTGGGCGACCTCGCCAAGACCCCGGGCGCCAACATCATCAAGCTGCCGAACATCTCGGCGTCCATCCCGCAGCTGAAGGCCGCCGTCGCCGAGCTGCAGGCGCAGGGCTACGCGCTCCCGGACTACCCGGACGACCCGCAGACCGACGAGGACAAGGACGTCCGCGCCCGTTACGACAAGGTCAAGGGCAGCGCCGTCAACCCCGTCCTGCGCGAGGGCAACTCGGACCGCCGCGCCCCGGGCTCGGTGAAGAACTACGCCAAGACCCACCCGCACCGCATGGGCGCCTGGTCGGCCGACTCCGAGACCAACGTCGCCACCATGGGCCAGAACGACTTCCGCTCCACCGAGAAGTCCGCCGTGATCGCCGCCGACGGCGCGCTGCGCATCGAGCTGGTCGCCGAGGACGGCAGCGCCACCGTGCTGCGCGAGCGCGTCCCGGTGCTGGCCGGCGAGGTCGTCGACGCCTCGGTGATGCGCGTCGCCGCCCTGCGCGAGTTCCTGACCGCCCAGGTCGAGCGCGCCAAGGCCGAGGGCGTGCTGTTCTCGGTCCACCTCAAGGCCACCATGATGAAGGTCTCCGACCCGATCATCTTCGGCCACGTGGTCCGCGCCTTCTTCCCGAAGACCTTCGCCAAGTACGGCGAGGTGCTGGTCGCCGCCGGTCTGGACCCGAACAACGGCCTCGGCGGCATCCTCAACGGCCTGGACGGCGTGCCGCACCTGGGCGCGGAGATCAAGGCCTCGTTCGAGGCCGAGCTCGCCGAGGGCCCGGCCCTGGCGATGGTCGACTCGGACAAGGGCATCACCAACCTGCACGTCCCGAGCGACGTCATCGTCGACGCCTCGATGCCGGCCATGATCCGCACCTCCGGCCACATGTGGGGCCCGGACGGCCAGGAGGCCGACACCCTCGCCGTGCTGCCCGACAGCAGCTACTCCGGCGTGTACCAGGCCGTCATCGACGACTGCCGCGCCCACGGCGCCCTGGACCCGGCCACCATCGGCTCCGTGCCGAACGTCGGTCTGATGGCCCAGAAGGCCGAGGAGTACGGCAGCCACGACAAGACCTTCGAGATCGCCGCGGCCGGCACCGTCCGCCTCGTCGACGCCGAGGGCAACGTGGTGCTGGAGCAGGCCGTCCAGCCGGGCGACATCTTCCGCGCCTGCCAGACCAAGGACCTGCCGATCCAGGACTGGGTCAAGCTGGCCGTCACCCGCGCCCGCGCCACCGGCGACCCGGCGGTGTTCTGGCTGGACGAGAACCGCGCCCACGACGCCGTCCTGATCGAGAAGGTCAAGAAGTACCTGCCGGAGCACGACACCACCGGCCTGCAGATCGAGATCAAGTCCCCGGTCGAGGCCACCACGTTCTCGCTGGAGCGCATCCGCCGCGGCGAGAACACCATCTCGGTGACCGGCAACGTGCTGCGCGACTACCTGACCGACCTGTTCCCGATCCTGGAGCTGGGCACCAGCGCCAAGATGCTGTCGGTCGTCCCGCTGATGGCGGGCGGCGGCCTGTTCGAGACCGGCGCCGGCGGCTCCGCCCCGAAGCACGTCCAGCAGCTGGTCAAGGAGAACTACCTGCGCTGGGACAGCCTCGGCGAGTTCTTCGCCCTGGCCGCCAGCTTCGAGCACCTGGCCACCAGCACCGGCAACGCCCGCGCCCAGGTGCTGGCCGACACCCTGGACCGCGCCACCGGCACCTTCCTCAACGAGGACAAGTCGCCGAGCCGCCGCCTCGGCGGCATCGACAACCGCGGCAGCCACTTCTACCTGGCCCTGTACTGGGCCCAGGAGCTGGCCCAGCAGACCGCCGACGCCGAGCTGGCCCAGGCGTTCGAGGGCCTGGCCAAGGCGCTCGGCGAGCAGGAGACGACCATCGTCGACGAGCTGATCGCCGTGCAGGGCTCGCCGGTCGACCTCGGCGGCTACTACCAGCCGGACCCGGCCAAGGCCGCGGCGGTGATGCGCCCGTCCAAGACCTTCAACGAGGCGCTCGCCAACCTCGCCTGATCCCAGGGGAGTCGAAGCACCGGGAGGCTCCCGGGTCCGGTACCGGACCCGGGAGCCTCCGGGCTTTCCGGGCGGCCTCCGCGGCCGCTGCGGGGCCAGCGCGGAGGAAGATCATCAACGGTTCGTCAGGGTGCCGTCAAGATCGCGGGTGGTGCCGGTGAGCGGCCCTAGCATCCGGAGGACCGCTCTCCGCTGCGGATCCGCAGACGGACGCCACCTCGCCGAATGATCGGGGCACTTCAGCATGCGCGCTTCCTCCCGCCGGACGACCAGGGCCACCCAACGGGCCGTCGCCGGCACCCTGTTGGCGGCCCTGGCCTCGACCGGCCTGATGGCCGTGCCGCAGCAGGCCTCGGCGGCGACCGACTGCCCGGGCATCGAGCCGGGCGTCGGCGGGCCCGCCAACATCGGCAACGGCAACTGCTACAGCGCGCTGATCAGCTCCATCGGCGCCATGATCGGGGGCTTCCGCAGCGCGGCCCTCACCGCGCAGGCCGACAACGCGGCGTTCACCCAGGGGATGGCCGGCCAACTGAGCGCCGCCGCACCGGGGTTCAACGTGATGGTGTTCAAGTACGACGGCACCGACCTGTACGACACCCTCTGGTTCCGCAACGTCTACGAGGCGGACATGCGCGGGGTGCTGATCGACCAGACCGTCAAGCTGGAGCACCACGACAGCGAGGGCGGCCCGACCGGCTACGACGACTTCCGGATCTGGGTCTTCGCGGGCGAGTCGACCTTCACCAACAAGGGCGACGGCGGCTACGGGAACTGGGCCTTCGTCGGCAGCGACTCGGACCGGACCGTGACCACCTCCCGGTCCTGCGTGCTGATCCGGTGCTACGACAGCAAGCGGATCATCCACTTCCCGGCCCGCGAGATCCCGGCCGACATCGCGGGGACCCCCGGCACCCCGGGCGTCCCCGTCACCCCCGGCATCCCCGGCACGGTGCCGGGCGTCGGCACGGGTGGTACCGCCACCCCGGGTGTCCCGGCCAAGCCCGGTACGGTGCCTGGCGTCGGCACCGGTGGTACCGCCACCCCGGGTGTCCCGGCCAATCCCGGTACGGTGCCGGGCGTCAGCACCGGCGGCACCGCCACTCCCGGCGTGCCCGCGCACCAGGGCGGCGGTGGCGGCGGTGACGCCGTGACCGGGCTGCTGTACCCCAAGGTGAAGACCGGCCGGGGCCCGGTGGCCACCGGGGCTGCCTCCGGCCCCTCGATCCTCGCCGGCACCAGCGGCCCCAAGAACACCGGCTGGCAGTTCACCGCACTGGGCAACGGCCGCTACAAGATCACCAGCGCCGTGTCCGGCCTCGTGCTGACCGAGAACACCAAGGGCTACGTCGCCGACGCCAAGCCGTGGACCGGCGCCGACGAGCAGAAGTGGCAGCTCGTCGCGCAGGGCGACGGCCAGTACCAGATCCGGATCACCGACCAGGACTGCCTGACCTACGACGAGGACGCCAAGGCCCTGGGCGTCTGGACCTGCAACAGCGGCTGGAACCAGCAGTGGAGGCTCCAGTAGCAGCCGCCGGGCCCGGGGCATAGGTCCGCCTAGCCGAGGAGGACCCCGGTGCCCGCGAGGAGCAGGAGGGCGGCGGCGTTGGCGCGCGGGTAGGCGAGTGCCGTGCCGACCGCCTCCCGCAGCAGTGCGTACGGGCCGTGGGCGAGCAGTCCGTCCGCGGCGACCACCCGGCCGGGGGCGCCGGCCCGGCGGGCGGCGAGCGCGGTGCGGGCGGTGTGGAAGCCGCTGGTGACGACCGTGCACCGGTAGCCGGGCCGTTCGGCGGCCATCAGCGCCGCGCTGAAACGCAGGTTCTCGACGGTGTTCACGGCCCGTTCCTCGCGCCGGATCCGGTCGGCCGGGGCGCCCCGGGCGGTCAGGTAGCGGGCCATCGCGGCGGCCTCGGTGCACTCCTCGTGCGGGCCCTTCCCGCCGGTGACCAGGAGCAGCGGCGTGTGCCCGGCGGCCTCCTCGGCGGCGAAACGTTCCAGCGCGGCGTCCAGCCGGGCCGCCAGCGGCGGGGCGGGCTCGCAGCCGTCCAGGGCGGCGCCGAGGACGACCAGGTAGTCCGCCCCGACGGGGGCGGGGCGGCGCCCCTGTCGCAGCGCGCAGCCGAGGAAGCCGAGCAGCCAGAGCAGGACGTACCCGCCGAGCAGGACGGCGACGATCAGCAGAGCGTGCATACCGTCCGAACGTATACGGCGGAACCCCCGTTCCACAGGGGGTTCCGTGGTACAGGCGGCAGTGGGCTCAGCCGGCGTCGGCCGCCGGGGTGACGGGGGTGACAGCGGCGGCGGGGGCGGCCGGGGCCGCCGGGCGCGGGCCGCGCTTGTGCAGTGAGGCCAGATAGGCGTTGTACGCCTCCAGCTCGGCGTCGCCGCTGCGCTCCTCGGCGCGGTCGGAGCGGCGGGCCTGCCGCTGTTCGGAACGCATCCACTGGTACACCAGCGCGATCAGCACGATCGCGGTCGGGATCTCGCCGAACGCCCAGGTGATGCCGCCGGCCAGCTTCTGGTCCTCCAGGAGGTTGGTGCCCGGTGGCGCGCCCTCCACGGTGAAGGTGGTGACCAGCGGGTGGCTGGCCATCATCACGGCCACGCCGAAGAAGGCGTGGAACGGCATGCCCATGAACAGCTCGATGATCCGCATCACATGGCCGGGGCGGTGCGGGCCCGGGTCCACGCCCATGATCGGCCAGAAGAAGGCCAGACCGGTGAGGAGGAAGTGCACCATCATGAAGATGTGCCCGGCGCGGTACTGCATCAGGAAGTCGAACAACGGGGTGAAGTAGACCCCGTACAGGCTCGCGATGAACATCGGGATGGTGAAGGCCGGGTGCGAGATCACCCGGACGTACCGGCTGTGCAGCAGCGCCACCAGCAGCTCGCGCGGCCCGCGCGGGCGGCCCTTGCCGGTCGGCCGCAGCGCGCGCAGCGCCAGCGTGATCGGGGCGCCCAGCAGCAGCAGGATCGGCGTCAGCATGGACAGCACCATGTGCTGGATCATGTGCGCGCTGAACAGCACCATGCCGTAGTCGTTCAGCCCGGTGCAGGTGACCAGGATCAAGCTGCCGACACCGGCCGCCCAGCCGACCATCCGGCCGATCGGCCAGCGGTCGCCGCGCCGGTGGAGCCGGACCACGCCCGCCGCGTACAGCGCCAGGGCGGCCAGGCCTCCCAGCAGGAACACCCAGTCGGGGGACCAGGTCCAGACGTTGGACAAGGTGAACGGGCCTAGCTGGGTCATCCCGCCGTGGTGGTGCATGCCTGACATTCCGTCGCCCATCGGGGGGCCCTGCTTTCCGTCCTCGTGGCCCCTGGAGGGGGTCCGGTTCGCCCGTTTTGCTTGGCCTACAGCCTAGGTGGGCCTTACCTCGGGCCGTGCCCCGCCCCCTCCGTACGGGTGGCCGCCGGGCGGGTGGCGGCTGGATAGACTGACCGGCCGGTCGACGGCGACACGCCGGGACGGCGACACGGGACACGCCGGGACGGCGGGACGGCGAGGGGTGCGGCATGGCGGCGGGACGGCGGCACCCGGAGCGCACCACGGTCGCGCTGACCGGGGCGACCGGCTTCATAGGCTCCGCGGTGCTGGCCGCCCTGACCGCCCGCGGCGCACGGGTGCGCGCGCTGGCCCGCGAAGTGCCGGCCGGGCGCGGCCCGGCCGCCTGGGTGCCGGGAGACCTCGCCGACGGGGCGGCGCTGGCCGCGCTCTGCGAGGGTGCCGACGTCCTGCTCCACCTGGCCTCCCGGGTCTCCGGCGGCGCCGAGGAGTGCGCGGCGGTGAACGTGCGCGGCACCGAGGCGGTGACGGCCGCCGCTACCGGGGCCGGGGTACGCCGGATCGTCCACCTGTCGACGACCGCGGTGTACGGCGAGGGGCCGCACTCCGGCATCGGGGTCGACGAGGTGCCGGCCGCCCCGGTCTCCGAGGCCAGCCGGACCAGGCTGCTCGGCGAACGCGTCGCGCTGGCGGCCGGTGCCGTCGTGCTGCGGCCCGGCCTGGTGACCGGGACGGGCGACCGCTGGGTGGTGCCCGCGCTGGCCGAACTGGTCCGCCGGGTGCCGGTGCCCTGGGCGGGCGGGAACGCCAGGCTCTCCGTGGTGGACCGCGCCGACCTGGCCCGGCTGATCACCGCGCTCGCCCTGGACGACCACGCCGTCCCGCCCGGCGTCCAGCACGCGAGCCACCCCGACCCGGTCCGGTCCGGCGACCTGCTCGCCGCCCTGGCCGGCCTCGGCCTGTTGCCCGCGCTGCCCGGCGCGGACGGCCCGGACGCCTCGTGGGACGAATGCCGGCGTCTGCTCGCCGCCACGCCGGGCCGCGTCTCCGAGCGGCAGTTCTCCCTGATCGCCCGCGACCACTGGTACCGGGGGGACGACGTCTGGCGCCTCGCCGCCTGCCCGCCCGGCCCCGGCCCCCTCGCCCGGCTGCCCGCCGCCGCCCCCTGGTACCGCCAGGCGCTGGGGCTCGCCGCACCGGCGTAGGACGAAACGCCGGTGCGGCGGGCCGGTTCAGGCGTTGCGCCGTCGGTCGGGCGCCGTGCCGACGGTCAGGGCCGCGCCGTCGGTCAGCGGGGGCCGGGGTCGCTGGTGCCGGGGCGGCCGTTCTCCAGGTGGCCGGCCCAGCGGCGGCGGAAGGTCGGGCCGTCGGTGGCGGCGACCGTGATGTCGTACCAGCGGCTGTCGGGGCGTATGTCGAAGGTGAACTGGGCCGAGGCGCCGCGCCGGAGGCTGCGGCTCTGCTGCGAGCCCTTGGCGTAGGCGTTGGCGACGGTCACCGTCCGGGTGACCGGCCCGTTGTTGGTGACCTTGACGCGCACCTTGGACTTCTGCGGGTCGAACAGCGCGACCAGCTCGGTCCGGGCACTGCCCTCGAACTCGTACACCGACCCGTTCGGGCCGTGGGCGGCGAGGTGGTAGTCGCCGGAGGCGGAGTGCGGCCAGAAGTCGCCGAGGGTGTCGCCGCCCGAGATGGTGTAGCGGCGGGGAGCGGCCTTCGGCGCGGTCCGGTCGTAGACGTAGAGCCAGGTGCCCGCTTCGCCCCGGTTCTCCAGATCCAGCTGGAACCGCCCGGGGGTGTCCGTCTCCTCCTCGTTGACCACCAGGTCGTACGGGAGGGCGCGGGCCGGCCGGACGCCGGGCTCCTGGGTGGGCATCCGCTGGGGCAGCGGCACCTGGTACGGCTTGCCCTGCGAGGCGATCGGCGCGGGCACCGGGATCGAGACCGGCCGCGGGTCGGTGCCGGAGAAGTCGAGCGCCGAGGTGAGGTCGCCGCAGACCGACCGGCGCCAGGCGCTGATGTTGGGCTCCTCGATGCCGAACCGGGCCTCCAGGAACCGCAGGACGGAGGTGTGGTCGAAGGTCTCCGAGCAGACCCAGCCGCCGCGCGACCACGGGGAGATGACCAGCATCGGCACGCGCGGGCCGAGGCCGATCGGCTGGAGGCCGCCCGGGTCGGCGCCGGGGACCAGCGGGCTCATCTCGCCCGGGTGCTTGCCGAGGTCGAGCAGTTCGTCGCGCAGACTCGCCCTCAGGTCGGCGGAGACGATGCCCTGGCCGCCCGGGCCGCTGACGACCGGCGGCATCGGCGGGACGACGTGGTCGAACAGGCCGTCGTTCTCGTCGTAGTTGATGAGGAAGACCGTCCTGCCCCAGACCTCGGGGTTGGAGGTGAGCGCGTCCAGCACGAGGTTGATGTAGTACGCGCCGTCGGTGGGCGTCGCGGACGGGTGCTCGCTGTACTTGTACGGCGGGACGATCCAGGAGACCTGCGGCAGCCGGCCCTGCTGGACGTCGGCGCGGAACTCCTTCAGCGTGTGGTCGGTGGCGCCCTTGTCCACCAGGGGGCCCGACGCGCCCTCGGCGACCTGGTACCGCTCGAAGAACATCAGCGAGTTGTCGGTGTAGTTGTCCGTGGGGGTGCCCGGCTCGCCGGAGCCGCCCTGGTACAGCTTCCAGCTGACGCCGGCCTTCTCCAGGCGCTCGGGGTAGGTGGTCCAGGTGTAGCCGTTGGTGTTGTTGCGCTCCTCCAGGCCGGGGCCGTTGGGCTTGCGGCCGTACACGTTGCGCGGGTCGCTGGTGCCGGTCCACAGGTAGATGCGGTTGGGCGCGGTGTCGGCGTGGACGGAGCAGAAGTACGAGTCGCAGAGGGTGAAGGCGTCGGCCAGGGCGAAGTGGTACGCCAGGTCCTGGCGCTTGAGGTGGCCCATCGTCATGACGTCCTGCTTCTGGTTCACCCACTGGTCGTGGCGCCCCTCGTTCCAGGCGAGGTGGCCGCTGCTCCAGCCGTGGTCGGTGCCGGCCTGGTACTCGGTGGTGTTCCTGGGGTCGATGTACCAGGGCAGAACCTCCTGCTCGGAGGCGGGCAGACCGCGGTCGTGGTAGCGGTCGGTCCTCACGGCGGCGGCGGGCTGGTGCCAGTTCGGCCGGCCGTCGGGCAGCAGCGTGGGGCGCGGGTCGTCGAACCCGCGCACGCCGCGCAGGGTGCCGAAGTAGTGGTCGAAGGAACGGTTCTCCTGCATCAGGACGACGACGTGTTCGACGTCCTCGATCGAGCGGGTCCGGCCGATCGCGGGCAGTGCCAGGGCCTTGCTGACCGCGGGCGGGAACGCGCCGAGGCCTGCGGCGGCTGCGGACGCGCCGCTCAGCTGGAGGAATCGGCGCCGGTCGATGGAGGCCACGTGGTGTCCTTCCTTCTCGGGGTAAGGGGGGTGCCAAGAAGGTTCGAACATAGGTGCCGCAGCCGGGCCGTACGAGGTCCTCCAGCGAACGCCGCATGAGTTTTCAGCCAATTCCTGTCTAGCCAACTTCCCGGGACCTACCGGTGGCGGGCCCGGAAACCCGCATGCGTCGCCCCGCGCCGTTCTGCGAGCATGACCGCATGGTCCACCGTCTCGAACCCATCGTCGTCCGGCACACCCACCACCTCCCCGCCTCCTCCTGGCCGGGCGGTCCGGCGGGGCAAGGCGCCGTCGCGGCGCGGCAGTTCGACGCCGCACTGATGTCCGTGGGTTTCAAGCTCTCGGCGGGCCTGCTGGAGCACCTGTCGGGGCTGCCCGGGGCGACGGTCGTCGACACCGCCGCCCGCACCCTGGGCACCGTCCGGGAGCTGGTGGGCGACCACGTCGGGCACAACGCCTACTTCATCGACTTCCCGCTCAACGTGCCGGACACCTTCGAGTTCTGGACGCACTGCATCGCCGGGGCGCTCGCCGACGACGCGTCACGGGACGGCGTGCTCGCCCAACTGCGCACCGGCGTGGTCGACCTGCTGACCCTCCCGGCCTACGGCAGGTACCAGCACAGCTACGCCGAACTGCTCGCCGCCCACGACGAGCTGATCGCCGCCGCGGGCGACCGCATGACGGTCCTGCACCTGGGCGGCGCCCTGGACGAGGAGGTGACGGCCCTCTACCTGGCCCTGGCCGGCAGCACCACCCCGCTGGGCGAGGAGGGCCTGCGCGACCTCGGCGTGCTCGCCGGGCACTGCGTCGCCGGTCCGCAGCCCGAGGCGATCCCGGTCCGGGAGAACCGCGCCGTCGTCAACCTCGCCCGCCTCCGGGCCGGTGCCGACCTCCTCCTGGACACCGTCACCGACGTGCTCCGGCTGGCCTGCGCACTGTCCGACGGCGACGTGACCCTGGCGGAACCGACCCGGTTCCGGGCGCTGCCACGGCCGGCCCGCCGCGCCCTGCTGGCCGGCCTCGACGCGGTCGTCGCCGCCAGCCCCGCCAAGCTCGCCGACGTCACCGCGCACCGCGAGGCGTTCAAGCGCCTCGGTGAGCGCCTCCACCCGCACGAGTACCCGCGCTGGCCGCACGCCGCCGAGGTGTTCGCCGTCGCCCGCGGCGAGTTGGCGGCCCGCTCCCTCACCAGCCGCGTCGAGGAACTCCTCGGCGCCGACGACGTCACCGGCGCGGTACGGCTGCTGGCCGCCGCCCCGGGCATGCTGTTCCGGTCCCTGGACCGGCTGCTGCGCACGGGCCGCACCCCGGAGGAGCGCGACACCGTCGTGGCCGCCGTCGAGCAGGCCGCCCCGCAGGTCTCCGGTCGGGTCCTGCTGTCGGTCCGCGAACACCTCCACAACCGCACCGGGGAAGCGGACGGGCGCCGCCTCTTCGTCAACCGCCTCGGCCGCGCCTGGGTCACCGGCGACACCCGCCCGCCCCTGACGGCACCCGAACGCGACCGCCTGCTCGCCGCCCTGGACGCCGAGACGAGCCGCCGCCTCCCCGACCCCGGGCACCTGCTGATCGACCCCGACGTGCTCGACGTCGCACTCCCGCTCAGCGGCAGGGCCACCGCCGCCGGACTCGGCGTGCTGCCCCGCGGCTCCCTCACCCCGGTCGACGGCGAACTGCTGCGCTTCTTCGTCTACTGGAAGCAGACCAGCCACAGCACCGACTTCGACCTGTCCGCCCTGCTGCTCGACGACTCCTACGAGACGCTCGGCTGGCTCTCCTACACCTCGCTCACCCAGCTCGAGGGCGAGCACTCGGGCGACGTCACCGACGCCACCGACGGCGGCTCCGAGTTCATCAACCTGCGCCTGGGCGCCGTACGCGGCAGCTCCATCGTCCCGCAGGTCAACATCTTCTCCGGCGAGGGCTTCGAGGAGGTCGAGGAGTCCTTCTTCGGCTTCATGCTGCGCGATGCCGAACAGCAGGGCCGCCCCTTCGAACCGCGCACCGTCCGCATGAAGTCGGACCTGCGCGGCCCGGGCCGGGTCGCCCTGCCACTGGCCTTCCTGCGCGGGGACGACGGCCGCTGGCACGCCAAGTGGCTGCACCTGTACCTGAAGGGCAACCCGAACTCCAACCGGGTCGAGGGGAACCGGGTGTCGGTCGCCACGCTGCTGCGCGGCATCGTCGAGCGCGACCACCTGACGGTCCGCCACCTGACCGGGCTGATGGACGAGCGCGCCACCGCCACCACGCTGTGGGACGGCGCGGCGCTCCCGGCCGGCCCGGTCACGTACATCGGCCTGGAGCGCCTGGACGGCCTGCACCCGGACTCCGTCGTCATCACCCCGGAAAACCTGCGCGACCTGATCCCCGCCTGACTGCTACCGTTGGCCCCGGCGAGGCCATGAACGGGCTTCCTTCTCACTCCACCTGACATAGCCCGTTCGCTTTCCTCGCCCTCGACCACCCGCCGGGGTGCCACAAGGCACCCCGGCGTCGTCGTTTCCCGTGGTCCACCTCCTCGGCCGGCGCTGTGAAACCCCAGGCCGGGCGGGTCTGCGCCGCCCCGCCGGTCCGCGCGGTATGACCGTGATCACATCAATTCCGTTGTGCCGTGGTCCGACCCTCATCGCGTCTGAGTTCGGGGGTCTGTGCCCACGAGCGAATCGGAGACCGGACTGTGCGTGCTCACCAAGGTGGCGGGGCCGAGAAGGAGAAGCCCGGAGGGGAGGAGCCCGAAGGGCGGCGGTGGATCGACTACCCGCGCAGAGGGCGGCGCGGAGTCCGCCGCTGGCTCCCGTCCTGGCGGCAGCTGCTCCTGGTGGCGGGGGCCGGGGCGGCGGTGCTGACGGGGTGGCTGACCTGGTTCTACGTCACCACCCAGGTCCCGGAGGACCTGAACGCCTTCGCCACCCAGCAGAACAACGTGTACTTCTGGGCGGACGGCACCGAGATGGCGCGGATCGGTGAGACCAACCGGCAGGAGGTGCCGCTCGACCGGGTGCCGGAGTCGGTGCAGTGGGCCGTCCTGGCCGCCGAGAACGAGACCTTCTACTCGGACCCGGGGATCTCCTTCACGGGCATCGGCCGCGCGGTCTACCAGATGGCCACGGGCGGTGAGACCCAGGGCGGCTCGACCATCACCCAGCAGTACGTCAAGAACAGCTACCTGAACCAGCGTCAGGACGTCTCGCGCAAGCTCAGTGAGATCGTCATCGCGATCAAACTGGACCGGCGGATGAGCAAACCGGACATCCTGGCCGGCTATCTGAACACCAGTTGGTTCGGGCGCGGCAGCTACGGCATCGAACGGGCCGCGGCGGCGTACTACGGCAAGGACGTCTCGCAGCTCAACCCGAGCGAAGGGGCCTTCCTCGCCGCCCTGTTGAAGGGGGCCGGGCAGTTCGATCCGGGGATCAGTGCGAACAACCACCGGCGGGCCGAGGACCGGTGGTCCTGGATCCTGGACCGGATGGTGAAGGTCGGCAAGCTCTCCGCCGCCGAGCGCGCCAGGTACACGGTGTTCCCCGAGCCCAGGACCCAGCCGAAGGCGGCGGGGCTGAGCGGCCAGGTCGGGTACCTGGTGGACATGGCCAGGACCTACGTGGAGGGCCACAGCGACATCACGCAGGCCCAGTTCGACCTCGGCGGCCACCAGATCTTCACCACCTTCGAGAAGCCGAAGGTCACCGCGCTGGCCGCCGCGGTGCGGGACGCCACCAAGGGGATCGACCCCGACAGCCGCGAGGCCGACCGGTTACTGAAGGTCGGCGCCGCCTCGGTGGCCCCGGACGGGAGGATCGTCGCGCTCTACGGCGGAACCGACTACCTGAAACAGGGCTTCGACAACGCCAACACCTCCACGGTGCCGGTCGGTTCGGCCTTCACCCCGCTGGTCTACGCCTCGGGCCTGAGCGAGGGCGTCCAGCGCCAGCGGGGCGGTAGCCGCACCCCGGTGACGCCCACCACCACCTACGACGGCGACGACGGCGTGAACGTGATGACCCCGGAGGGGCCGTACTGGGGGCGCAACGGGCGGATAGCGAAGACCGCCAACGACGGCAAGCGGAGCTGGGGGACGGTCACCCTGAGGAGCGCGGTGGAGCAGTCCGTCAACGGGCCGATGATGCAGCTCGCCATGGACGTCGGCCTGGACCGGGTGCAGAAGACCGCCGCCGACCTGGGCCTGCTCCCGGGCAGCATGGGGGAGTTGGTGCCGGCCTTCGGTGTCGGGAACTCCACGCCGAGCGCGATCAGGACCGCCGACGCCTACGCCGCCTTCGCCGCGGGAGGCAGCCACACGGACCCGTACTCCGTCCTGAGGATCACCCGGAACGGCGAGCCGCTCGCGCTGCGCCTGCCGACCGCCGTACAGGCGCTGACCCCGCAGGTCGCGGGGGAGGTGGACGCGGCACTGAAGAGCGCGGTCCGCACCGGGAGCGCCAAGGCGGCGGCGGAGGCCGGGCCGGACCTGGCGGGGAAGCCGGGGACGACCCCGGACCGTACGGCGGGGTGGTTCGTCGGCTACGACGCGCGGATGTCCACGGCCGTCACGGTCTTCCGGGCGGACCTGAAGGACATGAAGCTGCTCTCGCTGGAGGGGCTGGGCGGCGCCGCCCCGGACACCCCGGACTCCGCGCTGCCCACCCAGATCTGGACCTCGTACATGAAGGCGGCCGGTGGTCCGGGAGGCCGGTAGGGCCGGGCGGCCGCGGGGCGCGGTGTCACGGCCCCGCGGCCGCCCGGGCCGGGTCACTTGACCAGACGGGACCAGTCGGCCGGCTGCCCGGGGTCCAGCGCGCGCAACTGGTCGAGGACCTTGGGGTCCTGGGCGTCCAGCCAGTCGGCGACCTGGCGGAAGGACACGCAGCGGACGCCCTCCCGGGTGCAGACGCTCTTCATCACGTCCTCGATGGCCTGCATGTAGATGCCGCCGTTCCAGCTCTCGAAGTGGTTCCCGATGAAGAGCGGCGCCCGGCTGCCGTTGTAGACCCGTTCGAAGCCGTTGAGGTAGCCGTTCCGGGTCTCCTTCTCCCACGCGTCGTACTTCTTCGGATCACCCTTGGTGGTGTCCCCGGACTGGTTGGCGAGGAAGTTGAAGTCCATCGAGAGGACCTGGGTCGATTTGCCCGGGTAGGGCAGCAGTTGGAGCGGGAAGTTCCAGATGCCGTCCTTCTTGCCGGGCCAGACCTGGAACTCGCCCGGTGAACTGGCGTCGTACCGGAAGCCGGCCGCCTTCTCGGCCGCGAGCAGGTTCTTCTGGCCCTCCAGGCAGGGGGCGCGGCCGCCGACCGCCTCCTTGGTGTAGTCGAAGGGCAGCGGCGGGAGGTTCTTGAAGCCGGTGTTGGTCTTCCAGTTGGTGACGAAGGAGAGCGCCTGGTCGAGCTCGCTCTTCCACTCCTCGGTGCTCCAGTCGCCGCCGCCCTTGGAGCCGCAGAAGTGCCCGTTGAAGTGGGTGCCGATCTCGTTCCCGTCCTGCCAGGCCAGGCGCAGTTGTTCCAGGGTGTCCTTGATGTGGGCGTCGGTGGCGAAGTCGATGGCGGCGGCGCCGGCGTCGTGCTGCGGCGGGTGGTAGAGCGTGCGTTTGGACTTGGGCAGGGTGTAGATGCCGCTCAGGAAGAACGTCATCTGGGCGTTGTTCTCCGTACCCAGCTTGCGGAAGCGCGAGAACTGTTCGTCGTCGCCCTCCAGTGCCCCGTCCCAGGAGAACACCACGAACTGCGGCGGCTTCTCGCCGGGCTTCAGCTTCTCGGGCCGCGGTTGTTTGGGCTGCGGGCCGGTGTCGGAGGTGGAGCCGTCGCCGAGCACCTTGACCTGGCCGTCCCAGGTCGGCGTGGCGCTGGGGGTCGGGGTGGCACCGGGGCTGCTGGGGCTGTCGGAGGGTGTGCCGCTCGGGTCGGGTGTGCTCTCCGGAGCGGCGTCGGCGGCGGCCGGTCTGCCCTTCGAGTCGGGGCCTCCCGTGCCCAGGCCGAGGGCCACGACGACCCCCGTTGCCAGCAGGACAGCCACGCCACGAGCAGGCCGCACCGTTCCTCCGCTTCTCCGACCCACCGTCAGGTGTTGGTCGGATAGTCATACGTATGGTGCGAACATCAGAACACCTTGATCGACAATGTGTCGAGGCTTGCATGGAAGGGGAGTTGGGAGATATGTGTGCGACGGGAGGCCGGCCGCGCCCCGGGTGGGTGCGGCCGGCCTCCCGGTCGGGCGGGCTCAGCGGCCCGCGTAGACGTCCTCGACGTAGCGGCGCTCGTCGATCAGGCCCTGGAGCCAGGCCTGGGCCTGGCCCTCGTCGGCGCCGGGGGTCCGGCTCAGGTAGAGCTCGCGGAAGGCGGCGCGGACGCCCGGGGCCATCCGGGCGCCGTCGCCGCACACGTAGACCTCGGCGCCGGCGGCGAGCAGGTTCCAGACCTCCGCGCCCTCGGCGGCGATGCGGTCCTGGACGAAGCGCCGGCCGTCGACGGGCTGTTCGCTGAAGACCGGGCGCATCGAGACGGCGCCGGCCTGCTCGGCGGCGAGCAGTTCGTCGCGGTGCAGGTAGTCGGCGTCGGGCGCGTCGCAGCCGAAGTAGAGCAGGGCCGGGGCGAGTTCGGTGCCCCTGTCGGTGGCCTCGGCGGCGGTGGCCTCGTCAGTGGCGGTGGCCTCGCCGGTGGCGGAGGCGAGCAGGGCGCGGCGGTCGGCGACCGCGCCGCGGAACGGCGCCAGGCCGGTGCCGGCCGCGATCATGATCACCGGGGCGCGGTGGCCGATCCGGAACGTCTCGCGGCACGGCTGGAGGCGCGCCAGTACGGTGTCCCCGACGGCCACCCGGTCGAGGTAGCCGGAGCCGACGCCCCGGAAGGAGCCCCGGCCGGAGCGGGCCGGGGCGTCGAGCACGGAGACCATCAGGTCCACGTGGCGCGGGGCGCTGGTCGGCGACGTGGAGATGGAGTACATCCGGGGCCGGATCGGCGGCAGCAGTTCCAGCAGCACCGGCCAGGTCAGGACCTCCCGCAGGGCCGGGTGGTCCTCGACCAGGTCCAGCAGCGTCCGGGGGTCGTCCTCGGGCAGCGCCCGCAGCGCGGCCCGCTCGGGCGGGCAGGGGTTGAGGTCGGCCAGCGTCGCACGCTGGGCGGCGTTCGGTCGGTCCTGCAACTCGACGTGGTGGGTGAGCAGTTCGCGAACCGTCAGCGGCCGGTCCACGGCCAGGATGGTGCGCCGGTTCGCCACGATGGCGAGCAGGGTGTCCGGGTCGGTGCCGAACACCTTGGCGGCGCGCTCGACCAGGGCCGGGTCGTTGGCCGGCAGCACCGAGACGTGGTCCGCGGTGCGGTAGTCGACGCCCTCCGGCAGGGCCAGCCGGACCAGGCGCTTGACCCGGGGGTAGGCGGGGTCGGTGAGGCTGCCGACCGCCGTGACGGTCAGCCCGATCACGCGGCGCTTCGCGGCCAGGGCGTCCAGCGGACCGCCGGCCAGCTCCGTCACGGTGTACGTCTCCAGGGGGGCGGCCTCGGCGGGAGCGGGAGCGGGAGCGGTGCCGGAGCCGGGGGCGACGACGGGTGCAGCGGCGTCGCCGTACCGTTCCAGCAGGGCCCGGCTCAGCGCCGTGGTGAACTCCGCCACCTTCCCGGCCAGATCGCCGGAGGCGTCGGCCGCGCCCCGGGCGAGCAGCCGGGTGCCGCCCAGGGCGGCGAGGCCCTCGTCGATCAGCGTCGGCACGCGCTGGTACGTGGCGGCGTACGTCCGGTCGCCGATGCCGAGCACCGCGTACCGGACGTCCTTCGCGAACCCGGCGGTGCCCTCGGCCTGTTCGGTCGCCGCCCGGAGCCGGCGGACGAACTCCGCCGCGTCGTCCGTCGGCTGGCCGTTGTACGAGGCGGCGGTGATCACCACCGGTCGGTCGGTGGGCAGCCCGTCCGCGTAGGCGTCCAGCGGGGCGACGGCGGTGTCGCAGCCGAGTGCGGCCGCCACGTCGGCCAGCTGCCGGGTGAACTCGCGGCAGGCGCCGTAGTTGGAGCCGTGCAGGAGCAGCAGGCCGGTGCCCTGGCGGACCCGCCCGGGCAGGTCGGCGACGCGGACCGGCGCGTCGACCACCGCCGGGGGCGTGGGCGTGCGCGGGGCGAGGGCGAGGGTGAAGTCGTCGGGCTTGATGGTGAGCGTCTGCTTGATGGTCAGCCGGTAGTCGGCGTGGTCGATCAGCCGGTAGCGGTGGACCAGCATGCCGAGCAGCATGGTCGCCTCGTGCAGCGCGAACTGCCGTCCGATGCAGGCGCGTTCGCCGGTGCCGAAGGGCTTGAAGGCGTGCGGTGAGCGGGCCGCCTCCGGCTCGGGGTCGAAGCGGGAGGGGTCGAACAGCTCGGGGTTGTCGCCCCAGACGGGGTCGCGGTGCAGCATCATCGTGGCCACCAGGACCGGCTCCCCGGCGCGGACCGGGATCCGGCCGCCGAGCAGGGTGTCCGCGCGGGGCTCCCGGCTGAACGCGGGGGCCGTCGGCCACAGCCGTAGCGCCTCGTTGAGCACCTGCCGGGTGTACCGGAGCCGGCCGATGTCCTCGTACGAGGGCTCCGGGTCGGCCTGGTCGCCCCAGAGCGCGTCCACCTCGCGCTGGACCTCGCGGAGCACGCCGGGGTGCTTGACGAGGTAGTACAGGGCGAAGGAGAGCGCGCCCGAGGTGGTCTCGTGGCCGGCGATCAGGAAGGTGATCACCTGGTTGCGGATGTTCTCGGCGTCCAGTCTGCCGCCGTCGGCGGGGTGCACGGCGTCGAGCATCAGGCCCAGCAGGTCCTCGGCCGGGCCCTGCTCGGGGCTGCCGGCGCGGGCGGCGATCACCTCGTCCACCACCGAGGCCAGGTACCGGGCGTCGCCCTGGGCGGCCTCGTCGCGCTCGCTGTGGTCGAGTTCCGGGTCGCGCAGGAGCTTGTTCATCGCCCAGTCCAGGGAGCGGACCATCGCCTCGACGAAGGGGTGCGGCTCCTCCCGGTCGAAGGAGCCGAAGTCGAAGCCGAAACCGGCCAGCCCGATGGTGTCCAGGGTCATCCGGGTCATGTCGCCGGGCACGTCCACGACCAGTCCGGCGGCCGACCGGCCGTCCCAGGACTCGATCAGGCGGCGGGCCACCCGCAGCATCACCGGGTGGTAGGTGCGCATCGAGCCGAGCGCGAAGGCGGGCATCAGGATGTCGTGCGCCCTGGCCCAGTTCGGCTCCGCGTTGTACGCCGTGAACAGGCCGTCCCCGGTGAACGCGCGGACGTTCTCCAGGGCCGGTCCGATCGACTTGGTGAACCGCTCCTCGTCGGCCAGTTCCTCGACCAGGTCCAGGCCGGTGACGATCAGGGTGTCCCGCCCGTGCAGGCGCTGGACGAAGGCCGGGGCGTGCCGCCGGGCCAGCTCCATGGTGCGCAGCACGGGGGCGGCGATCGGCGGCGCCGACGAGATGTCGACCAGCGGTACCCCGGCGGCGCTCTGCCGGGGCACCAGGGTCTCGGGCGGGAGCCCGGCCCCGGCCGGATTCGCAGCCTCGGCTGCCGCCGGGGTCATCGTCTCGGTCATGGGTTGTCGCCTTCCGTGGCAGGAGAAACCTCGTCGTCCTCCACTCTCGCCCGAGCGGGGCGGGAACCCGGGCCCGAGGACTACATGTTTGTGCAGTAGCGGCGGTCGCGGAAGACTTGTCAACGGGCCGTCAGGTCTGCAGCACGCGGGAGCCGTACACGGGAGGGGCCGGGCATGAGACTGACCGACTGCGAGTCGACCGCGGAGAGCTGGCAGGACCTCGCCGTCATCTGGCGCAACCGGACGCTGCGCTTGCTCGACCACGTGCCGGTGGCGCTGGCGGTGTGCGAGTTCAGCGGCCGGATCATGATCGTCAACCGGGCGATGGCCGCCGAATTCGGCCTGCTGCCCGGGCAGTTGCGCAACCGGAAGATCCTGGAGTTCTTCACCCTCCGGGACAGTGCCACCATCCCGGCGCTCGCCGAGGCCGTCCGCCTGCACCGGCGCTCGCAGTACCCGGCGCCGGTCTCCTGGTCGGCCGCCGACGGCACCGAGCGGAGCGGCGAGATGACCGTCGCCCTGGTCGGCGACACCCCGGAGGAGACCCCGAACCTGCTGCTCTCGCTGCCCGTCCGTACCGGGCCGGCCGCCCCGCCGGCCGCCCCCCGCCCCGAGGTGAGCCCGATCGAGGCCCGGATCCTCGCCGCCGCCGCCCGCGGCGCCACCACCGCCCAGATCGGCCGGGAGATCGGCCTCACCCCGGACGGCGTCAACTACCACCTCGCCCGGCTCACCCGCCGCTGGCAGCTGCCCAACCGCACCGCGCTGGTCGCCCGCGCCTACGCCACCGGCGTCCTGGCCACCGGCGTCCTGGCCGCCGGCGCCTGGCCGCCGGAGCCGGCCCCCCGCCCGTGACGGGGCGGGTGGGGGCGGCTCGCGGGCTGGGCCGGGCTGTGCGGGGCCGGGCTGCGCGGGCCGGGGCTGTTCGGGGCTGGGCTGTTCGGCGATTTAGTTATATGCTCACAATGATTTCAACAATACAAATACTTGTGGAGCCCCCACCATGCCGGACGCCGCCCAACGACGGCCCTGGCTCGTGCTCGCCGTCTGCTGCATGAGCCTGCTGATCGTCAGCCTCGACAACACGATCCTGAACGTCGCCCTGCCCGCCATCCAGCGCGACCTGCACACCTCGGTGTCCGGGCTGCAATGGACGGTCGATGCCTACACGCTGGTGCTGGCCAGCCTGTTGATGCTCTCCGGCTCCACCGCCGACCGGGTGGGCCGCCGCCGGGTCTTCCAGATCGGGCTGGTGGTCTTCACCGGGGCCTCGCTGCTGTGCAGCCTGGCCCCCGGGCTCGGCTGGCTCGTCGTCGCACGGATGCTCCAGGCGGTCGGCGGATCGATGCTGAACCCCGTCGCCATGTCGATCATCAGCAACACCTTCACCGACTCCCGGCAGCGCGCCCGCGCCATCGGCGTGTGGAGCGGCGTCGTGGGCATCAGCATGGCCGCCGGGCCGATCGTCGGCGGCGCCCTGGTCGAGTCGGCCGGCTGGCGGGCCGTCTTCTGGATCAACGTGCCGATCGGCCTGGCCGCGCTGTTCCTGACCCGCAGGTACGTGCCGGAATCGCGGGCGCCGCGGCCCCGCCGGGTGGACCCGGTCGGCCAGGTGCTCGTCATCGTCCTGCTCACCACGCTCACGTACGCGATCATCGAGTCGCCGGAGCGCGGCTGGACGTCGCCGCTCGTCGTCGGCTGCGCGGCGGCGGCGCTGGGCGCGCTGCTGGGCCTGCTGTGGTACGAGCCCAGGCGCACCGACCCGCTCATCGAGCTGCGCTTCTTCCGCTCCGCGCCGTTCGCGGGCGCCACCGTGATCGCGGTCGCCGCCTTCGCCTCCCTGGGCGGGTTCCTGTTCGTCAGCTCCCTGTACCTGCAGAACGTGCGCGGGCTCACCCCGTTGCACGCCGGACTGTTCATGCTGCCGATGGCGGTGATGGCGCTGCTGACCGCACCGGTGTCCGGCCGCATGGTCGCCTCCCGGGGGCCGCGCGTCCCCCTGCTCCTCGCCGGGGCGGCCCTGTGCGCGAGCGCCGTGCTCCAGGCGCTCACCTACTCCGACCACCTTCCGACGGCCGTGCTGGTCGTCGCGTACCTGCTCTTCGGCACCGGCTTCGGTCTGGTCAACGCGCCCATCACCAACACCGCCGTTTCGGGCATGCCCCGTTCGCAGGCCGGCGTCGCGGCCGCGGTGGCCTCCACCAGCCGGCAGATCGGCCAGTCCCTCGGCGTGGCCGTCGTCGGCGCCCTGATGGCGGGCGGCGCGTACGCGCACACGGCGGCCTTCACCGACGCCGGGCGGACGGCGTGGTGGATCATCGCCGGCTGCGGCGCCGCCGTGCTGGTCACGGGTACGCTCACTTCCGGCCGCTGGGCCCGGGAGACGGCCCTGCGCACGGCGGAGCGGCTCGCCGCCGAGGAGGCGCCGGGGACGAGGGAGACGAAGGAGACGGTGAACACCTGATGGACCGCCCGCACACCGGTGAGCAGCACGAGGGGGACGAGGCCGCCACCAGGACGGCGACCAGGGTCTGGCAGGGACTGAACGCGCTCGTCCTGGAGCGCTACGACCGCCGCAAGACCGTCGCCGAAGCCCTCGGCATGAGCTTCAGCCGGGTCAGGGCGCTGCGCCGCCTCGGCGCCGACCCGATCACCCTGCGGGACCTGGCCGAGCGGCTGGGCAGCGACCCGCCCTACACCACCGTCATCGTCGACGACCTGGTGCGGCGCGGCCTCGCCGAACGCGTCACCAATCCCGCCGATCGCCGGTCCAAGCTGGTCCATCTGACCGAGGAGGGCCAGGCGAAGGCCGCCCTCGCCGTCAGGATCCTCACCACCCCGCCCGACGACCTGCTAGCCCTGCCCCCGGAGGACATCCAGGCGCTCGACCGCGTCCTGGCGAAGCTCCTGGACTGAACCTCCCGGGGCGGGGCGCCGCCGCGGCGGCCTCGGGCGGGTGGCGGCTACGGCCGCTGGTCGACCGTGTGCTGGTAGGCGGAGTAGGTCAGGTAGCCCCGGTCCCCGCCCTGGTAGTAGGTGGCTTCGTCGGCCGGGGCGATCGGGGCGCCGGTGCGCAGCCGTTCGACGAGGTCGGGATTGGCGAGGTAGGCGCGGCCGAAGCTGATCAGCTCGGCGCCGATGCCGAGCCAGTGGTCCGCCGCCTCGCGGTCGACCTGCTTCGGGCCCAGCGGAAGCACCGGATTCATGATGAGCGTGCCCGGCCAGGCGCGGCGCAGGGCGAGCAGGGACGGCTCGTCCGTCGTCGCCTCCAGGTGGACGTAGGCGAGTCCGAGGCCGGCGAGTTCGCCGAGCAGGGCGGTGTAGAGCTCCAGGACGTCCTCCTCCGCCACGCCCCAGAAGGTGCCGCCGGGGGAGAGGCGGATCCCGGTCCTGGCGGCGCCGACGGCCTCGACGGTGGCGGTGGCGGCTTCGACGGCGAAGCGGATCCGGTTGCGCACCGGGCCGCCGTAGCGGTCGGTGCGCCGGTTGGCGTTGGAGGAGAGGAACTGCGAGATCAGGTAGCCGTTCGCGCCGTGCAGTTCCACCCCGTCGAAGCCCGCGTCGACGGCGCGGCGGGCGGCCTCGGCGTAGGAGCGGGCGTGTTCGGGGACCTCGTCGGTCTCCAGGGCCCGGGGGACCGGAGCGGGCTGCGGACCGGTCGGGGTGAACACGTCGCCGGTGGCGGGGACGGCCGAGGGGCCGACCGGTCGCAGCCCCGTGGTGTCCGGGTGCGAGACCCGGCCGCCGTGCATCAGTTGGGCGAAGATCCGGCCGCCGTTGGCGTGCACGGCAGCGGTCACCTGGCGCCACGAGGCCGTCTGCTCGTCGGTGTACAGGCCGGGTGTGCCCGGGTTCGACTGGCCGATCAGGCTCGGCTGGACGCCCCCGGTCACGATCAGCCCGGCGGTGGCCCGCTGGGCGTAGTAGGTGGCCATCGAGGCGGTGGCCAGACCGTCGGCGGTGGCGCGCCCCCGGGTCATCGGTGCCATCACCACCCGGTTGGGCAGCGTGAGTTCGCCGAGCCGGTAGCCGGTGAGCAGGGCGCTCGACGTGGCGGACGTGGCGGACGTCGTCATGCGGAAGTCCTTCGTTCGAAGTCACGGACCCGGTGCCCGGGCCCGTCCTCCGTTACGCTAAAACCTGACATCGATGTCAGAGGCAAGCCCTGTGACGGGGATCACGACCCGGAGGTGCCCGTGCGGATCGGAGAGCTCGCCGAACGCGCCGGAGTGAGCGTCAGATCCCTGCGCTACTACGAGGGGCAGGGCCTGCTGGCCAGCACCCGCAGCGCCAGCGGGCAGCGCCACTACACCGACGGCGCGGTGGCGCGGGTGCTGTTCATCCAGCGCCTCTACGCGGCGGGGCTGTCCAGCCGCGCCATCGCCGAACTGCTGCCGTGCGTGGACGCGCCCAGCGAGGAGCGCTCGGTGGCCGCGCTGGAGCGGATGGGGCAGGAGCGGGCGAAGCTCGACGCGCACATCGCGGACATGGCCAGGACCCGTGACGCGCTCGACGAACTGATGGACACAGCCCGCGCCGCACTCGAGGAGCAGTCCGCCGACGGGCTGTGAGGCCCGCGTGAAGGTCGTGGGTGGGGCCGGTGATCGGCCGTTGATCGGGCGTAGACGGCGAGCCTGGAGCATCTGGAACCGGAGGGGACCGGTTCGGAGGCCACAGCCTGACCACCGGGTCCCACGCGGTCGGACCACGGACCGCGCGGGTACCCAGCGCTGATGCCGCCACTGGTCCCGACCCCCATCAGGAGTCCGGACCACGAAGGGCAGACGAGGCATGGACGGCGGGCAGTGGGTGCAAGCGGTGAGGACGGCGGCGGGCTTCGGAGAGCAGTTGAGGGTGCGGCGCGAGCGGATCGGCCTGACCCAGCAGTGCCTGGCCGATCACGCCACCCTGAGCGTGCGGGCCATCCGGGACATGGAGAGCGGCCGAGTGAGACGGCCACGGAACGAGACCGTCCGGCTGCTGGCGGACGCGCTGCGGCTGGAGGGCCGCAGCCGGGCGGACTTCGAGGAGGCCGCCCGTCGGCACCCGCTCGCCGATGAGCCGACGGCCGTGGCGCCGGTCGCCCCGCCGGTGGCGCGCGGGGCCATCGTCGGGCGGGAGATGGAGGCCGAGGTGCTGTCCGACGCCTTCGCCGTGCACGGGGACCGGCTGGTCTCGCTGGTGGGGCTCGGCGGGGTCGGCAAGACCCGGCTCGCCCTGGAGGTGGCCCGCCGCCTGCACCTGGCCGCCTGCTGGTCGGTGCGCTGGGTGGACTGCGCCGGCGACTCGGCTCCCTGGCACGGCCGGATGGACGACATCGTCCGGGACATCGGCGACCGGCCCGCCCTGCTGGTGCTGGACGGCGCCGACGGCGGGGTGGACGCCGACCGGCTGGACGGGCTGTTCCACCACTGCCCCGGGCTGCGGGTGCTGATCACCGCCCGGGAGGCCTGGCCGCTGCCCGGCGGGCAGGTCGTCCCGCTCGCCCCGCTGCCCGTACCGGCCCCCGAACTCGACGCCGAACCCGAGGCGTTGGCGCAGATCGGCGCCGTCCGGCTGCTGCTCTCGCACCTGCGCCGGCTGCGCCCCGGCTACACCCTGGAGCGCTCCGAGGCCCCCGCCGTGGCCGCGCTCTGCCGCCACCTGGACGGCCTGCCGGGAGCGTTGGAGCGCGCGGCGGGGTGGACGCTGGTGCAGTCCACCGCCCAGCTGCTGGCCCGGCTGTCGGCCGGCCCGTTCACGCTGGCCGCGCCGCCGGTGGTGTACGGCACGCGCGGTGACGTCCGGGACGAGGTGGAGCCGGCGATCCAGCGGTTGACGGAACGCCAGCGGGCCCTGCTGGACGTGCTCGTGGACGAGCCCGGCGACTGGTCGGGGGAGGACGCGGTGGTCCGCAGCGGCTGGGCGCCGCAGACCTGCCTGGCGACGGTGCACGAACTGCTGTCGCGCGGACTGATCCGCAGCGTGCCCGCCCGCGACGGGGTGCGCTTCACGGTGCTCAACGTGTGCCGCCGCCTCCTCCGGGAGGAGCCCGGGCACCGGTTCGCGCCGGCCGCGGACGTCCAACTGCTCGCCGTCGCGGGCTGACCGCGCGGCGGCAGGCCGGCCGGGTGTCGATACTGCCGCTTCTTGCCCGCATCTTGCCGCACGAGCTGCCGGTCGCCGGGCCCGATCGTTCCTAGCGTTCTCCGTGGGGCTGGACCGCCGCGGAATACGCGCCGGAATTCCCGGGCCGCCGGCTGGGGCGTCGGCGGAATTCCATCGACGATCGCTACCGACGAGGGCTGGGCTGTGGAGCACGGAAATGACGGAGAGAGAAGACTGGACGTCGTCGTGACGACGACGGCCTCGGATTCGCACACCTGGAACCTGGTGTTCCTGCAACTGCTGCTGGAGGAAATGGGCCACCGGGTGACGAACCTGGGCGCGTGCGTCCCCGACGCCTTGCTGCTCGCCGAATGCCGCCGGATCGAACCGGACCTGATCGTGGTCAGCAGCGTCAACGGGCACGGTTACCAGGAAGGGCTGCGGGTGATCCCGGCCCTGCGCGCCTGCCCGGAACTGCGGCGCACCCCGACGGTCATCGGCGGCAAGCTCGGCATCGCCGGAACCGACGACCCCGACCGCGAGCGCGTACTGCTCGCGGCCGGTTTCGACCGGGTCTTCGAGGAGGGCTCCGCGGTGGCCGGGTTCCGCGAGTTCGTCGACGGGCTGCGCTCCCGGGTCCTGCTGTGACGAGCTTCGGCGCGTTCGTGGCGCAGGCCGCGGAGGCCGGCGCACTGGTGGTCCAGCCCCGGATGGGGATGGCGCAGGCGGCCCGGATGCGGGAGGGCCTGCTCGCCACCCGGGCGGCGGCCGCCGTCACCGTCGGCACCATCACCCTGGACAGCTACACCCGCACCGGCGACCTCGACGCCGCGCGGCGGGCACTGGCCGCCGGGGCCGGCCTCAACGGCTACCCGATCGCCACCCACCCGGTCGAGGTCACCCGGGCGGTCCTGGCCGGCGTGGCGGACGCGGGCTTCCCGGTGCAGGTCCGGCACGGCTCGGCCGCGCCGGAGCACATCATCGGGGCGCTGCTGGCGGCCGGCCTGGACGCCACCGAGGGCGGACCGGTCTCCTACTGCCTGCCGTACGGCCGCACCCCGCTGCACGAGGCGGTGGCCCGCTGGCAGCGTAGCTGCGAACTGCTGTCGTCCATGCGGGAGTTCGGTGCGGATCCGCACCTGGAGACGTTCGGTGGCTGCATGATGGGCCAGCTCTGCCCGCCCTCGCTGCTGATCGCCATCAGCGTCCTGGAGGCGTTGTTCTTCCGCCAGCACGGGCTGCGCAGCATCTCGCTCAGCTACGCCCAGCAGGCCAACGCCGGCCAGGACGAGGAGGCGCTGGCCGCGCTCGGCCGGATCGCGGGCGAACTGCTCGCGGACGTCGACCGGCACCTCGTGGTGTACGCGTACATGGGCGTGTACCCGCGCTCGCCCGGCGGCGCCCGGCTGCTGCTGGAGGACGCCGCGCGGCTCGCGGTGCGCGGCGGCGCCGCCCGGCTGATCGTCAAGACCACGGCCGAGGCGCACCGCATCCCGACCGTCGCCGAGAACGTCCGGGCGCTGGAGACCGCCGCCGCAGCCGCCACGGCGGAACGCGCCCGCCCCCGGCCCGCCGCCCCGCCGGACACCGGGATCGAGGCCGAGGCCAGGGTGCTGATCGGCGCGGTGCTCGACCTGGACGCCGACGTCGGGCGGGCCCTGGTGCGGGCGTTCGCGGCCGGCTACCTGGACGTGCCGTACTGCCTGCACCCCGACAACGCCGGGCGGACGCGCAGCTCGCTCGGCCCGGATGGACGGCTGCTGTGGTCCGCCGTCGGCTCGATGCCGATCGCCGGGCTCGCCGAGGGCGGCCGCGCGCCGATCCTCGGCTCGGCCGGGCTGCTGGCCGCGCTCTCCCAGGTCCAGCAGCGCTACGACGAGCGGGCCGAACGCTCGCCCGCACCCGCACTCCGGGGCCTGCCCGCCGCACGGTGAGACGCCGGGTGAGACGCCGGGTGAAAAGCCACGCTCCACGCTCCACGCTCCACGCTCCACGAGAGAACGAGAGAAGAGGACCCGACCATGCCCGACCCCACGCTCCTGCCGCCGACCGACCCGGGCCGGCACCTGACCGCGCCGGCCACCCGCAGCGCGCTCCGGATCCAGCAGCACCTGCTCACCGCGGCCCGCGAGTTCCTGCGCGGCCGGGGCTTCACCGAACTGCTGCCGCCGATCATCGGCCCGGTCACCGATCCCGGTGCGCGCGGCTCCAAGCAGGTGGACATCGACTTCTACGGCCACCGCTACAAGCTGATGACCAGCGCGATCCTGTACAAGCAGGCCTCGCTGCTCGCCTTCGACAAGATCTTCTGCATCGCCCCGAACGTCCGCCTGGAACCGCTGGAGACCGCCGGGACGAGCCGCCACCTCGCCGAGTTCCACCAGCTGGACGTGGAGGTCGCCGGCGCGAGCCGGGACGACGTCGTCCAGCTGGCCGAGGACCTGGTGGTGCACATGGTCGACAGCACCGTCCGCGCGCTGCCCAAGGAGTTCGCCGAACTCGGCCGGGACCCGCAGGCCTTCGCCGAACTGCTGCAGGGCTCCTTCGGCCGCATCCGGCACGCCGAGGCGGTCGCCGAACTCCAGGGCATCGGGCACCCGCAGAGCCCCGAGGCCGAACTCGACTGGGAGGGCGAGGCGTTGCTGTCGGCCCGCCGGGACCGGCCGTTCTTCGTCACCGACTACCCGAAGGGCTCGCGCGGCTTCTACGACCGCGAGCACCCCGACGACCCGGGCCTGCTGCGCAACTTCGACCTGCTGGCGCCCGAGGGCTACGGTGAACTGTGCAGCGGCAGCCAGCGCACCAACGACTACGCGGAGATCGTCACCCGGATGCGGGAGACCGGCGAGAACCCGCAGAAGTACCGCTGGTACCTGGACCTGGTGCGCGAGGGGGTGCCGGCCAGCGCGGGCTTCGGCATCGGGGTCGAGAGGCTCACCCGGTACGTCGCCGGGCTGGACGCCGTCTGGCAGGCCAGCGCCTTCCCGAAGATCGCCGGAGTGGTGTCCCCGTGAGCGACCTCAGCGCGCCGGGATTCCCGGAGGAGGAGGTCCGGCATCGGGCCCGCGCCGGGGCCGCCGCCGCCTTCCCGCCCGCCGAGGAGTACGGACACGTGCTGTTCGGCGCCGGCCGGCCGGGCGCGGCGGACCGGGCGGCGCCGCCGGACGCCCTGGACGCGCTGCGGATCGTCCCGCCGCTGTTCCTGCCGCAGCGGCTGGCCAAGCTGATCGACCTCGGCCGCGAGCCCGACTACCGGGACGTCGAACTGGCCACCACCATCGGAGGGTTCGCCTCCGCGCTGCCGGTGTACGTCTCCGCGACCGGCTCCACCCGGGCCGCCGGCGGTGACCTCGGGCTGGCGCTGAGCCGGCAGGCCGGGGCGCTCGGCATCCCGATGGTGATCGGCGAGAACGTGGTGCCGGTGAACGGCTACGGCAGGCTCGGCGAGGCGGCCGACCGCACGCTGCTCGGCCGGCTGCGCGCCTACACCGAGGAACTCCCGGACGGCCTCGGCGGCGTGGCCGTCCAGCAGAGCACCGAGGACGCCGACGCCGAGGTGTGGAACCTCGTCCACAGCGACCCGGCCGCCCTGCCCCTGCTGGAATCCGGACGGCTGGCCTTCGAGTTGAAGGTCGGCCAGGGCGCCAAACCGGGCCTGGGCGGCATGACCGTGCTGGAGGCCGAGGCCGCCGCCGCGCTGGGCGACCGCTTCGGGCTGGACCCGTTGTTCGGCGACGGGCGGGTGCTGCGCGCCGCCACCCCGGGTACCTTCACCGCGGAGATCCTGCGCCAGCAGATCCGGCTGATGCGCAACAACTACCCCCGGGTGCGGATCTGGGTGAAGCTCTACCCCGGCCGGGACGTGGCCGAGGCCGCCCGGGTGGCGCACGAGGCCGGGGCGGACGCCGTCGTGGTGGACGGCGCCGAAGGCGGAACCGGCTGGGCGCCCGGGGTGTTCCTGCCACACGTCGGACTGCCGCTCGCGGAGTGCCTGCGCCGGCTGGCGGTCGCGCCGCCGCCCTCGCTGCTGGTCTCCGGGCGCATCTGGGAAGGCGCCAGAGCGGTCAAGAGCCTGGCCCTGGGGGCCCGCGCGGTGGGCCTCGGGCGGGCGGCGCTGCTCGCCGTGGCGGAGGACCGGGAATCCGGGCTCCGCCGTTTCGTGGACTGTCTGGCGCTGGAACTCCGACTGCTGATCAGTGCGCTCGGAAAGTACGCGCCGCAGGCCCTGGACCGGGAGGACGTCTGGTCCCCCGAGGAATACGGAACCACCGCCGGCCGGTAGCCCCGGCCTGCCCGGGTCGATTCCTGCGGCAGGTCCGGAAAGCGGCACCGGAAACTGCCGATTTCCTTCCTCATTTCCTGCCGATAGGGCCGTCGAATTCCCCCTATCGTCGAACTCGTCGCCGATTCATCTCACTTCTGGGGCTGGATGATGTCCTCTCGCGGTTTCCCTACTGAGAATGCTGCGCCCGAAATCACGGCGCCTGAAATCACGGTGTCCGCTTTCGAGCCGCCCGCTTTCGAGCCGTTCGCCTCCGCCGTCCGCCGCTTTCCGGAGCGGCCGGCCGTCCGCACCGGCGGCCGGACCGTCAGCTACCGGGAGCTGGACGGCCTGACCGCCGCGCTCGCCGCCCGGCTCGCCCCCGGGGGGACGGTCGCCGTCACCGGCCGCGACCGGCTGGACCACGTGGTCGCGCTGCTGGCGGTCCTGCGGGCCGGGGCCACCTACCTGCCGCTGGACCGGGAGGCCCCGGAGGAGCGCAACCGCTGGATCACCGAGGACGCCGGGGCCTCCCTGGCCCTCGGCGGCGAGGAGCTCACCGAGCTCACCGGGCTCAGCGACGGCGCGGGCGCCGTTGCCGGTGCTGGCGATGGCGGTGCCGGCTACGTCATCTACACCTCCGGCACCACCGGCCGTCCGAAGGGCGTGCACGTCCCGCTCGCCGCGCTGACCGGCCACCTGGCCGCCGCCGTCCGGACCTTCGGCCTGACCGAGCGGGACGTGGTGCTGCAGTTCGCCCGTCCGACGGTGGACGTGGCCGTGGAGCAGGTCCTCGGCGCGCTGTCCGCCGGGGCCTGCCTGGTCCTCCCGGAGCACCGACTCCTCTCCCCGGCCGAACTGCTGGACCTGCTGGACGCCGAGGGCGTCACCGTCGCCAACCTGGCCGCCGGCTACTTCCAGGACGTGGTGGCGGCCCTGGGCGGCAGGGTGCCGCGCACCCTTCGGCTGATGATCTCGGGCAGCGACAAGCTGGAGCCCGCCACCGCCGCCGCCTGGTGGGCCGCGACCGGGGTGCCGCTGCTGAACGCGTACGGACCGACCGAGACGGTGGTCACCGCCACCACCCACCGGCTCGCGGGCGAGCAGCCCGAGGCGGGCGTGCCGATCGGGACCGCGCTCGGCGGGCGGCGGCTCTACGTGCTCGACGAGCGGCTGCGCCCGGTGCCGCCCGGCACGGCCGGCGAACTGTACGTCGGCGGGCCGCTGCTGGCCTCCGGCTACCTCGGCCGCCCGGGCCTGACCGCCGACCGCTTCGTCGCGGACCCGTTCGTGGCCCCGTTCGTGGCCCCGTTCGTGGCCCCGCCCGCGGAGCCGCTCGCAGACCCCGCCGCAGCGCCGAGCGGCGCTCCCGGCGCGCGGATGTACCGCACCGGCGACGTGGTGCGCCGCACGACCGAGGACGGCCCGCTGGAGTTCGTCGGCCGCAGCGACCACCAGGTGAAGGTCCGCGGCTTCCGGGTCGAGCCGGGCGAGATCGAGCAGGTGCTGGCCGGGTACCCGGGCGTCACCGGCTGCGTGGTGGTGGCGCGCGAGGGCCGGCTGGCCGGGTACCTGACCGGTGCCGCGCCGCGGTACGCCGAGGCGCGGGACTGGCTGGCCGAGCGGCTGCCCGAGCACATGATCCCGGCGACGCTCACGGCGCTGGACGCCTTCCCGCTGACCGGCGGCGGAAAGGTGGACCGCCAGGCCCTGCCCGAGCCGCAGGCCGCGCCCGAGGGCCAGCCCGCCGGCCGCCCGCCGCGCACGCCCGCCGAGCAGCTGATCGCGGCGGTCTGGGCGGACGTGCTCGGGGTGCCCGAAGTCGGGGCGGACGACAACTTCTTCCACCTGGGCGGCGATTCGCTGACGGCCGTGCGGGTGGTGGGCCGGGTCTTCGACGTCTTCGGCATGGTGTCCCCGTACACCATCTTCGACGCGCCGACGCTGGCGGAGTTCGCCGCCGCGGTGACCGCCGCCTCCGGCGGTGAGCGCCCGGCGCTGGTCCGCTCGGGCGCCGCCGAGGCCCCGCTGTCCAAGTTCCAGCGCGGCCTCTGGTTCCTCGACCAGTGGAACCCGGACGCGCCGACCTACGTGGTGCCCTGGGTGTTCCGGTTCGCCGGGCCGGTCGACCCCGAGCTGCTGCGGCAGGCGCTGGCCGGGGTGGTGGCGCGGCACGAGAGCCTGCGGACGACCTTCGAGCTCGCCGAGGACGGTCCGCGCCAGGTCGTCCACCCGGCCGTGGAGCTGCCGTTCACGCTCACCGAGACCACCGCCGACCAGGTGGACGACCTGGTGGCCGAGGCCGCGCTGGAGCCCTTCGACCTGGCGGTCGGGCCGCTGGTGCGGGCGCGGGTCTTCCGGGCCGCCGGGGCGACCACGCTGCTGCTGCTCCTCCACCACATCGTCTGGGACGAGGGCTCGCTGCCGGTGCTGGAGGCCGAGCTCCAGGAGCTGTACGCCGCGGCGGCCGAGGGGCGCCCGGCCGAGCTGCCGGAACTCGCCGTCCAGTACGGCGACTACGCGGCCTGGCAGTACCAGGACGACACCGCCGAGCAGCAACTCGATTACTGGCGAGAGCAGTTGGCCGACGTTCCGGACGTCGACGCGCTGGCGCCGGACCACCCCCGCCCCGAGGAGCAGGCCTTCCGCGGCGCGTTCCACCGCTTCGCGATGCCGGATCCGGTGGCCGGGGCCGTCCGGGCGCTCGCCCGCAGCGAGGACGCCACCCCGTTCATGGTGCTGCTCGCCGGGCTGGCGCTCACCCTGCACCGCCGCTCCGGGCAGCGCGACCTGGTGCTCGGCTCGCCGGTGAACGTCCGTGGCCGGGCCGAACTCGACGGCCTGATCGGTTACTTCGTCAACCTGCTGCCGCTGCGCCTGAAGGTCGAGGAGGGCGTCTCCTTCCGCGAACTGGTCCGGCACGTGCGCGAGGTGTCGATCGGTGGCTACCGGCACCAGGAGGTGCCCTTCGACGACATCGCGAACGCGGTGCTGGAGGAACGCCCCGAGGACCGCAACCCGCTGTGCCAGGTGCTGCTGGAGCTGCACCCGCTGGACACCCGCCCGCTGACCGTCGGCGGGTGCGAGGTCACCCGCGATCTGCACTCCAACCCCGTCTCCCGCTTCGACCTGTCCGTCTCGGTGGACGACCGCGGCACCGGCTTCACCGGCCGCTTCGAGTACGACAGCGACCTCTTCGAGGCCTCCACCATGGCCGGCCTGTGCGAGCAGTGGCTGGGCACCCTGGCCGCCGCCCTGGAGGTGCCGGGGCACGCCCTGTTCGAGGCGCAGGCCGCCCGGGCCCCGCAGGCCACCGCCCTGATCTCCGGTGAACGGACCGTCCCGTACGGCGAGTTGAACGCCGCCGCGAACCGGCTGGCCCGCCACCTGGTGGGCCTCGGCATCGGCCGCGGCGACACCGTCGCCGTACTCGCCGAGCGCGGGCCGGAGATGGTCACCGCGCTGCTGGCCGCACTCAAGACCGGCGCCGCCTACACCCTGCTGGACCCGGACTTCCCGGCCGAGCGGCTGGCCGGCGCGGTCGCCGACACCGGCGCCGCCACGGTGATCACCCACCGCCACGCCACCGTGCCGTTCGCCGTCCGGCGCCAGGTGGACCTGGACGCCGCGGCCGCCGAGCTGGCCCGGTACGCGGCGCACGACCTCGGCCTGCCGGTCGACGGCGCCGATCTCGCCTGCGTGATGTTCACCTCCGGCTCCACCGGCCGCCCCAAGGGCGCGGCCGTCCCGCACCGCGCGCTCACCACCACCTACCTCGGCCAGGACTACGCCCGCTTCGGCCCGGACGAGGTCTGGCTGCAGTGCTCGCCGGTCTCCTGGGACGCCTTCGCGCTGGAGCTCTACGGCGCGCTCTGCTTCGGCGGCGCCTGCGTCCTGCAGCCCGGCCAGCGCCCGGACCCGCAGACCATCGCCGAGCTGACCCGCCGCCACGGCGTCACCGAACTCCAGCTCTCCGCCAGCCTGTTCAACTTCCTGCTGGAGGAGCTCCCGGAGACCTACGACGGCCTCAAACTGGCCATCACGGCCGGCGAGCGGGCCTCCGTCACCCACGTGGCCAAGGCCCTGGAGAACCACCCGGGCCTGGTGGTCGCCAACGGCTACGGCCCGGTCGAGAGCCTCGGCCTGACCACCTGCCACCAGGTCGGCCCGGAGGACGTCACCGGCAGCTCCGTCCCGATCGGCGTCGCGCTGAACGGCAAGGGCGTCCTGGTCCTGGACGAGCTGCTGCGCCCCGTCGAGCCCGGCGTGATCGGCGAGTTGTACGCCTCCGGCGGCGGTCTCGCCTACGGTTACCTCGGCCGGCCCGGCCTCACCGCCGAACGCTTCGTCGCCTCCCCGTTCGGTGTCCCCGGCGAGCGCCTCTACCGCACCGGAGACCTCGGCTACGTCAACGCCGGGGGCCTGCTGGAGGTCACCGGCCGGATCGACGACCAGGTCAAGATCCGCGGGTTCCGGGTCGAGCCCGGCGAGATCGAGGACGCGCTCACCCGGCACCCCGCCGTCCAGGAGGCCGCCGTCACCGTCCACGAACCCGCCCCGGGCGACCACCGCCTGGCCGCCTACGTCACCGTCGGGGCCGACGCACCGGACCCGGACGTGCTCCTCGACCACCTGGCCGGCCTGCTGCCCGAGCACATGGTGCCCGCCACCCTGGACGTCCTGGACGCCCTGCCGCTCAACCACAACGGCAAGGTCGACCGGAAGGCACTGCCCGCCCCCGCCGGGCGCCTGGCCGCCGCCCGCGACCCGCTGACCGAAGCCGAACGGCTGGTCGCCGAGGCCATGTGCGAGGTCCTCGACCTCACCGAGGTCGGCCGGGAGGACAACTTCTTCCGGATCGGCGGCAACTCGCTGGCCGCCGTCCGGGTCGCGATGCGGCTGTCCCGGGAGACCGGCACCCGCGTCCCCCCGCAACTGGTGTTCCGGGCCAGGACCGTGAGCGCCATCGCCGAACGGCTGGCCGCCCGATGACGGGCCGCACCGCACACGAAGGGAACGAGGCCGTGAGCCCGTCCGACCACCCGGCGCGCACCGCGCCCGCCTCGGGGCTGCAACGCGGCCTCTGGTTCCTCGACCGCCTCGATCCGCGGCAGGTCACCTACTGCACGCCCTGGACGGTCGACGTCACCGGCCCGCTCGACCTCCCGCTGCTCCAGCGCGCGCTGGACGCCCTGGTGGCCCGGCACGAGGTGCTGCGCACCACCTTCGCGCTGCACCCCGACGGCCCGCGCCAGCAGGTCCACCACACCCTCGCCGTGCCGCTCGCGGTGACCGACCTGCGCCCGCAGGGCGGCCCCGAGCAGGCCGGACGCCTGGAGGAACTGCTCACCGCCCGCTGCGCCGAACCCTTCGACCTGGCCGCCGGACCGCTGCTGCGCGCCGAGGCCTTCCAACTGGCGGACGAGCGCACCACGCTGCTGTTCACCGTCCACCACATCGTCTGGGACGGCTGGTCCGCCGAGGTCTTCGAGCGCGAACTCGCCGACCTGTACGGCGCCGCGGTGCAGGGCCGGGCCGCCGACCTGCCGGAACTGACCGTGCAGTACGCCGACTACGCGGTGGAGGAGCTCGACACCTCCTTCGAGGAGCACCTGACCTACTGGAAGGAGCAGCTGCACGGCGCACCCGCCCTGCTGGAGCTGCCCACCGACCGGCCCCGTCCCGCCGAGCGCGGCGCGGCGGGACGGACCGAGGAGTTCGGGCTCGCCCCCGGCACGGCGGCGAAGGTGCGCGCCCTGGCCGAGGCGGAGGGCGTCACCCCCTTCACCGTCCAACTGGCCGCCTTCGCCCTGCTGCTGAACCGCTGGACCGGCGCCGACGACCTGGTGATCGGCACACCCGTCACCACCCGCAACCGGCCCGAACTGGAGCACCTGCTCGGCTACTTCGTCAACCTGCTGCCGCTGCGCCTGCGGCTCGCACCCGGGCTGAGCTTCCGCGCCCTGCTGGAGCACGTCCAGGACGTCGCCTTCGAGGCCTACGGCTACCTCGACGTGCCCTTCGACCAGCTGGTCGACCAGCTCGGCACCGCCCGCACCGCGCAGCACCCGCCGCTGGTCCAGGTGGTGTTCGGCGCCCACGGCGAGGACCGCACCCCGCTCGTGCTCGGCCGGGCCACCGCCGAGAGCCGGGTGCGCTCCAACGGCACCAGCAAGTTCGACCTCACCTGGTCCGTCTTCGACAGCAGCGGGACCGGCAGCGGGACGGGCGGCGACCCCGGCGACCCCGGCGGCGAACTGCGCGGCGAGGCCGAGTACCGCAGCGAGCTGTTCGACGCCGGGACGGTGCGCCGGCTGGCCGCCGACTTCGGCGCCCTGCTCACCGCGGCCCTGGACGAGCCCGACGCCACCGTGCTGCGGCTGACCGGCCGCACCGCCGGGGCCGAGGCCGTCCGGGCCACCGACACCCCCGGCCACTGCCTGCACCGGCTGTTCGAGCAGGCCGCCGACGCCCACCCCGACCGGCCCGCCGTCAGCGACTCCGGCCACACCCTGAGCTACGCCGAACTCGACCGCCGGGCCAACCGCCTGGCCCATGCCCTGCGCGCCCGCGGGGCCGGCCCCGGCGACCGCGTCGGAATGCTGTTGGACCGCACGGCCGACGTCCTGGTCACCGTCCTCGGCGTGCTCAAGACCGGCGCCGCGTACGTGCCCGTCGACCTCGCCGCCCCCGCCGACCGCGCCGCGCTCGTCTTCGCCGACGCCGACGTCACCCTCGTCGTCACCGACCGCCCGGACCGGGCCCCCGAAGGCCCCTGGCAGGCCTACGACCTGACCGCCGAGGCCGCCGACCTGGCCGCCCGGCCGGACCACCGCCCGCCGGCCGCCGGGCGCCCCGGCGACGTCGCCTACATCATCTTCACCTCCGGCTCCACCGGCCGCCCCAAGGGCGTCGCCGTCGCCCACGAGCACGTCAGCCGGCTCATGGCGGACGGCGCGGAGCACTTCGGCTTCGGCCCGGAGGAGACCTGGACGCTCTTCCACAGCTACGCCTTCGACTGGACGGTCTGGGAGATGTGGGGCGCCCTGCTGCACGGTGCCCGCCTGGTCGTCGTCCCCTACGTCACCAGCCGCTCGCCGGAGGAGTTCGCCGAACTGCTGGAGCAGGAGTGGGTCTCCTTCCTCTGCCTCACCCCCTCGGCGCTGCGCCAGCTGGAGCCCGTGCTGCGGCGCGGCCCGCGCGACCTGTCCGCGCTGAAGTGGATCATGCTCGGCGGGGAGGCGCTGGACCCGGGCGTCGTCCAGCGCTGGTTCGAACTCGACCCGCCGCCCCCGGCCCGGCTCTGCAACCTGTACGGCATCACCGAGACCACCGTCCACGTCACCACCCACGACCTGGCCGGCAGCGCCGGCTTCGAGCGCAGCCTGATCGGCGCGCCCATGCCGCACCTCACCGCCCAGGTCCTGGACGACTGGCTGCGTCCGGTGCCACCCGGCGCGGCCGGCGAGCTGTACATCGGCGGCGGCAGCCTCGCCCACGGCTACTGGGGCCGCCCCGGCCTCACCGCGGGCCGCTTCGTCGCCGACCCCTACGGCCCGCCCGGGGCGCGGCTCTACCGCACCGGCGACGTCGCCCGGCGTCTGCCCGGCGGCGGTCTGGAGTACATCGGACGCGCCGACTTCCAGGTCAAGCTGCGCGGCTTCCGGATCGAGCTCGGCGAGATCGAGAACGCGCTCGCCGCCCACCCGGACGTCGACGCCTGCGTCGTCACCGTGCACGACGACCGGCTCGCCGCGTACGTCACCGGGCGCGAGCCCGCCGACGTCCGCGCCTTCCTCGGCCGCTCGCTGCCCCCGTACATGGTCCCGGCCGGCTTCACCGTCCTGGAGTCGCTGCCGCTCACCGTCAACGGCAAGGTGGACCGTGCTGCGCTGCCCGCCCCCGGCCAGCGCAGCACGGCCACCGGAGGCCGCCACGTCGAGCCGCGCACCCCGGAGGAGGAGGCCTTCGCCGCCGTCTGGACGGAGGTCCTCGGGGTGGACGGCATCGGCGTCCACGACGACTTCTTCCACCTCGGCGGCGACTCCATCCGGGCCGTCCAGCTCGCCGGCGCGCTGCACGAGCGCGGCTGGGGGGTGAGCCTGCGGGACGTCTTCAACGCCCCCACGGTCGCCGCCCTGTTGCCGCTGGCCGAGCCCGTCGCCGAAGGCCCGGCCGATCACGAGCCCTTCTCCCTGATCACCCCGGAGGACCGCGACGACCTGCCGCCCGGCCTGGCCGACGCCTACCCGATGGTCTCCATGCAGCTCTCCATGGTCTTCCACATGGAGATCGCCGGCGGCACCGACAGCTACCACAACGTCAACTCCTACCGGATCTCGGGCGACCTCGACGAACAGGCCTTCCGCCGCTCGGTCGCCGAGGCCATGGAGCGCCACGCGGTGCTGCGCACCGGCCTCGACCTGTCCGGCTACGGCGAACCGCTCCAGCTCGTGTACGGGCGGCTGCCCGTGCCCGTCGAGTTCACCGACCTGCGCGGCGAGCCCGACCAGGACACGGCGGTCCGTGAGGTGTTCGACACCCACCGGTGGACGCCCTTCGACCTCACCGCCCCGCCGCTGTTCCGGATCACCGTGCAGCGCCTGGCCGAGGACGCCTTCCAGCTCACCATCTCCGAGCACCACGCCATCCTCGACGGCTGGAGCTTCACCTCGCTGTTCACCGAGATCCTGGAGCGCCACACGGCCCTGGCCGCCGACCCGCTCGGCGCCCCCACCCCGCCGCCGCGCACCGCATTCCGCGACTTCGTGGCCGTCGAACGGCAGGCCGCCGGGGACGAGCGCTCGCTCGCGTACTGGCGCGACCGGCTGTCCGGCGTCAGCGGCCAGTCCTTCCCCGGCAGCGAGGACGTGCACGAGGCGCCGCGCACCGTCGAGCGGGTGCTGCCCGAGGCGCCCGAGCAACTGCGGCAGGTCGCCGACGCCCTGGCCGTGCCCCTCAAGTCGGTCGCGCTCGCGGCCCACCTGCACGCCCTCGCCGCCGTCACCGGGCGACGGCGCGTCACCACCGGCCTCGCCGTGAACGGCCGGCTGGAACGGCTCGGCGGCACCGAGGTGTACGGGCTGTTCCTCAACACCGTCCCGCTGAGCTGCGAGCCCACCGACGACCTGCTCGCCCTGGTGCGCGAGGTGCACCGGGAGGAACTGGACATGATGCCGCACCGCCGGGTGCCCTTCGCCCGGCTCGCCCGGCTGATGACCGACACCGCGCTGGACAGCCAGTTCGGCTACCTGCGCTTCCACGCCCTGGGCCGGCTCAGCTCCGCCCGCATCGTGGACGGCCGGATCGGCTGCGAGCCGACCCTGCGCCACGAGCCCAACAGCTTCGCGTTCGGCGCCTCGCTGATCCAGGACCCGGTCTCGCAGCGCGTGCTGCTCGCCGTGGACCACCAGCGCTCCCTGGTCACCGACACCACCGCCGAGCAGTTCATCGACACCTACACGGCAGCCCTGCACGCCATGGCCGCCTCCGTCCGAGAGTCCTGAGGAACCGTCATGACCGACCTCCTGCACCGCCTGCGCGATGCCGTCGCCGCCCACCCCGAGCGCACCGCCGTCCTCGCCGGAGCGGCCCGCCTGGACTTCGCCGAACTCGACCTGCGCACCGCCGCGCTGGCCCGCGCCCTGCGCGCCCACGGCGTCGGCCGCGGCGACCGGGTCGGCGTCCACCTCGCCCGCACCGCCGACCTGCCGGTCGCCCTGCTCGCCGTCTGGCGGGCCGGCGCCGCCTACGTCCCGCTCGACCCGGCCTACCCCGCCGAGCGGCTGGCCTTCATGGCCGCCGACGCGCGGCTCGCGGCCCTGATCAGTACGGACGGCCTCCCGGCGGCCCAGGACGTGCCGGTCCTGCGCCCGGACGCCGCCGCCGCCGGGTCGGACCTGCCGGAGGCGGCCGACCCGCTCGACCCCGCCTACGTCATCTACACCTCCGGCTCCACCGGGCTCCCCAAGGGCGTCGAGGTGCCGCGCGGCGCCGTCGCCGCCCTGGTGGAGGCACTGGAGGCCGCCGGCGCCTACCGCGCCGAGCCCGGGGTGGTCGGCTGGAACGCCAGCGTCTCCTTCGACGCCTCCGTCCAGCAGTGGGCCCGGATCTGCCGCGGCGACACCGTCCTGGTCATCGGCGACGAGCACCGCGCCGACCCGGCCCGGGTGGCCGCCCTGCTGGCCGAGCACGCCGTCGCCGACCTCGACCTGACCCCCTCGCACTGGGAGCTGCTGCGCGAGCCGCTCACCGGCGCCCGGGTGCCGCGGCTGTTCATGGGCGGCGAGCCCGTCCCCGAGCACACCTGGCGGGAGCTCGCCGACGGCGGCATCGACGCGCTCAACCTGTACGGGCCCACCGAGTGCACCGTCGACGCCGTCACCACGTCGATCAGCGGCCCCGGTCCGCACCTGGGCGAGCCGCTGCCCGGCGTGCGCCTCCACCTGCTGGACGAGAAGCTCGCCCCGGTCGCCGACGGCGTCGTCGGCGAGCTGTACCTCGCCGGGCCCGGGCTCGCCCACGGCTACCCGGGCCGCCCCGGGCTGACCGCCGGACGCTTCGTCGCCGACCCGACCGCCCCCGGCGAGAGGATGTACCGCACCGGCGACCAGGCCCGGCGCGGCGAGGGCGGCCGGCTGGAGTACGTCGGCCGGGTCGACCGCCAGGTCAAGCTGCGCGGCTACCGGATCGAGCTCGGCGAGGTCGAGCACGCGCTGGCCCGGCTGGACGGCGTCCAGGCCGCCGCCGTCACCGTCCACGAGCCCGCCCCCGGCGACCGCCGGCTCGTCGGCTACGTCACCGGCGCCGCCACCGCCGCCGAACTGACCGAGCGCCTGCGGGCCACCCTGCCCGCGCACCTGGTGCCCTCGGCGATCACCGTGCTGGACGCCATGCCGCTCACCCCGAACGGCAAGGTCGACCACGCGGCCCTGCCCGCCCCCGCGGCGCAGCCCGCCCCCGCGGCCGAGGAGGCGCCCGCCGAGGGCCCCGGCGGGCTGGCGGAGCAGGTCGCCGAGGTCTGGCGCACCGTGCTCGGCCTGACCGGCGTCACGCCCACCGACGACTTCTTCTCGCTCGGCGGCCACTCGCTCGCCGCGCTGCGCGTCGTCCACCTGCTGCGCCGCCGGCTCGGCATCGAGCTCCAGCTGCGCCACCTGCTGGACTCGGCCGACCTGGCCGCCTTCACCGCCACCGTCGGGAAGGCCGTCGAGGCCGGCACCGCCGCCCCCCGGCCCGCCCTGACCGCCCGCGCCCGGGTCAGCGGCGCATGACCACCGCCACGCGGGTGCGCCCCCGCGTCGAGGGGGACTGGCTGCTCGTCCCCGCGCCCCAACCGCACCGCCCGTTCCGGCTGTTCTGCTTCCCGCACGCCGGGGGCGACGCCACCGCCTACACCCCGCTCGCCCGCGCCCTCGCCCCGACCGCCGAGGTCTGGGCGGTGCGCCCGCCCGCCCGCGGCGGTCGCCTCGGCCACCCGATGCCCGCGAGCTTCGACCTGCTGGTCGACGCCGTCGTGGACGCCCTCACCCCGCACCTGACGGGCCGGTTCGGCTTCTACGGGCAGAGCTTCGGCGCCCTGCTCGGCTACGAGGTCGCCCGGGCGCTGCCCGCCGAGCGGCGGCCCGAACTGGTGGTCGCCGCCTCCGCATCGCCGCCTGCCACCTGGGCCGGCCGGGACCGCCCGCAGCACACCGCAGACGACCTGCTGCGCCTGGCCGGCATGGGTGAACTCATCGAGGGCGACTCGGAGTTGAAGGAGCACGCGCTTCAGGGCATCCGTACCGACCTGGCCGTGGTCGCCACCTACCGCCCCCGCCCGCACCCGCCGATCGGCTCCGACCTGCACACCGTCGCCGGCGCCGACGACCCGATGCTCGGCTCCGCCGGACTCCAGGGCTGGGCCGTCCACACCCGCGGTGCCAGCGGCCACCACATCGTCCCCGGCGGCCACCTGCTCGCCACCGTCGACGGGCCCGGCCCGGTCGACCTGCTGACCTCCCTCATCGAGCGACCGGGCCCGGGCCACCGGGCCGGCGCCGCCGCCGACCAGTCCACGACGGAGTAGCCATGCTGACCACCACCGCGGTCGACCTCACCGACCCGGGCCTGTGGGCCCGCCCCGACACCCCCGCCCTGGTCGCGGAACTGCGCCGGGAGGCCTCCGTCCACCGCACCGACACCGTCGACGACGGGCCGATCTGGTCGGTGCTCTCCTACCGGCACTCCGCGGAGGTGCTGCGCAACGCCACGCTCTACAGCTCCGAGCAGGGCTCGCTGCTCGGCGCCGGCGAGGGCAACGTCCCGGTCGGCTCCGGCCGGATGATGGCCCTCACCGACCCGCCCCGGCACCGCGAACTCCGCGCGCCCGCCAACCCGTTCTTCGCCCCCGGCCCGGTGCGCGGAGCGTCCCGCGGCATCACCGAACTCGCCGCCTCGATCGTCGACCGGGCCGTCGAGCTGGGCGAGGTCGACCTCGTCGACGCCGTCTCCGCCCTGCCGCTGTCCGTCATGTGCGACCTCCTGGACGTCCCCGAGAAGGACCGCGAGATGGTCGAGCGGGTCTGCGACGTCGCCTTCCTCGGCCGCACCCCCGAGGAGCGCCGGGCCGGCCACCAGCAGCTCATCCCCTACCTGCTGCACCAGGTGATGCTGCGCCGCACCGACCCGCGCGACGACCTGATCAGCAAGATGGCCACCTACCGGGTCGGCGGCAAGCTGCTGCCGATCGAGGACGTCGTCCTCAACCTGGACAACATCGTGGTCGGCGGTGTCCAGACCGTCCGTCACACCGCGGCCATGGGCCTGCACACCCTCGTCCAGCACCCGGAACTGTGGCGGCAGTTGCAGCGGGGTGAGGTCGGCATGGACTCGGCGCTGGACGAACTCCTGCGCTGGACGTCCGTCGGGCTGCACACCCTGCGCACCGCGAGCCGGGACACCGAGCTCGACGGCCGCACCATCCGGCGCGGCGACCGGGTCGCGGTCTGGGTGTGGTCCGCCAACCGGGACCCGGAGGCCTTCGACCGGCCCGAGGAGATCCTGCTCGACCGCGCCCCCAACAAGCACCTCGCCCTCGGCCTCGGCGCCCACTACTGCATCGGCGCGCCGCTGGCCAAGGCCGAACTCGGCGCCCTGTTCGCGGCGATGCTGGAGCGCGTCGCCGTGATCGAACCGACCGGGCCGGTCGTCCACAACCGCTCGATCATCAACTTCGGCCTGGACCACTTCCCGGTGCGCCTCACCCCGCGCTGAACCGGCCCGCCGCGGACCGCCGACGGGCGCCCGAGCCGAACTGCCGCGTTCCTGCCGCGACTCCTGCCGTTGCGCCCCCCGGCCCGCCCCTACCTTCGAAGCAACCCAAGGAGGACACCATGAGCAACCCGTTCGAGGACGACAACGCCGGCTACCTGGTGCTGGTCAACGACGAGAACCAGCACTCGCTGTGGCCGGTCTGGATCGACGTGCCGGCCGGCTGGACCACCGTCCACGGCGAGGACACCCGCCAGGGCTGCCTCGACCACATCGAGGCCAACTGGACCGACATCCGGCCCGCCAGCCTGACCGCCTCCCTCGCCCGGCAGTGAGCGCGACCATGCTGACCTGGGAACTGAACCCCGGCCGTCCGGCCCTCGCGCACGCCCCGCGCACCGCCGACATCGGCGAGGCCCGCGCATGGCTGCGCGAGAACGAGGCCGAGCTCACCGAAGCCCTGCACCGGCACGGCACGATCTTCCTGCGCGGCCTGCCGGTCGCGAGCACCGAGGACGTCGCCGCCGTGCGCGACGTCCTCATCCCCGAGCGCACCCCCTACCGGGAGAAGGCCACCCCGCGCAGCGACTACGGCAACGGCGTCTTCTCCTCCACCGACCTGCCGTCGCCCCAGCCGATCCGGATGCACAACGAGAACAGCTACACCCTCACCTTCCCGGGCCGGCTGCTCTTCGCCTGCCTGACCGCCCCCGAGGAGGGCGGCGCCACCCCGACCGCCGACTGCCGCCAGGTGCTCGACCACCTGCCCGCGCACCTGGTCGAGCGGATGCGGACGTCCGGCTGGACGCTCACCCGCAACTACTCGGACTACGTCTCCCTGGGCTGGCGCACCGCCTTCGCCACCGAGGACCGGGCCGAGGTCGAGGCCTACTGCCGGGAGAACGGCATCACCTGGGAGTGGCTGCCGGACGGCAACCTGCGCACCGGCCAGCTGCGTCCCGGCACCATCCACCACCCGGCGACCGGCGAGGAGGTCTGGTTCAACCACCTCGCCTTCTGGAGCGAGTGGTCGCTCGACCCGGACATCCGCGAGGCGATGACCGACGAGTTCGGCCCGGACGGCTTCCCGTTCAACACCGGCTTCGGGGACGGCGAACCCCTGGAGCGCGCCGACGTCGACGCCCTCAACGAGGCGTACCACGCCGCGACCGTGCGCGAGCGCTGGCAGGTCGGCGACGTGATGCTGGTCGACAACGTGCTGTGCGCGCACGGCCGGGACCCGTACCGCGGCGACCGCAGGATCGCCGTCGCGATGGGGCAGCCCCTCGACGTCCTGGACTGCCGGCCCAGCGTCCGGCCCACCCTGGCCGTCGCCTGACCGTCCCAGACCACCCCGTGCCGTGACGTGAGTAGAGGAAGCACCGTGATCCCGGTTTCGTACGCACAGCAGCGTCTCTGGCTGATCGACCAGATCGAGGGGCCGACCGCGCTGTACAACCTTCCGTTCGCCCTGCGCCTGCGCGGCGAGCTCGACACCGCCGCGCTGCGCGCCGCGACGGTGGACGTGGTCGCCCGGCACGAGGCCCTGCGTACGGTGTTCCCGGTGGCCGGGGGAGTCCCGGTGCAGCAGATCCTGCCGGCCGAGGAGGCGCAGCCGCGCTTCCTGGTCGTGGACTGCGCACCGGACGACTACCCCGCCCGCCGGGACGCGGCCGCCGCCGAGACCTTCGAGCTGAGCCGCGAACTGCCCATCCGGGTCACGGTGTTCACCCTCGCTCCGACCGAGCACGTGCTGCTCGTCGTCCTGCACCACATCGCCGGCGACGGCTGGTCGCTCGGCCCGCTGCTGCGCGACCTCGCCACCGCCTACCGGGCCCGGCTCGTCGGCCGCGCCCCCCACTGGGAGCCGCTGCCCGTCCAGTACGCCGACTACGCGCTCTGGCAGCGCGACCTGCTCGGCGACGAGCGCGACCCCGAGAGCCTGCTCGCCCGCCAACTCGACCACTGGCGAACCGCGCTGGCCGGCCTCCCGGAGGAACTGGAGCTGCCGACGGACCGCCCCCGGCCGCCCGCCCCCACCGGCGCCGCCGACTCCGTCGACCTCACCTGGGGCGCCGACCTGCACAGCGCCCTGCTCGACCTCGCCCGCGCGCACCGCACCACCCTGTTCACCGTCCTCCAGGCCGGCCTGGCCGCACTGTTCACCAGGCTCGGCGCCGGCACCGACATCCCGCTCGGCACCGGCCTCGCCGGCCGCGCCGACGAGGCCCTGGACGACCTGGTCGGCTTCTTCGTCAACTCCCTCGTGCTGCGCGCCGACACGTCCGGCGACCCGAGCTTCGCCGAGCTGCTCGGCCGCGTCCGGGAGGCCCAGCTCGACGCCTTCGCCCACCAGGACATCCCCTTCGAGCGCCTCGTCGAGGAGCTCAACCCGACCCGCGCCCTCGGCCGCCACCCGCTGTTCCAGACCCTGCTGGTGCTCCAGAACCACGGACAGGACGCCGAACTCGACCTGCCCGGGCTGGAGTCCGCACCCGAACCGATCGGCCTGCGGGTCGCCAAGTTCGACCTCAACATCGGCATCGCCGAACGCCACGGCCCCGACGGCGCCCCCGCCGGGCTCACCGGCTCGATCGAGTACGCCGCCGACCTCTACGACCACACCACCGTCGCCGCCCTGGCCGACCGGCTCGGCCTGCTGCTGACCGGTGCCGCCGCCGACCCGCACGCCCCCATCGCCACCCTCGACGTCCTCGCCCCCGAGGAGCGCACCCGCATCCTCACCGAGTGGAACGCCACCGGCGCCCCGGGCCGGCCCGGGACCCTCGCCGAGTCCTTCGAGCGCCAGGCCGACCGCACCCCGCACGCCACCGCCCTCGCCCACGACGGCGGCACCCTCGGCTACGCCGAACTCGACGCCCGGGCCAACCGCCTCGCCCACCACCTGATCGCCCTCGGCGTCGGCACCGAGACCCCCGTCGCGATGCTGATGGAGCGCTCCGTCGACGTCGTCGTCGCCACCCTGGCGATCCTCAAGGCCGGCGGCTGCTACGTGCCCATGCACCCCGGCCTGCCGCCCGAGCGGATGACCGACGTGCTCGCCGACACCGGCGCCCCCGTGCTGCTCACCGACCGCGCCGACCCGGGCTTCCCGCACCGGGCCGTGGTGGTCCGCCCCGGCGACGAGGCGGCCGCCCCCGCCCACCGCCCCGGCGTGCCCGTCCACCCGGACCAGCTCGCCTACGCGATGTACACCTCCGGCTCCACCGGCCGCCCCAAGGGCGTCGCCGTCCGCCACCGCGACGTCCTCGACCTCGCCGCCGACCGGCGCTGGCAGGACGGCCGGCACGAGCGGGTCCTGCTGCACTCCCCGCACGCCTTCGACGCCGCCACCTACGAGATCTGGACGCCCCTGCTGGCCGGCGGCACCGTCGTGGTGGCCCCGCCCGGCGCCCTCGACGCCACCTCCCTGCACGCCGTCACCACCCGCCACGACGTCACCGCCGTCTTCCTCACCAAAGCCCTGTTCGACCTCGTCGCCGAGCAGGCCCCGCAGACCTTCGCCGCCCTGCGGGTCGTCTGCACCGGCGGCGAGGCCGCCTCCGGCACCCTGATGCGGCGCGTCCTGGACGCCTGCCCCGACCTGCTGCTCGCCCACGTCTACGGGCCCACCGAGACCACCACCTTCGCGACCCACCACCCGCTCGTCCACGCCGACCTCGACGGCCCCCGGGTGCCGATCGGCGGCCCGCTCGACGCCATGCGCAGCTACGTCCTCGACGCCCGGCTGTGCCCCGTCCCGCCCGGCGTCCCGGGAGAGCTGTACATCGCCGGTGCCGGGCTGGCCCGGGGCTACCTGAACCGTCCGGGCCTGACCGCCGAGCGGTTCGTCGCCTGCCCGTACGCGCCCGGGGAGAGGATGTACCGCACCGGCGACCTGGTGCGGCTGCGCGCCGACGGCGCCGTGGAGTTCCTCGGCCGGATCGACGGCCAGGTCAAGCTGCGCGGCTTCCGGATCGAACTCGGCGAGATCGAGGCGGCGCTCTCCCGCCACCCCGCCGTGCGCCAGGTCATCGTGATCGCCCGTGAGGACCGCCCCGGCGACACCCGGCTGGTCGCCTACTGCACCGCCGACGCCTCGCTCACCCCGGCCGAGCTGCGCACCTTCGCCGGCACCACGCTGCCCGGCTACATGGTCCCCGCCGCCGTCGTCCTGCTCGACGCGCTGCCGCTCAACGCCAACGGCAAGGTCGACCGCCGGGCCCTGCCCGCCCCGGACGTCGCCGCCGACGGCACCGGCCGCGAGCCCCGCGACGAGCGCGAACGGGCTCTGTGCGAGCTCTTCGGCGACCTGCTCGGCATCGACGACATCACCATCGACGACGACTTCTTCGCCCTCGGCGGCCACTCGCTGCTCGCCACCCGCCTCACCGGGCGGGCCCGCGCCGAACTCGGCATCGAACTCGCCATCGGCGACCTCTTCCAGGCCCCCACCGTCGCCGGGCTCACCGACCGGCTCGCCGACCGCGCGGCCGACGTGCCCGCCCCGGCCCGCCCGGCGCTGCGGCCCGGCCCCCGGCCCGACCGGGTGCGGCTCTCCTTCGCCCAGCGCCGCCTCTGGTTCCTCGCCCAGGCCGAGGGCCCCGCCGCCACCTACAACGTGACCCTCGCCCTGAGGCTGCGCGGCCCGCTCGACCCCGCCGCCCTGGCCGACGCCCTCGGCGACACCGTCCGGCGGCACGAGGCCCTGCGCACCGTCTTCGCCGTCCACGACGGCACCCCCCACCAGCACATCCTCGACGGGCCGACCGCCCCGCTGCTCACCACCACCGACCGGCCGGTGGACGAACTCGCCCGCCACACCTTCGACCTGGCCGCCGACCTGCCCCTGCACGCCTACCTGCGGCCCGAGGGCCCGGACGAGCACGTCCTGGTCCTCGTCCTGCACCACATCGCCGGGGACGGCGCCTCGCTGGGCCCGCTCTACCGCGACCTCACCGACGCCTACCGGGCCCGGCTCGCCGGCCGCGCCCCCGACGGCGAGCCGCTGCCCGTCCAGTACGCCGACTACGCGCTCTGGCAGCACGCCCTGCTCGGCGACGAGGACGACCCGCAGAGCCTGGCCGCCCGCCAACTCGCCTACTGGCGCGCCGCGCTGGCCGACCTGCCGGAGGAGCTGCCGCTGCCCGTGGACCGCCCCCGGCCGCCGGTCGCCACCCACCGCGGCGCCGTCGTCCCGCTGGAACTCGACGCCGAACTGCACGCCCGCCTCGGCGAGCTCGCCGCCCAGCACGGCGCGACCCTGTTCATGGTCCTCCAGGCCGCCTACGCCACCCTGCTGCACCGCTTCGGCGCCGGTACCGACCTGCCGATCGGCACTCCGGTCGCCGGCCGCCTCGACGAGGCCGTCACCGACCTGGTCGGCTACTTCGCCAACACCCTGGTGCTGCGCACCGACCTCTCCGGCCGGCCGGGCTTCGCCGAACTGCTGCGCCGCGTCCGGGACACCGACCTCGCGGCGTACGAGCACCAGGACACGCCGTTCGAGCGCCTCGTCGAGGAGCTCAACCCGGTCCGCTCGCTGGCCCGGCACCCGCTGTTCCAGGTGATGCTGACCTTCGCCACCGCCGCCGAGGCCGGACCGTCCTTCCCCGGTGTGGCGGCGGCGGAGGAGCCCGTCGACTACGGCACCGCCAAGTTCGACCTCAAGCTGTCGCTGACCGAGCGCCACCGCGCGGACGGGACCCCGGGCGGGCTCGCGGGCGGGCTGGAGTACGCCACCGACCTGTTCGACCGGGAGACGGCGGAACGGCTGGGCGCCGCGCTGGTCCTGATCCTGCGGCAGGCCGCCGCCGACCCGGACCTGACCGTCACCGCCGCCGAGGTCCTGCCCGAGGCCGAGCGGGCCGCGCTGACGGCCGGCCCCGCGTCGGCCGGGGAACCGCCGCTGCTCCCGGCCGTGTTCGAGGCCCGGGCCGCGGCCAGCCCGGAGGCGGTGGCGCTGGTCCACGGGGACACCGCGCTGACCTTCGCGGAGCTGAACGCGCGGGCCAACCGGCTGGCGCACCGGCTGATCGCCGCCGGGGTGGCCCCCGGATCGGTGGTGGCCCTCGCCCTGCCGCGCTCGGCGGAGACGGTGGTCGGGCTGCTGGCGGTACTCAAGGCCGGCGGCGCCTACCTGCCGCTGGACGCCGAGTACCCGGCGGAGCGGACGGCGCACATGCTCGCGGACGCCGCGCCCGCCCTGGTGCTGACCGACGCCCGCTGGCCGCTGCCCGAACTGCTGGCCGCCCTGCCCGTCCTGGACGTCACGGACGAGCCCGGCCCGGCCCAGGACCCGCGGCCCCGCCTGCACGCGGCGGACGCCGCGTACGTGATCCACACCTCCGGCTCGACCGGCCGCCCCAAGGGCGTGCTGGTGCCGCACCGCAGCCTCGCGGCCCTGCTGGCCGGCCACCGGGCCACGATGATCGCGGACGCCGAGGCGGCGCACGGCCGGCTGCGGGCCGCGCTGACCGCGTCGCTCTGCTTCGACGCCTCGCTGGAGGTCGTGCTCTGGATGGTCGCCGGGCACGAGCTGCACCTGATCGGCGACGAGGTCCGCCGGGACGCCGCCCTGCTGGTCCGCCACGTGCGCGAGACCGGGATCGACACGCTGCACGTCACCCCCTCGTACGCCGAGCAACTGGTCGAGGAGGGCCTGCTGGAGGAGCCCGCGCCGAAGCTGCTGCTGCTCGGCGGGGAGGCCATCGGCCAGGGCCTGTGGAGCAGGCTGTGCGCGTCCCCGCTGACCGCCGGCCACACCATGTACGGCCCCACCGAGTCCACCGTGCACGCCCTCACCCGGCCGCTCGACGGCACCCAGCGGCCGGTGCTCGGCCGGACGGTCGCCGGGACCGCCGGGTACGTGCTGGACGAGTACCTGAACCCGGTGCCGGTCGGCGTCCCCGGGGAGCTGTACCTGGCCGGGGCCGGGCTGGCCCGGGGCTACCTGAACCGGCCGGGGCTGACCGCCGAGCGTTTCGTCGCCAGCCCGTTCGCCGAGGGTACGAGGATGTACCGCACCGGGGACCTGGTCCGCCGCACCCGCGACGGCGAGCTGGAGTACCTCGGCCGCACCGACCACCAGGTCAAGGTTCGCGGCTTCCGGATCGAACTCGGCGAGATCGAGAGCGTCCTGGCCGCGCACCCGCAGGTGCACCGGGCCGCCGTCCTGCCCGACGACAGCGGCCTGCGCCTGGTCGCCTACGTGGTCGCCGACGGCCCCCTCGACCCGGCCGGACTGCGCGCCTTCGCCGCGGAGACACTGCCCGGCTACATGCTCCCGACCGCCATCGTGCCGCTGCCCGCCCTGCCGCTGAACGCCAACGGCAAACTGGACCGCGCCGCGCTCCCGGCCCCGGACTTCGCCGCCCTCGCCGGCGGCCGGACCGCCCGCACCCCGCAGGAGGAGATCCTCTGCGGCCTGCTCACCGAGGTGCTCGGCCTGGACGCGGTCGGCGCCGACGACGACTTCTTCGCCCTCGGCGGACACTCGCTGCTCGCCACCCGGTTGCTGAGCCGGGTCCGGGGCGCGCTGGGTGCGGAGTTGGGCATCCGGGACGTCTTCGAGGCGCCGACCGCGGCCGGGCTCGCCGGCCGCCTCGACGCTGGCTGCGACCGG
>NZ_JBFBIR010000034.1:0-87973 GCF_040685715.1 Kitasatospora sp. NPDC088264
CTCCACCAAGCCCCACTCGGCATCGGAGAGTTCATGGCGACGTATCACCACACCATGATCCACTAGCCAAGATCACTTTGACGACACTGCCTAGGCGGGCTCGGCTGGAGGTGGTGCGGGCACTCGGAAGGCGTTGAGCAGGGCCGAAGTCGCGAGGTAGGCGCCGATCAGGTTGACCATGTCCAGGACGCCGGTCTGCCCCACCGCCTCGATCGCGAGGCGGTACGTGTCGTCGCAGACGGACCGCGTGCGTGCCAGTTCATCAGTGAAGCGGTGGACGGCTGCCTCGGTGGACGAGAAGTCGACACTCGGGCGTCCGGCGAGGACGGCCTCGATCACCGGCTCCGCGACGCCGGTGTGCCGGGCCATCGCGGTGTGGACGTAGATCTCGTACTCGCAGTTCCACGCCGCCCCGACGGTGAGGATGATGATCTCGCGCAGGGGCGCGGCCAGGGACGAGTGGGCCTGGTCGGCGAGGACCCAGGCCAGGAAGGGCATGCCGGCGGCGGGACGGTGCGCGAACGCGTTGAACGGGCCGATCAGATCTCCTTCGGCCGTGGCCGCGGCGGCGCCCGCCTTTCGGGCCCACGGCACCACCTGGGCCCGTATGCGTCGCTGCGCGGCGAGCTGGTCCTCGGTGAGGGGACCGCGGGAGGCCAGGGGCAGTCGCCCGCCCCAATCCCGGTCTGCGGTCGATGGCTGAGCGGCGCCGGTCATGACGCGGCGAAGGCGATGATGAGGTCGGAGAGGGCCTGGGGTGCCTCCAGCGGCACTTGGTGGCCGGAGTCGATCGATGCGATCGTGACGTTGGACAGGTGAGGCACCGTCAGCTTCTTCTGCATCTCCAGGCCCCAGATCGGGTCGCTGTCGGCGACGATCAGCAGGGTCTCGACGTCGATCGGCGCGGCGCGCTCGGTCCAGTCCTCGTAGATCCCCTTGTTCAGCCAGGCGTCCCAGGCCGTGCGGTTCATCCGCGCGTAGTCCTCGCAGGTGCGGTCGAACACCTCCGACGTCAGCGGCACCGCGGTGCGGTCCAGCACGAACTTCTCCGCGTCAGCGTGGTCCCTGCGGCTCTCGAACAGTTCGCGCGGCAGGTCCTCGCCGCCGACCTCCTGCCCGAGCGGGGTGGGGGTGATCAGCACGAGCTTCGCCGGCGGATGCTCCAGCCCCAGCCCCGCGCCCGCGCGGCTGGCGAGGATCTGCATGACCTTGCCGGTCATCGAGTGGCCGACCAGCACGTAGTCGGTCAGGCCGAGCTCGTTGATCGTGGCGGCGAACGCGGCGGCCATCTCGGCCATCGTGTAGCCGGGGATCTCGCGCGCCTCGCCGTGGCCGGGCGCGTCCACGGCGACGACCCGGAACTGCTCCGACAGCGGAGCACTGGCCTCGATCCATTCGCGGCGGGCGAAACTGAACGAGTGCGAGGCCACGAGGGTGCGCCCGGGGCGCTTCGCATGGGGCTGCTGAGGAGTGTCGGTGATGGGAAGCATGGTTCTAACCTCCGGTTGCCTTCGGTGCGAGGGACGGAGTGGTCGGCCGGGTGAGCATCAAGCCCTGCAGGGCGGTGCGGGCCAGGTGAACGCAGGAGTCCACGTCGACGGGCTGGTGGCCGAGCAGCAGGCGGAACGCTGTCGGGCCGAACAGCAGATCGATCGCCGCATCGGGCTCGACGTGCGGATCGAGCTCGCCGCGCGCGACCCCGCGGTCCCACAACTCGCGCAGCGCCGCGCGGCGCGGCGCGAAGAACCGGGAGTTGAGCAGGTCGGCGGTACCGGGTTCCAGCACGGCGGCGGCGACCAGCTGGGCGAAGACGATGCCGTCGCGACCTTGGTAGTACTCGGCCAAGCGGGCGACGGCCTGGACCAGGTCGTGCGCGCTGTCCCCGGTCTCGGCCAGCGGCACCAGGCGGCCGATGTGCGCGGCGAAGGCCTCGATCGCCAGCGCGGTGCGGTGCGGCCAGCGCCGGTAGATCGTGGGCTTGCTCACACCGCTGCGGCGGCTTACCGCCTCGACCGTGCACGCGGCGACGCCGCCTCCCAGGAGCAGTTGAGTGGCGGCGGTGAGCACGAGCTCCGCGTGCTCGGGCTCGCGAGGCCGTCCCCGGCCGCGGGTCTGCGGGCCGGTCACGGCTGAGCCGGGGGTCGGACGGCCTCCAGCGGGCCCTGCCGCTCGCCGGACACTTCCCGGGCGAGCCGATCGAGCCGTGCCAGCGCCGCGTCGTCCAGCGAGATCGTGAGCGCGGCCACGTTCTCGGCCACGTGCCGCGGGCTGCTGGTGCCGGGGATGGGCGCCACGGAGATCCCGAGCTGACGACCGCGGGCGTACACCCAGGCCAGTGCGAGCTGCGCGCCGGTCACACCCAGCTGCGCCGCCAGCGCGCCCACCGTCTCGGCCAGCCGCCGGTTGGCGGCGGCGTGATCGCCCTGGAACCGGGGATGGGCGCGTCGGGAGTCGTTCTCTCCCAGCGAGCCCGGATCCACCTTTCCGGTCAGGAAACCGCGCCCCAGTGGCGCGTACGGCACCAGGCCGACACCGAGCTCGGCCATGGCCGGTACGACGGCTTCGACCTCCCGGCTCCACAGGGAGTACTCGCTCTGCACTGCGGCGATCGGGTGCACGGCGTGCGCCTGCCGCAACTGGTCCGCGTCGACCTCGCACAGCCCGAGGTGGCGCGCCTTGCCCGCGGCCACCAGCTCCGACATCGCCTGAACGGTCGCGGCGAGCTCGACATCCTGCGGTGGCCGGTGCAGGTAGTACAGGTCGATGTGCTCGACGCCCAGGCGCAGCAGGGAGGCGTCGCAGCAGCGGCGCACGTAGTCCGGCTCCCCGCGCACACGGCGACGGTGATCGCCCGCCGAGCGGTCAATGCCGAACTTGGTGGCCACCACGACGCCCTCGCGCCGGTCCGCGATCGCGCGGCCGAGCAGGACCTCGTTGTGCCCGGCACCGTAGATGTCGGCGGTATCCAGCAAGGTGACACCCAGATCCAGTGCGCGGTGGACGGCCGACAGGGCCCGATCCCAGTCGGGCCGACCGTAGTACTCGCTCATGCTCATACAGCCCAGTCCCTGTGCCGAGACGTGAAGTGATCCGAGCGTGGTGTGGCGCATCGCCATCTCCTTTACGTTCCGATACGTAATCTAATGCGGGTTCCGCCGACCCGCAACACCCGGGCTCCGGGACGCAGGCGGCATGGCGCCGAACCGCCCTGGAGGGGTCCAGGTCCGAGGTGTGGTCCGGGCGAAGACGATGCGTGCGGCCGCGGATCCCGGCGAGCAGGGCCCGCCTGAGGTCGCCGCCGGGTCGGCTGCGACGCGGCTGACTTCGACACCCGGCGAGGTAGATGCGGGAGTCTTGCCGGCAAGGCAGACAGGATTCCGGCGAGGTGGGAACACGGAGTGTCGCGAGAACAACCTGGGCGAGCGAGACTACGGCGTTGGCCGGATCGAGGCTGGCGCGCACCACCCGTGCAAGGGCAGCGGTCCTCGGCTTCGCCGCCCGGGGGTTCCTGGCCGGGACTCAACCTCGGCAACGACGCTGCGAGCTGCGGCTTCCAGTCGGCGGTTCTGGTTGCAGCCGCGAGCATTCAGACGGCGGTCGCACTGTTCGGCCTCGGCGGGAACGAGACGGGCAATGCCCGGGGTCGTGGGAGCACCCGGGACGGCCGGAATCCTGTCTGTAACACCCTGGTGTCGGGGTTCTCGTGGCGGTGTTTCATAGGTGGTCGCTTGTGGAGCCCCCGGCGCCAGGCGCTCCACCTGCGGCGACCATGTTTCATGAGTTGTTGCAAACGCCTGGACGCCTGAAACACCCTCATGAAACAGTCGGGGCCGTGAGCGACAACGACTTCAAACTGGTGGAATCGCAACCCTGCCCGATGTCCACCTGCGCCGCCCCTGCCGGCTCCCCGTGCCGGACCGGCAAGGGCAAGGTGGCCATCCAGTACCACACCGCCCGATTCCGCCTCGTGCCCCAGCTCGCCAAGGTCTTGAGTGTCCCGACCCCGGCCGTACGCAAGCCCGGCTCGGTGTGGACCGAGCTGCCCCGGCCCGCGAGCGCCGACACCCGGCCGGTCGGGCACGTGCGCCTCGGGTACGCCCGCGCCTCAACTGCCCGGCAGTCCCTCGACGCCCAGCTCGACTCCCTCGCCGAGGCCGGGGTGAGCCGGGTCTTCTCGGAGAAGATCTCCACCCGCGCCACCCGGCGCCCCGAGCTGGAGGCCACGGTGAAGCTCGCCGGGGAGATCCGCTCCTCCGGCGTCGCCGTCACCCTCGTCGTCCACGAGCACAAGCGGCTCGGCCGCGGCATCGAACTGGCCATGCTCGCCGAGGAGCTGAAGGCCGGCGACGTCGGCCTGGAGTTCCTCACCGGAGAGCTGAAGGGCTCGCACGACCCCTCCGGCATCGTGTTCACCGTGCTGGCCGCCATGTCCGGCATGGAGCGCGAGTACATCCGCGACCGTACCCTCGAAGGCCACGGGTCCGCCCGCAAGCGCGGCAAGACCATCGGCGGCGCCGGCGTCACCGACGAATCCATGCTCTCCGTGGCCCTCCACCTCCGCGGCCAGGAGATGAGTCTTCGCGACATCGCCAAGCGCCTCGTCATCACCACCGGCGCGAAGAAGGGACAGCACCCCTCACCCGCCACCGTCATGCGGATGCTGCGCGAACACGACGAGAGCCGCTGACGTCAGCTTTGAGTCCTCGGCGTCCCGTGTACCGGCGGGCCCCGACGCCGACCCGCATCGCCAATCCAGGGTCTGTACGGTGACCGGTGTATCTCCCGATCAAGGAAGAGCACCTGATGAGCGACGTGATCGTCTCGGTTGAGGCGGTTGAAGAGGTCCGGCCTGTCGAGCTGGCGGCGGACGTGCTGGACGAGCAGTTGATCGGGCAGCTGGTCGACCGGGCCCGGGCGAGCGGGCTCCAGTTGACCGGCGAGGGCGGACTGCTGCAGCAGCTGACCAAGCGGGTGCTGGAGTCCGCCCTGGAGGGCGAGATCACCGACCACCTCGGCTATGAGAAGCACGACCGGGCCGGTGCGGGCAGCGGCAACAGTCGCAACGGCGTCTGGGCCAAGACCGTGCTGACCGGCGTCGGCCCGGTCGAGATCGAGGTCCCCCGCGACCGCGAGGGCAGCTTCGAGCCCCAGATCGTCAAGAAGCGCCAGCGGCGGCTGACCGGCGTCGATGAGATGGTGCTGTCACTGTCCGCCCGAGGACTGACGCACGGTGACATCTCCGCGCATCTGGCCGAGGTCTACGGGGCGAGCGTATCCAAGTCGACGATCTCCACCATTACCGACAAGGTCATGGACGGGATGGCCGAGTGGCAGAACCGCCCGCTCGACGCGATCTACCCGGTGATCTTCATCGACTGCATCCACGTCAAGGTCCGTGACGGGCAGGTCGCCAACAGGCCGATCTACGTCGCGCTCGCGGTGACCGTGGACGGCACGCGCGACATCCTCGGACTGTGGGCCGGCGACGGCGGCGAGGGAGCCAAGTACTGGCTGCAGGTCCTAACCGAGATCAAGAACCGCGGCGTCGAGGCAAGGCCACGGAGTTAAGCCCGCTCGCGTCCGTCAACGTGGTCCGTTTCCATGCATCGGCGAGGGTGTAGGTCCCGTAGGCGATCTTCTTGAGAAGGCCTTCGGTGGCCCACTGGGTCATCTGGGTCGCGAAACTCGCGTAGTTGTGGATACCCAGCGCGATGGCGACTTCGCGGGGCCGCCAGGACCGTTCGGGCTCGGCGGCCATGAGGTGGAAGGTCCGGTTTCGGTTGCCGGCGCCCATGGGCCGGATCCCGGTGACGGCCTTGCGCTGGTCCTCGCGGTCGTCCGGCGGTTGGGATGGAGACTCGGGAGTCGTGCGGGGTGTGACGGTCAGGCTGGTGATCGTCTTGCTCTGCCGTGGGCGGGGTTCAGCGGGGTTGGTGGGGTATCGCGTGCGTCCGGCCTTGACCGAGCGGGCGCTGGTGCGGGGCCGTCTCGCTGGCAGCAGGCCCGCCAGTACGGCCAGGCCGATGGCGCCGACCAGACCGTCGAGCGCGGTTCCTGCGGCGGCCGCATCGGCGAGGATGATCCGGTCGCGCGCCGTTTCCAGGGCAATGGTGAAGCTGGCGCGGTCCGGGTCGGTGCCCGGACAGGACTCCACCGCGTCGACCATCGCCGTCCGCAGGAGCTGATAGACAATCAGCTGTGCCCACAGTTCCTGCTCCAGGCCGGCGCGGTCCTGCGACCTGAGCACCAGACCATCCTGCAGGGTGTGCCGCAGCGCGTAGTAGGCGGATTCGATCTCCCAGCGCTCGTGGTAGAGCCGGACCAGCGCTTCGGCGGGGTCACTGCGATGGTCGAGCAGAGTGGTGGCGATGCGGTAGTGCTCGCAGAGCGTCTGGCCGCTCGTGGTCATGGTGATCGTCGCGTCGATGACGCGCACCTTGAGCCTGCCCAACCGGGTGAGATACGAGCCGTCGGGGAGCACGGCGAGGATGGCAGGACGTCGGCGAGCGGTGATGCGGATGACGAACTGGGCTCCGGTGGCCGCGGTGTCCGCCAGGAAGTCGTCCGCGTCGAAGCCCCGGTCGGCGAGGACGAGCATGCTGGCGTTCACCAGCGGCAGGAGACGCCGCGCATAGGTGGTCTCGTACTCGCTCGTCGGCCCGAACACCGCGCCGAGCAGACCGCGGGAGCCGGTTTCGCAGAGCGTCATCAGCCGCAGGAGGGGGTAGCCGGCCCATCCCAGCCGAGCTTGGATCCTGCCGAGCCAGGCCCGGTTTCGCTCGCAGTCGGGCACCTTCACCGCGCTGCATCCGTCGAAGGCCACGATCCGCCAGCGTCGGTAGCGGACGCCGACCGTGGTGGATTGCGCGAGCGGCCCGGCCAGCACCTCGAACAGGGCTTTGAGCGGGGCGGGTCCCACGCGTCGACGCAGGCATCGAAGGGCCTTCTCGCTCGGGCGGGCGATCCCAGGCGTGGTGAGTCCGGCGGTCAGCTTGTCCCAGACGCGCAGGTAGCCCAGGGCGGGGAACAGTGACAGGGCCAGGACGAAGTACACCCCGACGCGAGAGGGCAGGAGTCGTCGACGACGCTCCACGGCACGGTTCTCCTCGAGCACCGCGTCCACGAGTTCGACGGGAAGGTAACGGGTGAGCTCGCCCAAATGGCCTGGGGCGAGAGCGGAATCTCCGCCTCCTCCAAGGCGATTGGGCCGATCGGTGGCAGATTGGTCAGTCAACGGGACCTCTTCAGCACGCAGATCTTGGTCGATCCCTTGCTCTATAGGAGGTCCCGTCCTCATGCCTGCAAACCAGGCCGAGATCACTCTCTTGACGGACGCGAGCGGGGCTTAACTCCGTGGCCTTGGGCGTCGAGGACGTGTGCATGGTCGTCTGCGACGGCCTCAAGGGACTGCCGGACGCCATCGGCACGGTCTGGCCGCAGGCCATCACGCAGACCTGCGTGGTCCACCTCATGCGGGCATCGTTTCGATACGCGGCTCGCCAGGACTGGGACAAGATCTCCCGTGCGCTCAAGACGATCTACACCGCGCCGACCGCCGACGCCGCCGAGGAACGCTTCTTGGAGTTCCAGGAGGAATGGGGCGCCAAGTATCCGGCGATCGTTCGGCTTTGGTCGAACGCCTGGGCCGAGTTCGTGCCATTCCTGCAGTTCGACGCGGAGATCCGCCGGGTCGTCTGCACGACCAACGCGATCGAGAGCGTGAACGCCCGCATACGCAAGGCCGTCCGCGCCCGGGGGCATTTCCCGAACGAGGCCGCCGCGCTCAAGTGCGCCTACATGGCCGTCATGAGCCTGGACCCCACCGGCCAGGGACGCAAACGCTGGACCATGCGCTGGAAGCCCGCACTCCAGGCCTTCGACATCGCCTTCGACGGCCGACTTTCCGTCGGCCGCCGGTAACTCACACAACACGAGATACACCAGTCGCTGGGCAGGCCCGCACCCGGCTGCTTGCCTGGACCTTGTGTGCGCCACCCTGAGTGACTGACCAGCGGCCTGTTGCTGAGACAGTGAATCCCTGCGTCTCCGGAGAAGAAGACGAAGGACGTCACGCCCCCGCGCTACCGCGACGCCATCGACATCCCGGTGCTCTTCCGTAACGGCCCGGGCGGGCGAACCAGACGCGCGTGGTGCAGAGCCGACCAGGTTTCCCCGAAGCAGCGCTATTCGCCTTGGAGTAGTACGCCACTGCTCCGGCTGTAGGTCTTGAGCGTGAGGCTCCAAGGGCCTCGATGACTAAAAATCATGATAAAGCACATCAAGTGTCCAGGTTTAGTTCCTCTCCCACGGGACATCAACCTTGCACCCCGCGAACAGGGTTGCACCGTTTTCCGTCGTCGGATTCCTCAATCAAAGATCACTTTTCGAGGTTGAAATGCCTGAACACTTCAGTCGGCTGACTCTCTACTGCCCCATCGAAAGAGCTGAGAACCCGGCCAGATTGGCAATCAATGAAAGCACGATGGCCTGGGCTGCCAAGCAGGGAATCCCTTCCGACCGGGAACGTCGGGAACGGTTTTCGACGATGCGGCCAGGAGCGCTCGCGGCGGGCGTTGTGCCGCACGGCAAGGAGGAAGGGCTCGCCGCTTTCGCTGATTACCACACCTGGCTCTTCGCCTTTGACGACGATTACTGCGACGAGGCCGAGAACGCGGACATGGATGTCACCGAGTGGGCGGCTTTCCTGGCGCGGCTCCACAGGGTGGCCGAAACCGGGGACATCGGGCTCCTGCCGGACAACGCCTATGCCTGGGCGCTCCGTGATGTAGCGTCACGCATCTCTGCATGCGCGACACCCACGCAGTTCTGCGACTGGGCTGACGCCGTCCGGTCCTACTTCGCCGCTCTGGTCTGGGAGCGGTCGCGGCGGCGAAACGGTGAGAAGCCCCAGAGGCTGGACGACTACTTGTTACTGCGCCTGCGCAACGGTGCGATGCAGAGCAGTATCGCGCTGTTGGACGTGGCCAACGGATACGTTTTGCCGCAGGAGTTGCGTGATACGCCCGAGGTCCGGGCTCTGGTGGAGATGTGCGCGGTCCTCGTCTCCCTCGACAACGATATCTTCTCTCATCACAAGGAGTCCCAGCGCGGCTCTTTGGAGGTGAACCTCCTGGATGTGCTGGCAGCGGAGCGGCAGACAACGACCGCGGAGTCGCTCCATGAGGCCGTCGTGTTGCGCAACACGGTGATGCGCCGCTTCGTCGAACTGAGCGAGCGTACGGTGACGCCGGAGGTCGGTGCCGAACTCCGGCGGTTCGTCGAGAGTCTTGGCCGATGGGTGCGCGCCAACCTGGATTTCAGCCTTGTCACCACGCGCTATGCCGGTCCGGTACGGGAGCGTCTCGTTCTCAGCCCGCACGCACCGGATCCGCGGCCGACGGAGGAGGCATCAGCCCTTGATTCCGCCGTGATCGGCTGGTGGTGGCGCACTCCGGACGCCGCACCGGCGGGTGAACGCCGGCGGCCGTCCCGGCGGGCAGACCCGCCCACTTGGTGAACGCGCTCCGGACGGCTGCCCCGCCTGTCCCGGCCGTCCGGACCGGGGTCTGCGGACCCGGCCAGGTCAACCCGTCCGACGGTGAACCCCGCGCCCGGGACTGACGAAGACGAGGCGCAATCCACCACAGCACAGGAGGCCATGCCTACCGTGACAACCACCTACACGATGGCGACCGCTCCGGGAGCCCTGCCCGTGCTGGGCCACGCGCTCGCGCTCGCCCGCAGACCACTGGACTTCGTGAGGCAACTGCCCGCACACGGCGATCTCGTACGGATCAAACTGGGACCGCAGACCATGCACATGGTCTGCCATCCCGACCTGCTCCACCAGGTCCTCGCCGAGGACCGCGTCTACGACAAGGGCGGGCCCATTTTCGACAAGTTCCGAGAGCTGGCGGGCAACGGCCTGCTGGGCTGCCCGGCCCACGACCACCGCCGACAACGCAGGCTCGTCCAGCCGGCCTTCCAGCGCGGACGGCTGCCCGGGTACGCGACGATGACGAGCCAGGAGATCACGGCACTTACCAGCACCTGGCACAACGGCCAGGTCCTCGACGTCACCAAGGCGATGTACCAGCTCACCACGGCCGTCACGGCGCGGTGCATGTTCGCCGCCGACATGGACGCCTCCGATTCCGCCGCCCTCTACGGCAGCGTCGAGGCCATCACCCGCGGCATCGCCCGACGGGCCATGATGCCCGTGCCGATGGCCGACAAGCTCCCCACCCGCGGCAACCGCCGCTTCGACCAGGCCCGGGTCCACGTCCGGCGGCTCACCGACACTCTGATCGCCAACCACCGCGCCGACGGCGTCGACCGGGGCGACCTACTGTCCACCCTGCTGGCCCCCCAGGAGGAGGGCGGGCTGGGCCTGACCGACGACGAGATCCACGAACAGGTTCTCACCTTCCTCCTCGCCGGGATCGACACCACCGCCATCCTGCTCTCCTGGGCCTGGCACCTGATCGGCGCCCACCCCGACATCCAGGACAGGCTCCAGGCCGAGGTCGACACCGTCCTCGACGGCCGCCCCGCGCAGCACGCCGACCTGCCCGCGCTGGAAGTGACCGACAGGATCGTCAGCGAGACGCTCCGCCTGTATCCGTCGGCATGGCTCTTCACCCGGAACACCACCAGCGACACCGTACTGGGCGGACACCGTCTCCCCGCGGGCACCACCATGATGTTCAGCGCCTACCAGGTCCACCGCCGCGCCGACCTCTACCCTGCTCCTGACAGCTTCGACCCCGATCGCTGGCAGGGCGCGGGCAAGCCCCCGCCGGGCACGCTGCTGCCCTTCGGGAGCGGGCCGCGCAAGTGCATCGGCGAGGTCTTCGCCCGCAACGAGGCGACACTCGCCCTCGCCTCCATCGCCGCACGCTGGCAGCTCGACCCGGTTCCCGGCCGGCCCGTCCACCCCGCCCGCCGAATCACGCTCACACCCAACGCCCTCTCCATGCGCCTGCGGCAACGGTGGCCGGGACAGCCACCGAACACCCCGGAGGCTTCGTCGTGACCGAGATGGCCAACGGGCTCGCAGCACAGAAGTACGGGGCGGGGCTCCTCGACCACCACATCCCCCAGGAAGAGGCGCGGCTGCGTGCCCTCGAGGCGTACCTCGACCCCACCACACGCTCCGTCATCACTCGTCTCGGCATCCAGCCGGGCTGGCGGTGCCTTGAGCTCGGAGGCGGTGCCGGCTCCGTCGCGCGCTGGCTGGCCGAGCAGTGTGCCCCAGGGGAGGTCGTGGGCACCGACATCAGCACCGCCCTGCTGCCCCGGGACGTGCCCAACCTGTCCGTCCGACGCCACGATGTCGTCCGGGAGGACTTTCCGGCGGCCTCCTTCGACCTCGTCCATGCCCGAGCACTGCTGGAACACCTGCCGGAGCGAGCAGAAGTCCTCGGCAAGATGGCGCGCTGGACCGCACCGGGAGGCTGGGTGTGCGTGGAGACGGTCATGGCGGTCCATCCCCCGGCCGGCACCCGGAACGCCTACCAGCGCTGTCTCAACGCCGTGTTCACCCTGTCCGAGAACGTGATGCGCACCGAGCAGCGATGGGGCACCGCACTGCCGGGACTCCTCTCACAGGCAGGTCTGACCGATATCGGCGTCCACTGCACCCCGGGCCTGGTGGGCAGGAACGGCAACGCCGACGCCTTCCTGCGGCTCTCCCTGGAGCAAATCGGCCCAGCCCTGATCCGCGAACGTCTCACCACACCCGAAGAACTGACGGACTGTACGAAGCTTTTGGAAGGCGGAGAGTACACCGACCTCGCCCTCCTGACCCTGTCCACCTGGGGCCGACGCACCCGCCACTGACTCCCCATGAGCTGATTCCATCCTGAAATCCACAGGTCACGGGCGCCGGCGTGGTGCGCCGGCGTGGTGCGGGGGCAGGGTGCTCGGGCAGGTCACGGGCTTGATCGTGCTCTGGTGATCGTCCGCCGGCGGGAGATCGCGGTGTCGATCGCCACGATCAGGGCACGCACGAGCCGCATGCGTCTTCTCCGGTGCTCAGCCGGAGCAGTCGGTAAGGCGATCCCGCGTTCGGGGTGGGAGACCCCGAACGCGTGGACGTCTGTGATCAGCGGCAGATCGTCACGGGTTGCGGAGCGACAGTGGCCACAAGCGCTCCTTCGTGGGGACGACGCTGTCGCTGCCGCCGCCGAAAGGGTATCCAGTGGGCGGCTGGATGCGGTTGAACCGCCGGTGATTGGTCATGGTGTAAGCGCCGGAGGCGGTGAGTACCAGCCGGCCCAAGGGCCGGCATTCGGGGAAGCGCGGCACGGTGTGCCTGCCGTCGCCACGAATAGCGAAGATGTCGTCGCCGAGGGTGTGTTCCGCGAACAACCCGGGGAGATCGGGGCCGAAGTGGCCTGGCCATCGGAGGCGCGGTGGGCAGTACGCACGGCCGGCGCCAAGGCGCGAGGCCCCAGGCGCAGGCGTCGACATCACCACACGGTTGCCGACGTGCGGGTGGTGCCGCCGAGCCGAGCGGACCTCGGTGAGGAAGATCCGTGGATGGCGAGGATCGTGCCGACGGGCTCGAAATGCAGCCGAGGGAAAGTATATTCGAACTAAATTTCCATTAACGAACACAATGGCGATTTCCACTGCCCACCACCGAGGGCGGCCTCCCGGGCCTAAACTAATACAGCAATAAGGTCTATCGAATGTTCATAACATCCCGTAGTGTGTAGCAGCACGGCGAGGAGGCGTCGGCGCACTGCGGAGTGATCACGGGTGATGCGCACGGCTCGACCGTCGAGTTGTATTGGCGCCGCCCGCAGGGCTGCCGTGACGAGAAGACAGGTTTCGTCTCCAAATGACCTGAGCCGTTCGGGCAGAGAATTCGGTGTGAATTCTGGCGTGACGGCCTTCTCTCTTCGGGCCGCCCACTTCATGGCGGACTTTCAGACCTGGCGACCGGGAAAGGTATTGGCATGAGAACGTGGCATACAGATGCAGGTAAGCGGTGGTGACCGTGGATTTCCTGATTCGACCACAGAGCGAGAATTGCCGTCGGATCGCCGATGCCTCCGACCACTGCGTCGTGGGTCTGAGCCCGTTCAACGGCTACTACACACCATGCCGGGTGGAGGCGTTGGTCCAGTGGGCAGCCGGACATTTCACGAGGGTCGACGTTCTCGTTCCCGGATTCGAGGCGGCACATACCCTCACCGCTGCGGGCGTCAGGCCGCTGGAGGCAGTGGGGCGTGTGCGGCGAGCTGTGAACCAGCTCAGGAATCCCGCGGTGCTTGCGCTGTCGCGTGCCGGTGTGTCCACGCCGGAAAGGCGCGTCCATACCTGGACTCAGCTGATGAGCCGACCCGAGTACGCGGCGTTGCGTGAGCGGGCCAGAGCGGCATACCGAGTCGATCCCGCCCTCAGGGCGGCCTGCCGGGCGGTTGCCCGGGGAGCGGTCCGGTCCATCGCGGATACGGAGCCCGGTGAGGAGCAGATCGACGCCTGCGTCAGTTATCCGATCGCAGAGTTGCCGCTGATCGTGGACAGCCCGTCGATCTTTGACGTGGCTTCTTCGGTGTTCGTCTACCACCGGCGGATCGAGCTCGCCGCGGCCCTGCTCGCCGGTCCGGCGACCGGGCTGCGGTCAGCTGCACAACAGGGGTTCGTGGTGGCCGAGCCCGTACTGCCGGGTGGTTCGTGATGAGGCAGCTCAGGCAGCTCCCGATGCCGGCGAGGACACCGGAAGTACCGTTGAGGTTTCCCTTCGTGCTGGGCCCCCTGGGCACGCCTCCGCCCGTGATCCACTGGGCACGCCGACGGCAGCCGGTCTGCCCGGTCGAGCTTCCGGGCGGATCCTGGCTGTGGATGATCTCCCGCCGGGACGACATCCTGCGAGTCTTCACCGACCCGGACCTCGTGCGCCTGAGCGATGCCGCTGAAGCACTTCCCCCTCCGGCCGGGATCAGCGGGGCAGCGCGCTCGCGGGCCGGGCAGCCGGGCGCCGAGTATTGCGCGACGTGGGCGGTGGAATCCCACCGGGCCTCGATCGTGAAACAGACGGGTCTCGTCCTGGACGCCATGGAAACCGGGAACAACCCTGCCGATCTGCTGGAACAACTGGCAGCGCCGCTAACAGCCGCCGTGTGCCGCGATGTCTTCGGGCTGTCATTCGATCCCCAGGAATTGCGGAACCTTCTGATCCAGGAAGAGCCGACAGGAAATTCGGCTGTCAGGCACCCGGTCCTGCACTCGCTCACAGAGCACCTCCGGGATGGCCCCGTCCGCGGTAATGCCGCCGGTACGCCCTTTAAAGCCCGCGAACAGCGGGAGGCCGACACTGAACCGTCGCACACCGTGGTGACAGGCTTGCTCGTCCGGTGCGCGAGGTCACTCTTCTCGGCATTGCTGACCGGACCGTTCACTCTCCTGCTCCACCCCAAACCGCTACGGGAGTGCCTGCGCGATCCAGTGCTGTGGCGGGCGGCAGCCGGGGAACTCCGCCGCTACCACCCGGGCACGGTGCTCGGCCCCACCCATATCGCGCTCAGAGACCTGGAACTACACGGCACCCTGATCAAGGCCCGAGACGCGGTATGCGCCTCGCCCCTCGGCGCGGCCTGGGACGAGGAGCACTACCCCACCCCGGCGAAATTCGACATCCATCGTCCGGACGCCGGGTCCACAGACCTTCGCACGGATCCTGGGCCCCTGGCAGACGACGCCCTCAGCAGGCTGGTTCTCACCATCGTCTGCCCCGCCCTGTTCGAGCGCTTCCCACAACTGCGCCTGGCCGTGTATGAACACGAGATTCCCTGGAGAAATGATCTGACGTTCATCCGCCCCGCCTGTCTGCCCGTGGCCTGGTGACGGCCAACCCGATGAGAGGAGAACACCATGCATCCGACTGCCCGCATCATCAGCGTCCTGTCCGACAAGTTCGCCCGGGACCCGTACGCCTGGTATCCCCAGCTGCGGGAGAACGACCCCGTCCACTACGAACCCGGCATCGGCGCCTACTTCCTGAGCCGGCACGAAGACGTTCGCCGGGTTCTGACCGAGGACCAGATCTTCACCACCCAAGCCTTACGGGAACGGGCCGAGCCGGTCATGCGCGGTCGCGTCCTGGCACAGATGACCGGCGCCGAACACACCGCCAAACACCGGACAATGATCCGCGGATACACCGGGCCGATGCTGGAAGACCAGATCCCGCTCATCCGCCGCAACGTGGAGCAGCTCATCCGCCCCCATCTGCGGCGCGGCCGGTTCGACCTGGTGAAGGACTTCGGACAGCAGCTGGCGATCTGGGTCGCGCTGGACAGTCTTGGACTGCCCAAGGACAACTGGCGGAATGTGCACTCCTGGTTCCAGGGCGTGGCCGAATTCGTGACGAGCGTCACTCTGACCGAGGAGCGATACCGGCATTGCGTCCAGTGCGCCCGCCGGCTGGAGGACTATCTGCGGCCCTTCATCGAGGAACGGCGCGAGAACCCCGGCCAGGATGTGATCTCGCTGATGTGCCACACGGAGTACGAGAGCGGGAGGATGAGCCTGCACGAGGTCACCGCTCTGTGCCACAACGTGCTCCTCGCCGCGACCGAACCGGCGGACAAGACACTGGCCCTGCTGTTCCGGCATCTGATCACCCACCCCGATCAGATGGCCCTGGTCCGCGGCGATCCCGGACTGGTGACCAACGCCATCGCGGAGACGCTCCGCTACACACCGCCCGTGCAACTGATCCCCCGCAGGACAGCGGAGAACGTCGAGATCTCCGGCGTCGCCATACCCGCCGAGACCATGGTCTGGTGCATGCTCGCCGCCGCCAACCGCGACCCGCGTGTCTTCGAACGGCCCGACACCTTCGACCTCCAGCGCACCGACCTCGGTCCCGAACGGTCCTTCACCGCCGCCGCTACCCACTTCGGGTTCGGCGCGGGCATGCACTCGTGCGTCGGGGCCGCATTCGCGCGCAGGGAACTGGAGACGGTCGTGACGATGCTGCTGGCCCTCATGGAGAACATCGGCTTCCCCGAGGACGCCTCCTACGAAGAGACCGGCTTCTACTCCCGCGGCCCCGAATCACTCACCCTCACATTCGATCCCACCGCGGAAGGACGGCTCCTGGCTGCCTGAACCACCAGAAAGGGGAAACCGCATACAGCCGGCTGCGACCTCCTCCGCATCACGATGACGGAGGACCGGAAAGGGGACATGCCGTGGACAGTAATCGCCACCACACATCTGTTCTGATTGCCGGAGGAGGACCTGCCGGACTGGTCCTGGCGGTGGAACTGGCCCGTCGGCACGTCGACTTCCGGATCATCGACGCCGGCGCGGGTCCCTTTCCGGGATCACGGGGCAAGGGTCTCCAGCCGCGCACCCTGGAGATCTTCGACGACCTCGGAATCATCGACTCAGTACAGGCGGAGGGAGCGCCGCTGCCGCCGATGGTGGCCTGGGAGGAGGGAAGGATCGTCAGGGAGTGGGACGTCATCGCCCGTGGCGAGCCCACTGGGGCCACGCCCTATGCCGAGCCCCTGATGCTTCCTCAGTCGCGCACCCAGGAACTGCTTCGCGAGCGACTGCTGAATCTGGGCCACCGTGTCGAGTTCGGAGCGCGGCTCGACGGATTCTCCCAGGACGAGGCCGGCGTGCTGGCCCAGGTTGTCCGGACCGACGGAGGTACGCGGGAGATCGCGGCCGACTACCTGGTCGGGGCAGACGGGGGCGGCAGCACCGTACGGAAAATCCTGGGTGTGAGGTTCGACCGCGAAGACGTGGACACCCGGCCGCTGCTCGTGGCCGATGCCGATATTCCCGGACTGGACCGCGAGCACTGGCACACCTGGGGTGACGCGGTCGGCATCATGACCGCGATCTGTCCCGTCGCCAGAACGGACTACTTCCAGGTCATCGCACGGTTCGCGACGGGAACCCCCGACCCCGCTCCCGAGCGGGTCCGCGAACTGGTGGCCGCCCGCACGGGAGTGCGGGTGCGGAAGGTGCTGTGGTCATCGGTCTTCCGGGCACGAGCAGCGCTGGCGGAGCACTTCCGGGTCGGCCGGGTGTTCCTGGCCGGTGACTCCGCGCATGTTCATTCCCCGGCGGGCGGCCAGGGCATCAACGCGAGCATCCAGGACGCCTACAACCTGGGATGGAAACTGGCGCTCGCGGCAACCGGCCAGGCAGCACCCTCGCTCCTGGACTCCTACGAGGCGGAGCGCCGGCCCGCTGCGGCGGAGGTGCTTGGAGTGAGCACCCGCATCCACCAAGGGGCGGGTCGGGTCAGGGAGCTGGCCGCGCGCCGTGACCGCACCACGCACCATCTGGCACTCGGATACCGGGGTATTCCACCCAACGCGGAGATGCGCCCCGCTCTCGTCGAGGAAGCCCTCCACGCGGGGGACCGCGCTCCGGATGCCCCTTGTACCGACCGTGGCGGAGCCCCGGTACGTCTCTTCGACCTCTTCCGCGGACCCCACTTCACCCTTCTTTCCTTCGGAAGTCCGCCCATCCAGCCTGTCAGCGCCCGGGGTCCCGCGGTGATCCGCGTGGTGCGCGTCGGCCACGACGTCTCGGACCCCGCGGGGTTCGCCTCCCGCGCGTACGCACCGCACGGCCTGTTCCTCGTACGACCGGACGGATACATCTCGCTGGCCACCGAGACTCCAAGTGAGGTGACCAGTCATCTTCGCTCACTCGGCATACATGTCGGATGACCGGCGGGACCCTGATCTGGGCTGCTCGTGCTCGCGTCGGCGGCCCTGCACCGCTCGTCGGGCCCGGAGGAACCAGAGAGGCAGACCATGACCGACCCGGACCGTCCGCAACCCGCCCCCTACGTTCTGGATTCAGCCGCCCGAGCGGATCTCGAATTCGACCGCCTGCGCACGATCGAGCAGGTCTACGACCCCGGAACCGAGGAGATCCTCACCCGGGTGAACCCGGCACCCGGGTGGTCATGCCTCGAAGTCGGCGCGGGAGCGGGCAGTATCGCCCGTCTCCTGGCATCTCTCGCCGGAGAGACCGGAAGAGTGGTGGCAACCGACAGCGATCCGCGATTTCTGAGGAACATCGCACATCCCGGGGTCGAAGTGATCGAACACGACATCACCGCAGGCCCTCTGCCACCAGGTTCCTGGGATCTGATCCACGCCAGATCCGTACTGGAGCATCTGCCGGACCCCGAATCCGTCCTGGCCCGGCTGATCCCCTCGCTGGCACCACACGGGCAGCTCTTCGCCGAAGCGATCGACGTCAGTCGCGAGACACTCGCCATCGCCGCCAAACACGCCCCGGACAGAAGAGCGGCCACAGCCTTCCTGGAGTTCGCAACCGCGGTGCACCGGCTGATGACACTCGCCGGAGCACACCCCGAACTCGGCAGCACCCTCCCGGTGCTCCTCGCCGCCCAGGGTCTGGAGGGCATCACCCACCAGCGGCGACACCCCCTCGTCTCCGGTGGAAAACGCGGCTTCTACGCGCTCACGCTCGCCCGCCTCGCACCGTCGTTCCAGGACCACGGTCTGCTCGACACCGCCGATCGACGGCTCTCCTCCCTGTTCGACGACCCGTCCATGGTCTTCCCCGCACTCCCCATCGGCGCTGCCCATGGACACACCCCCGCGGTCGGACGGCGACAGCGGAGAACCTGAAGAGCCGGTCCGCCAGGAAGGGCGGAGAGCGCCCATCCGAACGGAACAACACGCAAACGGAACACCGAGAGAGGCGAAGCCGATGAGTGAAGTAACGGTTGTGGGCCGGGTCGTCGCCAGGGCGGGCAAGGAGGCAGAACTCGCACAACTGCTCCAGGCGGTCATCGAACCCACCCGGAACGAGGAGGGAAGCCTGCACTACTCCATCCAGCAGAGCATCGAAACCCCGGAGGAATTCATCGCCATCGAGCGGTGGCGACACACCGAAGACCTCCAGCGCCACTTCCGAAGCGCGCACTCCCAGCACCTCGCCGCCGCGGTGGAATCACTCCTGGCGGAACCGATCAAGATCACAACTTACCGGGAGCTGACATGAGATGAGAGTCCCCACGAGGGCGACCGCTGACCCCACGGAGACTGCACGGACAAGACCTGAGGCCAGGCCCCATGTCCAGCGCAGACTCCGAGCTGCCGTCTCCAGCACCCGGGACCAGCCTGGGAAGCCCTCCTGGGGAACACCCCGGGCTTCACCCTCGCCCCGCCGCGCTGGAAGCCACCACACCCGAGACCTACCTGGCCATCAATCCGGACGACCTGCTCCGCCGCTGAGCCGGCCAACCAGGACCACCACCCTCTCGGGCGATGACGGCGGAACATAGCCGTGGTTCCCCGGTTCGCGAAACCGGAGAACCACTGGACCATTGATTACTCCACTGCCACGCCCTGCCCACACCGTCGAGAGGCACCAGAACGACCACCCCACCCACAACTTCACACCAGACCCCAGCGGAGCCCGTCACACGCACACGGGATCGAGCCCTCCTACGCCGCGGCGCAGCTGAGGCGGAACAGATCCTGAGCCCGCTCCAAGTCCCGCTCCGTGCGAAGCTGGACTTCCAGGTCACCGGTTCCGTGGTGGCCGAGTCCTGTCACGTCCCGGGTGAAGCCGGGGACGAGATCAACCGTGTCCGGGTCGGCCTTCAGGTAGACGAGGAGCTTGGCCTGCTGGGGCGGGCAGAGGCAGGCGAAGTTCCGCAGCCGCTGATAGGCCCGGTACTGCTTGCGCTGCACGGGAACGATGTCGTCTCCGAGCCCGAGCAGCGCCTCGTCGACCGCGGCGGCCAGCTCCGTCATCGCCCCGCCCGCCGTACGCTCGCTCCGGCCCCCGGCCGCGCGCAGGCGGGAGGCCATCCGGGAAGCAGCGGCGTGTCCGGTGACGGAGGCTACCGTTTCCAGCCCGATGTGGTGATCGCCGTAGAAGCGGTAGCGTACGAGATCGATGCTGCGGCGGTGCTCGCGTACGGCGTGGACGTCATAGCGGGTGAAGTCACCGGCCACACAGATCAGCCTTGGCGCGCTCCACAAGACCCCGGCCGCAGCCTCGGCGCCGAGCCGGTCACGCACCAGTCGCTGGAACTCGTCCCGGTGGTCCATCAGCCAGGACAGATAGAACAGCCCCTGGTGGATCACCCCGGCGTCAGTCGCCCGCTTGTACTCGACGATCACCGGCGCACCGTTCTCGTCAAGACCCAGCGAGTCGATCCGCCCGCCGTGCACAGGGCCGGTGCTGTACTCGCTCGCCAGGAACCGCACCCCCAGCATCGTCTCCATGTGCGCCTCGACGAGATCCTGCACATCCGCCTCGACCTCAGCAAGACGCGGTGCGACCTCCGCCACCCCGCTTGTCGTATGGAACAGCCTCAGCCCCGACACCTTCCCGGGGCTTCACCCTGGTCGGTCCGACCCACGCGTTGAAGCTGCTTTCGGGGATGGGGGGCTTGACGGCGCGGACGGGATTTTGGCCGTCACCGGACCGGACTCCGGACCAGCCTGCCGCCGAGGGGGTGGTCACTTGGGACGGTGGCCGGTCAGTTCCTGCCAGCGGTGGTAGGCGGTGTCCAGTTCGCGTCGGGCCTGGGGGATGCGAAGGTCGTTCTTCAGCTGGGCGGTGACCTGGTGCAGGTTCTGTTCGGCCTGGCGGCGGTTGCCGGTGTCGGCGACGGCGCTGTGGATGTGGACGACGAAGGCCCGTACGTCCGCCTCGGGGGTGTCCTCCAACGCGAGGGTGAGCAGCTCGCGCTGGCCGTCGGGCGGCGTCAGGTAGATGTAGGCCTCTGTAGGGGAGTGCTGGTCGTCGATCGTGAGCCCGAGGAGCGGGTGGGTAGCGCCGGTGCGCACCCGCAGGGTGTGCTCGTACAGATCCAGGCGGTGGCGAAGCGTCGCGCTGAGGTGCGGTGAAGAACGGACGCCGATCGCTACCAGGGATGCTGGGGTCCAGCCGTCGGCGGGTGGAAGTTCTGGGGCGGGGTTCTTGATGCTGTCGTATATGGGGAGCGTCAGGTTGGCGGGCTGCGGCAGGATGGCGTGGTGAACTTCTTCCTCCGTCGTCAGCAGCCTGTCCCGCCCTCGCCGTCGTCTGCTGGTGTGGATGTTCTGGAGCGTGTGCGGCTGGCGGTTGCCGCGGCACGGGCTCGGGACGGAGGTGCGCTCGAGGAGCTGATCGCCGCGCTGCTGGCGGCTGGTGCGGCCGGGGACCATGGAGACGCGATCGAGGCTCTGCGCGTACTGACGGAGCGTCCGGCGCTGCTGCTGCGCCTGGATTCCTTCATACGACGGGAGTCGTGGTATTCAACGCGCCCTGTCCCCTCGCTCACCGAGGTCGACCCGGTCGCGCTCGCCCTGGCGGCCTCGCACGCCGATGGCCGCATCCGCGAGCGTGCGGTGCGGCGGATGCTGAACCAGCCGTATCCGGAGATGATGCCGTTTCTGGTACTGCGGACCAGCGACTGGGTCCGGCAGGTCCGGGAGCCGGCGTGCGCGGGTCTGGCCGTGCTGCTCCACGAGAACCCCCTGCTGACCACCGTGGCGAGCGTGCGTACGGCCTTGCTGGTCAACCGGCGCCAGCGTGGCTCCTTCGCCCACGGCCAACTGCGCGCGTCGCTGTCCGCCGAGTCGGGCACGGCCCTGTCCGAAACGCTTCTCATGGCCCCCGAAGCGGTAGTGCGGCGCTTCGCCCTCGACACCACCACGCGACGCCTGCGGCTTCGTGACCTCGCCGCCCTCGCCGAGAGCGATCCCGACCGACAGGTCAGGGCCCGAGCTGCCGAGGCCGCCGCCCGGCAGGCGGTGTGGACCGACCAGGTCGAGCTGCTCCATCGCCTGGCCCGCAACCGCCACGCCGAGGTCCGGACCACCGCCCTCACAGGGCTGATGCGCACCGGCTCTCCCCAGGACGTGGTGCCGTTCCTCGACGACCCGTCCGCTCTGGTCCGGGCCCTGGCGCGGGAGGCGGCCCGCCGCACCGGTGCGGATTCACTGGCGTACTACCGTGCGGCAGTACAGGCCGCCGAACCTCAGGTCGGGGCGATCGGCGGGCTCGCCGAGACCGGCACCCAGGCCGACGGCCCACTGCTCACCGCCCTGCTGGACAACCCAGCCCCTCAGGTCCGCGTCCACGCGCTGCGCGCCCTGCGGAACCTCGACGCGGTGCCCGTGCCCCAGGCCATGGTGCTGCTGCGGGACGGCTCCACCGCTGTGGTCAAGGAGGCCGCCGCCGCCCTCGCCCCCAGTGCCGCCCAGTTGCCCGCCGACCTGCTGTGGGACATGCTCACCGACCCGCAGCGGCCGGCGGTCCGACGGGCCGGCTACCGGCTGCTGAACCGGCACGACCGCCCCACCGCACTGCGCGCCGCCCTCGTCCTGAGCGGCGATCCCCACCCCCGACTCGCCGCCCAGGCCACGACCGACGCCACCACACAGATCCGCACCCTGGCCATGCGCCCCTGGCACACCCGCCCGGTCCCTTCCCTTGACACCAGCCCCGCACAAGCCGCCGAACTGCTCGCCCTGGCGGAGCAGCGCCGTACCGAGATCACCGACGGCGTGGTCCAACTGCTGCGTAACGTACTTCGCCGGGCGCCTGGCAGCCAGTAGCCGAGGGCGGGCGGGCGCACACCAGCAGGCTGACTCGCTGCGCTGTGCCATGAACCGATTGGACGCCTGTTCGTGTTCGGCGGGTCTTTCTTCCTCTCATGTCTGGCTGCTGCCGGTGGCGTGCAGGGGGAGACGGGCGCGGGCGGGACCGGATGGTCGTCAGGTCCCGCCCGCGCCATGCCTGGCCGTTGTCAGATGTGGTGCGCCCGTAGTGGGGCTGCCTGTGCGGGCGCACTGTGCTGTCGCGGCCTGGTCGGCTGGTGTGGTGGGTTGGGGTCAGCCGGTGGTGGCGAAGGTCCAGCCGGGCATGGTTTCCCAGGCGAGCCAGTTGTTGTTCTGGTAGGTGGCGCGGGACATGGTGCCGTTGGTGCCGGTGGCGAAGAGTTCGAGGGTGTTGGTGTAGGCGTTGTAGGTGGCGGAGGGAGTGCCGGAGAACTTCCAGTCGCTGACGGTGCTCCAGTCGGCCCAGGTCTTGGTCTTGTTGTCCCAGTAGTTGTGGCCGAGTTCGCCGGTGTTGCGGACGGCGAAGAGTTCGACGGAGTTGGAGGCGGGGTTGTAGACGGCGGTGGGGGTGCCGTTGAACTGCCAGCCGCCCATGGTGGTGATGTCGGACCAGCGGGCGCCGTTGAGGCTGTAGCTGTGGGCCATCGTGTTGTTGGTGGTGGTGATGAAGACCTCGGCGCTGTTGTTGGCCGGGTTCACGACGGCGGTGGGGCTGCCGGTCACGGCCTGGCCGCCGATGGTGCCCCAGTCGCTCCAGGTCCTGGCCTTGCTGTCCCAGTAGAGGTGGCCGAGTTCGTTGCGGCTGCTGGTGGCGAAGAGTTCGACGGCGTCGGTGGCGGGGTTGTAGAGGGTGGTGGGGGTGCCGTTGAACTGCCAGTTGCCCAGGCCCCGGACGTCGTCCCAGCGGGCGCCGTTGGTGCTGTAGGTGTGGGTCATGTAGCCGTTCGTGTCCAGGGTGAACACCTCGGCGGTCTGGTTCGAGGGGTTGAACACGGCGACCGGGTTGGCCTTGAGCTTGAGGGCGCTGGGAATGACGCTCCATCCGGCCCACTTCTTGGTGGCCGGGTCCCAGTAGTTGTGGCCGAGTTCGCCGGTCTTGCGGATGGCGAACAGTTCGGTGGCCTTGGTGGCGGGGTTGTAGATCGTGGCGGGGATGCCCGTGAACTGCCAGTCCCCCAGTGCCTCCCAGCCGCTGGTCCAGCCCTTGCCCTCGGAGTTGGAAGCGTGGGCGAGGACGCCGTCGGTGCCCAGGGCGAAGATCTCTGCGGTCTTGGTGTCCGGGTTGTACACGGAGTTGACGACCGCGGAGGAGTAGTCGACCTTGGTACCCCACGTGGAGACGGTCTGCTGGACCCAGCCGGCGAGGTCGTCGACCCGGCTGGAGGAGGCGCCGGTGCGGGTCTCGGTCTCGCCGAGGCAGCCGCCCTGCCAGGAACGGGAGGCCACCGCGGCGAGCTCGGCCTTGCCGTTCTTCTCCCGGATCGCGGGAGCGCCCGTGTCGCCCTTGCAGATCGCGGCGCCGCCGGTACCGGTGGTGCCGATGGCGGTCGCGGCAACGGTGTCGAGGGTGAAGGCCCCCGAGTGGAGCTTGTTCGGTATCCACTCGTCCTTGGTGCGCCCGTAGCCGGGAACGCGCAGGTTCTCGCCGGCGGTCGGTGCGGTGGTCGCGACGGGGAGCGTCGCGATGCCGGTGACGGGGGTGGCGAGGCGGGCCATGACGAGGTCGCGGTCCTGACGGGTTACGAGTTCTGCCAGGTCGACCGTCTTGTCGCCGACGGTCGCGGTGGTCTTCCACTTGGGGGCACCCGCGGGCAGGGCCTGCGGTTGGGCGGGGTCGTCGGCGAAGCAGGAGGCGGCGGTGATCACCCAGTACCGGTCGACCAGTGCGCCTGTGCAGGCGCGCACGTTGTCGCCGATCGCCAGGCGGGCGGTGTAGGCGTAGGAGCCGCCTGCGGCCGGATCGCCAGGAACGGCGCCGGCGGGGGCAAAGGTGCTGAGCGTACCGGCGGTCGCGGCTGCGACCAGCACACCGAGCTTCCGGGAACGGGACGGAGTCTTACGGGACATGGGGTTGATCCTTCGGGTGAGTGCGTGGGAGACCGCAGGGCGGCCGACCTCCTGCCGATGACCCCGTGGGGGAACCCTGCGCGGGGTCGATTCAGCCGGTGGTGGCGGCGATGCTCCGGATGGCGCTGCTGGTAACGGGGTAGAAGGTGGTCCAGCTGCCGTCGCCTTCCTGTCGGAGGTCCAGATGTTGTCGGCGCTGCCGATGGCGAACAGGCGCGTGGTGTCGCCGATCGTCGCCGCGACCTGCTGCGGGGTGATGCCGTCGACAGGGGTGGCGAGGCGGGCCATGACGAGGTCGCGGCCCGGGCGCGGCACCGGCTCGGCGATGTCGACGGTCTTGCTGGCGTCCGTGGTGAGGTCGGCGCGGCCGATGGTGGCGGTGGTGTTCCACTTCGGGGCGCCCGCGGGGAGGGCCTGCGGTTGGGCGGGGTCGTCGGCGAAGCAGGAGGCGGCGGTGATCACCCACTACCGGTCGACCAGCGCGCCGGTGCAGGCGCGGCTGTCACCGATCGCCAGGCGGGTGGTGTAGGCGTAGGAGCCGTCTGCGGCGGGATCGCCGACCACGGCGCCGGCCGGAGGAGCGGAGAAGATGGTCAGCGTGCCGACGGCCACTGTCGCTATCAATACGCCCGCCCGCCAGGCGCGGGACACGGCGGTGGCACGAGACATGAACGAGATTCCCAACACGTGAGAGGTGGATGAGGGGCCGTCGACCTCACCGCGGACCGGAGAAGACCTGGGCCTGCGCGTCACCGACGGGCAGCAGGTCACCATGACCGCGTCCTCCCACAACAGCATCTTCACCAGGACCTGGCTCGAGGACCACCCCCGCAAGCACGTCTTCATCCGGGTCGGCGCCTGTTGGCTCAACCTCCAGGAAGGCTGGTGGCGCATCTTTCGCAAGGCCACACTCGCCGACCAGTCGTTCGCCGACCCCGACGAGATCGACAAGGCCACCCGCCTCGCAACCGCCCAGCTCAACGCACGCGCCAAGCCCTGGATCTGGGGCAGAGACCCCCCACCAACCCGCCTACTCCGACGCCAATTTGTATACCTCCTTTAAGGAATCCAGCACTAGGGGAGCTTGGTCCACGGGCTCCAGCCGGTGGTTCCGGTGGTGTACCAGGCGTGGTAGACCTGCTGGTCGTCACCGACGGCGACGGTCTCGATGGTGTTCTTGTCGGCGTGGTAGAGGGTGCTGGGAGCGGTGGCGAACTTGCCGGGGGCCACGAGGGTCCATGTGCTCCAGGAGGTTGCGCCGGTCGTGTACCAGGCGTGCTGGATCTGTCGGCTGTCGTCGAGTGCGACGATCTCGATGGTGTTCTTGTCGGCCTGATACGCGGTGCTCAGCGCCGTGAAGGTGCCGGGGGCGACGAGCTGGAAGTTGCTCCAGGTCCAGGTGGCGTCGCTGTACCAGGAGTGATAGATCTTGCGGTCCTCGCCGAGTGCGGCGACCTCGATGGTCTCTTTGTCGGCGTGGTAGACGCTGCTGAGCGCGGTGTACCGGCCGGGGGCGAGGAGCTGCCACGGGGTCCAGCCGGTGGTTCCGGTGGTGTAGTAGGACTGGTAGATCTGCCCGTCGTCGCCGATGGCGTAGATCTGGTTGGTGCGGCGGTCGCCGATGTAGTTGGCGTTCACCGTGGTGAACTTGCCGGGGGCCACGAGGGTCCACGTGCTCCAGGAGGTCGCGCCGGTGGTGTACCAGGAGTGGTAGACCTGCTGGTCGTCTCCGAGGGCGATGACCTCGATGGTGTTCTTGTCGGCGTGGTAGACGGCCTGGAGCGGTCCGGTGACCTTGCCAGGCGCGAGGAGCTGCCAGTCGGCCCAGGTGCTCGAACCGGGGTTGTGCCAGGAGTGGTAGACCTGCCGGTCGGTGCCGATCGCGAAGACCTCGGTGGTGTTCTTGTCGGCGTGGTAGACGGCGGTGGGGCCGCTGACGAACTCGCGGGGGGCCAGCAACTGCCACGCACTCCAGCCCGCGCTGCCGGTCTTAAAGGACGATCCATAGATCTGCCGGTCGGTCCCGAGCCGGAAGACCTCGGACGTCTGCGCGGCCGGCTCGTAGACCGTGGTCGTACGGTTGTCCGGTGTCAGCGAGCGAGTCTGCTGGACCCAGGCGCCTAGGTCGTCGACGCGGCTGGAGGAGGCGCCGGTGCGGGTCTCGGTCTCGCCGAGGCAGCCGCCCTGCCAGGAGCGGGAGGCCACCGCGACGAGTTCGGCCTTGCCGTTCTTCTCCCGGATCGCGGGGGCGCCGGTGTCGCCCTTGCAGATCGCGGCGCCGCCGGTACCGGTGGTGGCGATGGCGGTCGCGGCGACGGTGTCGAGGGTGAAGGCCCCCGAGTGGAGCTTGTTCGGTATCCACTCGTCCTTGGTGCGGCCGTAGCCGGGAACGCGCAGGTTTTCACCGGTCGTGGGCGCGGTGGTCGCGACGGGGAGCGTCGCGACGCCGGTGACGGGGGTGGCGAGGCGGGCCATGACGAGGTCGCGGTCCTGACGGGTTACGAGTTCTGCCAGGTCGACCGTCTTGTCGCCGACGGTCGCGGTGGTCTTCCACTTGGGGGCGCCCGCGGGCAGGGCCTGCGGTTGGGCGGGGTCGTCGGCGAAGCAGGAGGCGGCGGTGATCACCCAGTACCGGTCGACCAACGCGCCGGTGCAGGCGCGCACGTTGTCGCCGATCGCCAGGCGGGCGGTGTAGGCGTAGGAGCCGCCTGCGGCCGGATCGCCAGGAACGGCGCCGGCCGGGCTGGCGGAGAGCGTGGTGAGCACGCCGGCGGTGACGGCGGTGGTGAGGAGCGTGGCCTTCCATGAGGCGCGCGCAGTGATGCCAGACAAGAGTTCAGTCCTTGGATGGTACGGAGAAGAAGGCGGTGCGCGGGCTGGCTGCGGTTGCTCAGCCGGTGACGCGCAGCTCGACGAGGGTTGCCTTCTTGCCTCCGGAGGGGATGTCGGCTTCGCCGACGGTCGTCACGTCGTCCTTGGCCACATCGATGGTCTTGGTCTTCCCGTCACTGGTGAGAGTGGCGCGCAGGTTGTGGTCGTCGTTCCAGAGGCCGAAGGTGCCGGGCACCTCCAGTGCCAGGTAGCCGGTTCCACCGGAGACGTTGAAGCAGTACTCGGTGAAGCTGTTGTTCTTGCTTGCCTGGACCTTGATGCTCCATTGGCTGCTGCACTCGGCCAGCATGATGTGCCCGTCGCCGGAGATCAGCTTGAGGCCCTTGTCCTTGAGGACCCGGCCCGCCCCCGGGTAGGAGAAGTCCTCCACCGCTGGCGGGGGAGTGGTGCTCGGGGCCGGGGAAGTGGTTCCAGCGGCCGTGGCGAGGGCGGTGGCTCCGAGAGCCACCGCGGCAGTGCTGAAGCCGGCGACCAGTGCAGCGCGTGTACGAGATATCACGGTTCCCTCTCTGATTGGTGCACGGAGGATCAGACGCCGTGCGTAAAGAGATATTAAATCATGTGTATAGAATCTGTCGCCATGAGAAAACACCCCATCAAGCCCTGTTGACGCCCCGGGATGAGGGGAGGTGCCGCCTGAAAATGATCATGGCATGAGGGTGTTTTTGATTGGATGGCACCTGCTTGATTAATCATGCAAAGCCGGATGGCGTCCCGTGGCGCCTTCGTGTTCGGCCTGCGCCGCCGCCTGCCTTCTCCCGGCATGCTCGGCGTGGTGACCTGATCGGGTGGGGGAGTTTCAATTCCTGAGAGAGAGTCAGTTTATGAAGAATGAAGGCCGCTCTAAAAGTGTGAGGGAGATCTGGCCGCGTGGAATGCGTTCTGCGTGTGCGCGGCTGGTGCCGCTGACGTTGGCAGCGGGGATCATGGGGACGAGTCCCGCAGCGGCGGCGACGCAGGACGGCGGGGAGGCCGAGAGCGCCGCTACGGTGACCGACCGGGGGCGTGCGGTCGAGTTCTGGAAGGAGGGGGGAACCTCCGTGAAGGCAGCGGCGGAGGCCGCCCTCACCGGAAGTGACGCGGATGTCAGGCGCTTCCTGGACAGCGGGAGGGAGTCGGCCGGAGCGCTGGACGACCGGCTTGAGGTGATGCGGATCCTCTCCATAGGCGGTGGCAACGTCCGGGAGACGGCGAAGAAGGCATTGGGAGGCTCCCCGCAGGAGCTGCGCAGCTTCGTGAAGGACGGTTGGGAGAAGCCGCTGGAGCTGGACCAGCGGATCAGGGCGGGCCAGATCGTCAGCACCGGCGGTCCAGCGGTCCGTGACGCGGGCAAGACCGCCCTCGCCGGGTCGATCGACGACGTGCGTGAGTTCCTGCGTGCCGGCCAGTATGCATCACGGGAGCTGGACGAGCGGGTTCGGGCCATGCAGATCCTCAGTACGGCGGGTCCGGCGACCAGGCAGGCGGCCAAGCTTGCCGTCAGCGGCTCTCCCGATGACATCCGTGAGTTCCTTGAGGTGGGCCAGCATGTGGCTCGCGCCAGAGATCAGGAACGTTCGACGGTCGAGCAGTTGGCACAACAGGCGAAAGAAGCGGGAGACCAGGCCAAGCGGGAGAATGACGCAGCCAAGGAGGCCTCCGACCGCGCGGTGGACGCTTCTCAGCTGGCCAAGGAGGTGGCGCAGACGGCCGCGCAGGAAACAGAGGCGGCCCGTACGGACGCCGGGCGTGCGGCAGATGCGGCTGGGCTCGCGGCGGAGGCCGCCGGCGGTGCCACGCGGGCCGCGCAGCAAGCTATAGGTGCCGCCCGCGCGGCGAGTGCTTCGGCCCGGGTCGCGGCGAACGCTGCTTCGCAGGCGGCGGCGGCGGCGGCCTCTGGAGCGGCGCAGGCTGCAACACGGGCCCGTGGCGCTGCGGCGGGCGCGGCCAGGGACGCCTCCAACGCCTCCGCCGCGCGTAAGGCGGCGGAAGACGCCCGCAATGCCGCTGCAGGGGCAGACGAGGCTGCGAAGGCGGCTGAATCGGCTGGAGCGGCTGCCGAGCAAGCCGGGCGCGCGGCGCAGGCCGCGGCCAGTGCTGGTGCCAACGCCAACGCCGCGGCCGATTCCGCCTCTCGGGCCGGCAGCCTTGCGCAGTCCGCCGGGGCGAGTTCGGCGAAGGCCAACGCGGCAGCGGAGCAGGCCAGGCGCCAAGCCGGTGAGGCGACCCGCGCGGCTAACGCGGCATCCGCTCTCGCAGGCGAGTCGGCGCGCGCCGCGAACGAGGCCCGTGCGCAGGCTGTATCCGCCGCAGAACACGCCAGGAAGGCCGCCGATGCGGCAGAGAGCGCCGCGAAGAACGCGGGCGACGCCTCGACGGCGGCGGCCCAGTCCAAGGTGCACGCCGCCGCCGCGAAGGAGGCAGCCGACACCGCCAGCGCCGCAGTGGACAAGGCGGGGGCAACTCGGGATCTGGCGCGCAGGACGGAGGAGGAGGAACGCAAGACCCGTGCGACGATGGCGATAGAACAGGCCAGGGAGTTCAAGAGCGCGGAGGACGAGAGCAGGGCCGAGCAGGAGCGTGTAACGCGGGAGGCGAAGGACGAAGAGGCCCAGGTGGCCAAACTGGCCGCAGACGCCTCAGCCCCCGGTGCAGATCCGCAGCAGACCGTGTTGACGGGGCGCAAGGTGGCCCTGTCCGCGTTGAAGACACAGGGGCCGTGGAGCCAGACGGCCGCCGAGGCCGCCCTGGGCGGCTCCGACCAGGCGGTGCGCGAGTACGTGGTGAACGGACGTCAGAAGGCCGTTGAGCAGGACCAGTACGCCCGAGTCGACTACGTCGCATCCGACGGTCTTTCCGACGCGGTCCGCGAGGCCGCGCAGAAGGCCCTCAGCGGTGACGTCAACACCATCTCGGACTTCCTGCGCACAGGGCAGTACCAGGCGGCACTGGGCGAGTACACGCTCAGGACGCTCCAGGTGAAGAGCGTGGGTGGCCCGGCTGTGCAGGAGGCCTCCAAGGCGGCGTTGCAGGACGGTTCCCCCGACAAGCTCCGCGAGTTCCTGAGCACAGGCCAGTACAGCGCACGCGAGCTCGACGAGCGCGTGCGAGCCGCCCAGCTGACCAGCAGTGGGGGGCCCGAGGTGAAGCAGGGGGCCAAGGCCGCTCTTGAGGGGCCGGCCGTACTGCTGCACGAGTTCATCGGCTCTGGCCAGTACATGGCGGAACGTAAGGACAAGCTTGCCGCGACTCACGCGGCCCAGGTGGACCGCTTGATCGCAGGGGCGGCCGGCATCGCGGCCACCGCGCAGCAGGACGCCGCCACCGCTCTCGAAGCCGCAGCCCGGGCCGACGACGCCTCGGCGAAGGCCGACCTGTACGCCGCTCAGGCCAAGGCCTCCGCGCAGAAGGCGGGCGAGTACACGAAGCAGGCCCAGGGGGCGGCCAAGAGCGCCGAAGACTCTGCGGGCCAGGCTGCTCGCGCCGCTAAGACCGCTGCTACGGCGGTGACTGCCGCTCGACGGGATGCCGACAAGGCGTCCTACTCCGCGTCGCAGGCTCGGGTCTCGACCGCGTACGCCAAGGCCTCGGCGTCCTCCGCCTATGCTGCGGCGGGCAGGGCGCGGGGCTCGGCCGAGGCCGCAGGTAAGGACTCGGCAGCTGCGGCTGTGGCTCAGAGGGAGGCTTTCGCCATCCACATCGCCAAGCAGCGCGCCGAGGACCTCCTGCGTCTCGCGGAGGACGAGAAGCGCAGGGGTCAGGAGGCGCAGGTCGACGAGGAGACCCGGATGCAGTTCCAGTGGATGCGGGAGGTGCTGGCACGGGCGCAGGTGGAGTCGGCGGGAAAGGGTTCCAAGCCGGGCGCGCTTAAGCTGGGCTTCCAGTGGCTTTTCGGGGCGGGCGACAAGACGGTCAACTACACGGCTGGAGACGAGTTCACCGAGCAGCTCCGTAAGGACCACTCCATGGATGTCGTCCGCCAGGAAATCCTTAAATCGATCAAGGAAGGAAACCAGAGCGGTAAGGGCGGCTACTCGGTTCTGGGCAAGGAGGGCGTCGGCCGACTCCTGAGCGATGCGGCCTCATTGCAGACGTTTGGGCTCACCGCCTGGATCGACAAGACCATGGCCGACGGGAAGTACGGCAGCTCGACGTCCATTTTCGTGGGATCATATAATTATGATTTCAAGATCCTTTCCAGGGATGATCAAGGAGGAAGGGTGGAGGTGGAGATCCACGTGAAGAACGACACGACGTTCAACTCGCTCGTACACCCGCCGTTCCTACGTGATGCGTGGGACTCGTGGGTCGGTGGGCCGATCAACTCGTTTGCGGACTGGGTTGGCGGTCCCATGTCGACGAAGACGCAGAACGCGACCTGGTCCGAGACGCTGAGTGCTCGATGAAAAGAAAATCAATCGCCCTGATTTCTGTGCCGTGCGCCATCGTGGCCCTGGTCGTCTGGATCCTCACGACCGCCGCCCCATCCGGCGGTTCGGCGAAGGAGAGCGATCTCGTCGGCACCTGGCACGGCCGCCAGGGGGCGGAACTGACGTTGCGTGCGGATGGCACGCTGGCAACGGCGAACTTCCCCACCTCCTTCGCGTCCGACGACGAGACCCCCGTCGAATTCTTCACCGGGAACGGGACGTGGACGCTGGAGAAGAAGGACGGCGGAGAGGACCAGGACATCAAGCTCAGTCTGGGTGAGACGGCTGGTTCCAAGCAGGGTGCCTGGCTGCGTGTCGCGGGTAAGGACGCCGGAGGCGGGATGTACGTCCCGATCTCCGTCGATCGCCCCAAGAAGTTCGTCTTCAGCAAGCCCTCGTAGGGTTGGTCCTCAAACGACCCGGCGAGCCGACGATAGTGTCGGCGAAAGTGACTGATCGACTGCGGTAGGTGACGTCGGTCTCCGAGACTGGTTTCGGAGACCGACGTTTGCTGTTGCGGGAGCGCGCGGTTCACCGCGTGTGGCTCTCTTGAGAATTCCTGTGCTCGGCTGTGGCGGGGTGGCAGCTCAGGTGGTCGTCGCCGTGCGCGGTTCGATGGAGACCTCGTATCCGAGGGCAGCGAGTTGGGAGACCAGGCGCCGGGTCTGGCGGATCTTGCCGAGGGGGTTGGTGAAGTGGTCGGGGCCGAGGTCACGGTAGGGCATGTCGGCGAGGACGTGTCAGGTGGCGATGAGGATCGAGTGGCCGACGGCGACGAGGACCCCGTTCTTGCCTCGGTGGGCGACCAGATGTCGATACCAGGCGGCGAGGTAGGTGCCTGTGCCTCGGACGGCTGTGGCGACGGCGATGCCGAGCGCGCCCTTCAGCCAGGCGTCGCCGTGCCGAGGGACGGGGCACGTGGGCAGGGGGCCGGTGGGCCCTGAGCTTGTTCTTTATCTACCAAGATCGTCCGGGTTTGCCGATGGCCTTGAGGGTCTCCGGGCGTTTGACGGTCTTGCCAACGTCGTAGCGGGGTGCGCGGTGTTTGTTCTTGGCGCCTGGTGACCGTCCGGGACGCGTGCCTCTGGGTTTGGGAATACGGGTCGGGCAGATGAGGTGGGGGCGGATGTTCCTGAATCCCCGGCGGACCCGGGCCGGGGTGAGCCGTTCGGAGGCGGCCGGCTTCTCCCAGGGTCGGCGCAGGTCCGCGGCGAGGGGGCGGGCGAGGCGGAGCTGGGTGTGAGTGACGATCAGGATCCAGGTCCAGCGGTCCGCGGCCTCGGGAGTACGGAGTTTCGGGGTGGTCCAGCCGAGGGTCTGCTTCGCGAAGCGGAAGGTGTGCTCCAGGTCAAAGCGGCGGAGAAATGCCTGCCAGAAGCGGTCCACGTCATCCGGTGTGGCGCCGGTCTCGGAGGACCACAGCCACACCGGCGGGGCCTCTCGTTCCTTCGACAGGTGTTCGACCTTTACCCGGATCAACGCTCCCTCTACCAGAGGTAGTTCACCGTCGTGGTCGAGCCAGGAGGAGCGGTGGGTGAGCCGGGGGCGGACCCGGTCCCACACCTGGGTCTCGGCCTTGCCGTAGTTGATGGTGTCGGTGACTGTGGTGATCGCGGGCTCGGGCCAGGTCTCCGGTTTGGCGAAGCGGAATTCCGGGCCGTGCTTGGGCGGTCGGCCGTTGACGCCGTGCATCCTCGGTGGTTTCGGCAGGCGCATCACGCGGTCGGAGCGGACCCGGCCCACCGACTCGACCGGCAGATCACGCAGGACCCAGGCCAGGCGGGTGACGTCGTAGCGGGCGTCGCTGACGATCACGATGTGCGGGTCTCCGGCCTGCCACTGGCCCGCGGTGATGAGTCGCTCCACGACACCCCGCAACTGGGCGGCGGTGACCGCGGTCGCGTCGTCCGCCAGACCGAGCCGAACCGCGTCCAGAATCGCGGTCCAGGACGTGGCCCCCGGCTCCAGCGCGGCCACGAAGGAGTAGGGCCAGCCCGGAATGAACTGCGAAGCCGTCTTCGCCCGGCCGTAGACGTGGCAGAACAGCCGCTCCGCCGAGCACGGCGCGTCCGAACGAAGCCACGGCGACACATCGACCGCCAGGACCAGGCGCCCGCCGTCGAAGCGCGGCAGCGACAGCCTGGCCAGCACCGTCCGCAGCCGGACGACGTCGATCCGGCCTTGGTTCAGGCCGCCGTACATCGCTCCGTGCCCACGCCGGTGCTCGGGCAGCAGTGTCAGGTCCACCGGGACTTCACCGCACCGTCCGCACACAGCACCGCGTCGGCGAGTTCGAACAACTCGTCACGCCGGGCGGTCAGACACTCGTAGAACGCTCCCCGGAAACGTGACGCTTCCGCGAACGCTTCCCGCCGCACAGCATCAGGCAGCAGACTCACCCTCGCGGCCTTCGTCGTGGTCACGTGCACCTTGGTCGGAGCACAGGATCAGACGAAGGCCGCCTTCATGTCCGGCGAATCCCCAAGCGAGCGACCCCGTTCGAGACGCCGTTCGAGGGTGGAAGAAAAAGAACAAGCTCATTGTCCGCCGAGATCTCCGAGCAGGCCCCGGGCGGTGCCTGGGGCCCCTGGCGCGACTGCCGCAACGGCGGCTGCGCCGGGGGCTGACCGCCGGCGCAGCCGCGTGACGGAGTCGGGGAACGAGGCCCGGGGGCTGGACGCCGCCACCGTTGCCGCCGTCCGGCCGCCTGGCCACCGCCTCCGACCTGTCGGGGCACCGCTGGAAGGACACCGGGGAGTACGCCCAGCCGCGCTGCCTCGGTGTGGTCGACGACTGCGCGGGCCGTCAGGTCGGGCGGGCCCGAGGCCGGGCGATCGGCATGCTGGAGGACCGCACCGGTCCGTTTGCCGGCGGCCAGCCGGCCTGGGCACCGGATCCGTCCTGGCCGCTGCGGTCGCTGCGGTCGCTGCGGCCGCTGCGGCCGCTGCCGCCGCTGCCGCCCGGCGCCGACGGGGCGGTCCTGGCGGTGCCCCGTACCGGCCGTGACGAGCAGCGCGCTCGCGGGCGGTGACCACCTGAGGAATCCCTTGGACCGGCGCGGGGGCGGCCGACGAGCCGAGCCGATCGGCCACGAGCCGTCGCCCGGCGGGTGGACACGTCGGTCCACCCGCCGGGCTCGCCGACCCCCGGTTCTGCGCCGGTCCGGGCGTCGTGGTCGATCGGTCCCGTGCGTGGACGGGGGCGGGGTGTGTGCTCAGCCGGCCGCGCGGTAGGCCGTACCCACCCGGTTGGGGGTCGCCCGGTTGTAGAGACCGGTGCCGCCACGGTCCGCGGAGAGGGTGAACCACGCGTAGCGCTCGGCGAAGGGAAGTCCCTGGAGCATGGCGGTCGACTTCGTCACGAACGCGGCCTGCTGTTCCGGTGTCGGATACTTCGGGGTGCCGCTGGAGAAGTCGATCAGGGCGTACTCGGTGAGCCAGATCGGCTTCTTGTAGCGGTTGTACACGGCCTGGAGGTAGTTGCGCAGTTGACCGGTCGCGGCGTCGGCGCGGAAGTCCGAGCCGTACCAGTGCAGGGGGATGAAGTCGACCTTGTCGTGACGGGCGGCGGCGCCCTTCATGAACTGGTCGAGCCAGCCGCCCGCGACGTCGCCGCCGCCCGCCACCGCGGGTGCCCCCAGACGCATCCCGGTCGACTGGAGCCGGGGCCACAGGTCGAGGGCCCTGGCCACGCTCATGTTGGCCTGCGCCGACAGGTCGGGTTCGTTGAAGCCGAGCAGGGTCGTGCCCTCCTGCCTGGCCGTTCGCAGTTGTGCGTCGGTCACCGAGCCCGCACCCCAGATCATGGGGACGAACTCGACGCCGGCCGGCGGCTTGATCTGCTGGCGGTCCGAGGCCCAGGTGTAGAACCAGCCGGCCCTGGAGTCGGCCAGCGCCTTGGTGACGTCGGTGAAGTTCCAGGCGCTCACGCCCTTCTTCTTCGCCGGGGCGGCGGTCGCGTCGGCCGCACTGCCGACGGTGAGGCAGGTGAGCACCGCGAGCAGGGCGGTGAACAGGCGCATTCGACGTGGCAAGGCGTTCCTCTCTTCGGTCACGCGGTCGTGACGGGGGCCGCGGCGGTCCTGGAGTCCGGGGGCCGGGGTCCGGGGCGGGTGGCTCACGCGGTGGGGCCGAAGGTGACGGTGAAGCCGCTGCAGCGGCTGCACTGCTGCATCACCTTGTTGCCCGGCACCTGGTCCTGCTTGGACCACGTGTAGGCCTTGGGACACTTCGCGCTGAGCGCGCGGCTGTAGCTGCTGGGGGTGTCCCGGCTGGGGTTGGTGCACAGCATCGGCTTGCCGTCCGGCCCGCGCGTCAGGTCGGCGGGCGGGCAGTAGGGCAGCAGGTTCGCCGCGCAGCCCCGCGTGTCGCAGCCCCCGCTGGCCGGGATCGTGGCGTTCACCGGAGTGATCGTGATCGGCAGCGAGAACGCGTTCACGTAGCTCACGTCGTACCAGGGGGCGGCGCCGTCCTTGGCGTCGAAGTTGAACTCCGCGAGGCTGGCGGGTTGTTCGCCCGTCGTGCAGTGGTCGGCGGCCGGGCCGCAGTCGGCCACCCGGCAGTGGAAGGTGCTGCCAAGGGCCCCGCCGCATCCCTGGCGTGCGAAGAACTTCCCACGCCAGTGGAACGGGGCGGCCGTCTCGGGGATCGTCACCGTCGCCGACTGGCCGGGAGCCAGGACCGGCAGCCGGGTGAACTGCTTCGACCCGTCGGCGTTGACGCCGCTTCCGATCCACAGCTTCTGCGACGAGTGGTTCACGAACGTCACCGTGTGGTTGACCGCGGCGGCCGCAACCGGCGCGGTGCGGGTCGGCGCCGCCGCACCCGTGACGGTCGCACCCGTGACGGTCGCGCCCATCGCCGCGCCCGCGTTCGGCAGTACCACGGTCAGTGCGGCGGCGGCCGCCGCGACGAACAGCCTGGTCAGGAATCCGCGCATGACTTCTCCGTTCCGCTCAGCAGGTCAGGTTGGTGCCGGGGTAGGCGCTCATCGCGCCGACCAGTGCGTCGTAGGTGTAGAACCGGTCCCTGTTCGGGAACATCCGGTCGAACTGGGCCTTGCCCATGACGAAGCCGGCCCGGTCCGCCGCCGTCGCGTGTGCCGGTCCGGCCGTCGACAGGCCGGTGGCGTGGGCGGAGGCGGGCAGGGCGATCGCCGATACGGCCGCCGCCGCGGCGGCGATCCTCAAGGCCGTGCGTCGAAGGGACACGCGGGGCCTTCCTCCCGTTGCGGAATGCGGGACATCGGGTCCGCCGGTCTCCTGGTGCCACCGGCGGGTGTGGTCGGGCCGTTCGGGCCGGCCTGGCCGGCGCCGCGGTGGTGTGTCAGGAGCAGGTCTTGTCCGGGTGGTCATGGGTGATGGCGCAGATCATCGCCTTTGCCCGGCCGTTGTTCGGATACCTGAGCTGAAGCTCGTCCTCGAAGTCCTTCCACTGGCGTGCGATGTCCTTGACGGCGAGGTCGTAGGCGTGGTCGAAGTTGTGGGCGACGACCGAGCGCGGACTGTCCTTCGTGTCCTTGTTCAGGACCCCGTCATGAGTGACGCGACCCGTGCAGTTGGAAACCGTCCCGCTGTGGTCGCGGTCCGGATAGCAGCCCGTCGCCAGGTCGTGAGGGATGTGGCCAGTGGCGTCCTTGACCCAGTCCGCCCTGCTCATGGAGCTGTAACGACCGATGGAGAAGAACACAGGCAGGTCGGTGCGCCCCAGGCCGGGGGGGGTTCTTGACGCCGATGGCTCCCGGGCCGGCCTGGTCGACCCAGTTGCTGTGGGCGTAGAAGTCCTCGATCTGATGCCAGCCGCGGCCCAGGTCCTCCAGCACCTCGCACTTCGCCCGTCCCGGTCGGTCGTTCCACGAGCAAGCCGGGGAGATGGAGGTCTGGGTGGCGATGACGCGCCCGTTCGCGTCGACCAGCCGGTCCGCGGCGGCGACGGCCCTCCTGACGTGGTCGATGGAGCCCTCGACGCAGTCGATGATCTCGGCGTTGGCCTGCTCGCGGGTGCGGGGGTAGCGGCTGTCGTACCTGGGGTCGAGGTAGTCGGCGTTGTCGCAGTGGAGCTTGCCGATGCCGAAGTACTCGCCGTGGTCGTTGGCGACGATCGCGCCCGAGTTCCCGTCCGCCATCGCCGTCAGCGAGTTCTGGTGCCAGCCCCCCGGCCCCAGGGCGGCCCGGGTGATCTTCTCGTGGTTCCCCCCGCTGAAGGCGTGCGCCGGTGTCGCGGCACCGAGGACGACGGCACACGCCATCGCGGCGCACGCGGCGCCGGAAGCGCGCAGGCGCTGCCGACGGGAAACGGAGAGGGGATTCATGAGGTCTCCAGTCGCACGATGGACGTCTTCGGCAGGTGTGCGTCCGGGCATGGAGTCCCGTCCGTACTGCGCAGGCCATGGCGGACCCATGGCGGCGCTTGGTGACGAAGCGTCACCGAGCCTGCACCCGTACGTTAGTCGCCGTGCCCGCAGCCCGACAGACCGCCAGTGCCCCACGGGCCTGCGGCCGCGCATCGCGGTGTCCCCGTGCCACGAGGCCCAGGCGCCCGGTCCCGTTCACGGGAACGGGCAGCACAGCCTCCCGGCCTCCTTCCGGCCCGGGCTTGTCCACCCGTGGCCCGCCCCCGCACCAAACAGAGCAGGGATTCTGCAGAGTCCCCTCTGCAAGCAGAACGTCAATTCTTCTTGACGGAGGGCGCGGTGCCACGGCTCACCGACGCACGCAAGGAACTCCGGCGCACCCAGATCACCGAGGCCGCCGTAGGCTGCTTCAGCCGCGACGGCCTGGAGCGGACCTCGATCGCCGACATCACGGCCGAGTCCGGCCTCTCGACCGGCTCGATCTACGCCCACTACCGCAGCAAGGACGACCTGGTCCGGGCCTCCGCCCACGCGCTGCTCGCCAAACGCGCTGAAGCCCTCGGCCAGTACGCCGCGAGCGACAGCCCGCCCGACCCCGACGAACTGCTCGCCCGCCTGATCGCCACGATCGACCCCGCCGAGGCCCGGGTCGGCGTGCAGACCTGGGGCGAGGCGACCACCAACCCGGCCATCCGCGCCATCGTCGCCGACACGGTCGACCGGATGCGCGCCATGGTGCTCGACTGCGTCACAGCCCACCCTGGCCAAGGCCGAAGACCCCGCCCCGGCCCGCGCGACGACCGGCTGACCACCGCGGAGAAGGAGGAACTGCGGTCCGCCGCAGCGGTGACCGTGGTGACGGCGTTGAGGACTTCGGGGGCGGTGAGGTGGACGGTGTTGACCGGTCGGGTGGCGTGCTGGTCGAGCGGGGTGAGCCGGTAGGTGGTGGTGCCGGTGAACGGGCCGAAGTCGCCGTCCGCGGTCAGAAGGTTCGGGGGGGGCGTACGCGGTGATGCGGAAGTGCTCCTCGGCCGGGCGCGGGAGCGTGCGGGTCCGGCGGTAGGTCGTGTCGGCCCCGATCGGTCCCGGGGAGGCCTGCTCGGTGGTGTCGAGTGCGTAGTTCCAGCGCGGGAGGTTTTCGGGCCTTGCGGGGTGGGCGTGCGAGGTGGGCGTGCGGGGTGGGCGAAGACCTCGCTGACGGGCGCGTCGACGGTCGGGGTGTTCTCGAACCGCATGGTCGTTCCTTCCCCGGCGCGCGGTCGGCCGGTCCTGTGCGGCCGTGCGGTCCCGTGCGGGCCGTGGCGTCGGTCGGGGGCGGGGTGTCAGTCGAGGGCGAGGCGTTTGTTGAGGGCCTCGCCCGAGGGCAGGGGGTCGATGAAGTTGTGCAGGAACGTGAGCATCGCGTCGATGTCCAGGCCCTGACAGGCGGTGTCCATCGCGGCGTAGAGGGACTCCTCGATCCCGGCGACGGCGGTGGCCAGGCGTTCGCCCTCGGGGGTGAGGCTGAGCTGGAGGTAGCGGCGGTCCGCGGCGTCGGTGCGGCGCTCGACCAGCCCGGCCGCGACGACGCGTTCGACCAGCCGGCTGGGGTTGGTGCCGCTCTCGCACACCAGGAGTTGCCCGAGCCCGTTGAGGCTCAAGGTGCCGTGCTGCTGGAGCAGGCGCAGCACCTCGGCCTGTGACGGGGTGATGCCGTGCGGTTTGAGGGCCTGGATCAGCAGCCGGTTGCCTTCGCGCTGGGCCGCCAGGATCGCGAACCGCAGGTGTTCGGCCTTACGCATCGGCGTCTCGCCGGGTGGTCGGCACGGTGGCGAGGAAGTCGTTGACCGCGGCGGCATAGGTGGCCGGGTGGGAGAAGCGGAACATGTGGCCGGTGCGCGGCAGCACGACCTCCCGGGCGTCGGGGATGCCCGCGAGCATGACCTTGGAGGCGTTCTCGCCGATCAGTACGTCGTGGGAGGGGGTCAGGATCAGGGCCGGGACCTGGACCCGGCCCAGCGCGTCGACGTAGTCGGCGGTGAGGACGGCCCGCAGGCGGGCGCCGAAGGAGACGGCGGGGGTGTTGGCGAGGAACAGTTCGCGGCTGCGCGCCTGGCTCCAGGGCACCTGGCCCTCGCCGTCGAACGGGGAGGTGAGGCGGTGGGCGTGGGCGCGCAGTGTCAGCTGCCGGTAGAGCGGCCCGCGGGCCCTGCCGATCGCCTGCATCAGGGCCTTCCACGGCTTCGAGTCGACCGGGTTGGCCGCGAAGCCGCCGGACGCGACCAGGGCGCGCAGGCCCCGCGGGCGGCGGGTCGCCAGTGCGAGGGCGATGTTCGCGCCGAAGGAGTCGCCGACCAGCACGTAGTCGTCCAGGTCCGCGATCGCGCTCTCGACGTGGTCGGCGTAGCGCTCGATGTCGTCGACGCCCTCGGGCAGGCGCAGCGTCCGTTTGGGTGCCTCGCCGTAGGGGGCCAGTTGCTCGGCGCTCCACGGGGCGCCGGAGAAGCAGGGGATGAAGACGAGGGTCGGATTCTTCTCTGAAGTGCTCATATCAGACACATTACACGACACATGTGTCGTGGCATATGTGGTCCAGGTCATCTTCCTGGTCTGTTTTCCCTGGACTCGCCCGGCCTCGGGAGCGGTGCGAGCCTCCCTGGCACGCGGAAGGCGGTCACCAGACCGCGGGGCGCCTCGAAGGCATCGATCCAGCGTCCTTCGGCGCCGTCGCCGCGATCATCGCCACGGCCCCGGTCGGCTGCCCGCGCGGCACCACCCGCTCCCTGGTCTCTCGGGGGGTCCGACACCGGGACCATCGCGCCCGACCCGCCGGCCGCATCGTCCGGTCGGCCACCGGGGGTGCCGGGACACGGTCGCGGCGCGGACGGCGGCGGGACGGCGGTCTTCTTCCGATGGAGCCACTGGAGTTGCATGTCGGTCAGTTCTGCAGGGAGCACCACCGAGGGACAGGGGGGTGTCCGGGAACGCTGTCGGAGGCCTCGATCGCGCAGGGCCTGGCGTACGGGGGCTGGCGGACGGCGTCGTTCGTGGTCTGGCTCGTGGTCCTGGCCCTCGGCCGGATGTCACAGCCGCTGTACGAGGCGACGGCCGCGGTCCTGCGCTACCGGATGCGCCACACCATCTACCTGACGATGCTTTCGTCGGCCTACCCCGAGCGCCTGTTCGGCGAGGAGCCGGGCAGCGAACCGGAGGGCCCGGCGTCGGGCACCCGTCCGCTGGTCCTGGTCGGTGCCGGGCGCGGCCTGCTCGTCCTCTTCCTCCTGCTCGGCCTGGCCTCCTGGGCGACGGGGTCGGTCGCCGCCTCGGTGAACTCGGACGACGACGGCAACGACGAGTTCGTCAACCCCACCCAGCGCGTCCTCGCGCCCCTCGTCCCGGGCCCCGCCGACCGCGTGCCACGGGGCCCGCCCGCGACGGCTCCGCCGAGGGACGGCCCCCCGTGGGGGGCCGGTCACAGGGGCACGGCCTCCTGTGACCGGCCGGTGGTTCAGTTGATGTGGAGCGTCGTGATGGTGCCGTAGTTCTTGGTGATGGCCTGGTTCTTGCCGAAGGTGTGGCGGTAGAGGGAGCCGTCGCCGGGCTCGTACTCGAAGTACCCGGCGTTGTTGCCGCTGCTGAAACTCGTGACCGACCTCTGGTCGATCCAGATGTCGCCGGCGTTCGCGAAGCACCTCCTGAAACCGGTGCCGTTGTCGTTGGTGATGCCGATGGTGAAGTAGTCGCTGGCGAACAGGCATTCGGCGAAGTTGACTTCGTTGGTCGCGTGGGCGGGCACGGTGCCGACGGCCAGAGCCATCATGGCGACCCCGGCGGCCACGGCGATTCGTCGCTTCAGCATGACGCAAACTCCCTGGTGTGTGAGGTGGGGCATGCGAGTCGAACTGAAGGGACACTAACAAGAGGTGTTCAGGTCACAACCTGGTGTAACGATTTTCGGACATCATTCCATTTCCCGGGACTTTTGCCGGACTTTGCTGAGCTGAATTCCGCACCTGTCGCACCTGCCACACCTGCCACACCTGTCACCTGTCACACGGACCCGCATGGCCGTCCGGGCCGCGCCGATCCCTCGGCGCGGGGTGCGGGTCGCGTGTCGGGGGCCTGGTCCTTTGTCTGGCCACCGGAGCTGATCCTGCCGACACCGGATGAAGGGGAGGACCCGCCCGCACGACCACCCGGTCGGACTCTCGCACCCTGCGGTGTCCCACCGTCGCCGGACGCCGCGCCGCCGCCACGCTTCCGGCCCGGACCGAACCCGCCGCGCTGCGCCCGGACCACCCGAGGACACCGGCGGCGTACTGCGAGCACGTGCTCGACGTCGCCGTCAGCGCTGGCCTCGTCCTGGCGGAGAACACGGGCGAGAAGGTCCCGGCCGAGGAGCAGACGGCCCGATGACCGTCGCGCTCGACAAAGCCGCTGCCCAGACCGGGCGTCTTCGTTCGGGCCGGCCGGGTAGGTGTCCCGCGTCGATGTGATCAGCTAGGTGGATGGGGGTGGCCTGCGGGGCCGTGCCGCTTTCGGCCGCTGGTTTTGCTCTGCTGTCGGAAGTTTCGGGCGCTGACCGGGGCGGCGCTGGTGCGGCTGTGCGGGCGGGAGCGCCTGCACGACCTGCTCCTCCAGGAAGGCGGCGGCGGGCCGTTGCGTATACGGACCTGCTCGCCGTGCTGCGCCCGGGCGCGTGGATCGTGAGCGATCGCCTGGTACACGCGGGTCGTGTGGCCCACCTGCCCGCGCACCGTCAGTCCCCTCTGACGTGCGGGGATCCCCCGTATGTTGACCGTGGAGCAGGGCTGGCTGGACGGGACCGACTCGGGGCTGTTCGTGCTGTGTCCCGAGACGGTCGCCGAGGGGTGGACGGGCTGCGACGAGGCCTTGTTGGAGGCCGCTGCGGACTACGCGGCCGCCTACCCGGTGCCCGGGCACGGGGACGTGCTGGTGTTGGGCGGGGAGCCGCTGCTGGTCGGGTGGCCGGCCGAGGAACGGATGTTCGTCAGGCCGCTCCACTTCGACTGCGCGGACGACGTCCGGCCGCTGGTGCGCGAGGCGCTGCGGTCGGGGGTGTGGGAGGACGGGCCGTTCCTCGACCTGACCGCCGGGCGGTACCTGCTCACGGACGTCTTCTACGACGGTGAGGCCGTCCTCGAGCGCGGCGAGTACCTGACCGTCGAGCTCCCGCCCGGGCGCTACCTGGTCCAGTCGCTGAAGGCCGAGCCCGACAGGCGGGCGCAGTTCCATCTGGAGCGCCTGCTGCCACGGTGAGCGGACGCCCGGGGCTCTGTGCGGAGACGGGCGGCCCTGAAGTCCGGGGCCGGTGCGGGCACTGGGGCGGTGCCGCTCCCGGCCCACCGGGCGGTCGTCACCGGCCTGGAGGCGAAACTCGGTCCACCGCACGCCGGACGAGCTGATGGCCCGCGCCCTGGCCCATGCCGGCCCCGAACACGACGACTGGTTCGCGTCGTTGTTCCGGGTCGCCGAGCCGCAGAGCCAGGACAGGTTCGGCTGGGCCCGCGCGGTCGCGGAGGAGGCCGAGGACGGCGGCGAGCTCGATCGCCGGCGCTTCGCGTTCGACGTGATCAACTTCCTCGGCTTCGGCTTCGGCTTCGATGCCGACAACGACGACGAGTCGCCGTTCACCCGGGAGGCCGCATAGTTCCTCCGGCCCCAGCTGGACACCGAGTAGGACCCGTACGCCCTGCACACCGTCATCGCGGCCTTCACCGGCTACTGCTCCCGCGAGGAGCTCGCGGCCGTCCTGGCCCACGCCGACCACCCGGACCCGGGTGTTCGCCACTGCGTCGCTCTGGCGTTCCCCGCCCTCCTGGGCGACCGGCCCGACACGCTCGCCGTCCTTTTCTGCGCCTGGTCGACGACCCTGCTTCCGTCACCCGGTCCGCTTCACAGCTTCACTCACTTCCCCCTCGGCACCCGCGTCCTGCTGGACATCCCTGCTCTGCGCGCCGTGCTGGCGGCCCACCTCACCGACCCCCACTTCGACGCCCGCCTCGAAGCCGCCGCAGCCCTGGCCCTGCGCGGCGACGAACGCGGCACGCCGATCCTCGACGAGATCCGCCGCGGCAGCGGTACCGCTGCTCCCGCCCGCGCGGGCCGCCTCGCCTGAAACCGACCATCACCGGCGCCCCGCTGGCTTTTCCTGGGGGAAACCTACCAACCGCAGGTCATCGGGCGGCGGTTTCCGCCCCCAGGGACCCACCGTGGGTCGGGGCACGGCACCTCCAGATCGGGCTTTAGGAGACTGGGGCCCGGGTAAAGGCTTTCCTGATGAGCGAGTTTCTCGGCGGACCGAGGTACACAGCACCTGCTCAGGGGGATGGCCATGGGATTTGATCCATGCATGGCGTATGCAAAAGCTTGTTTCGGACGCCAGGATGCCCTTTGACCGGGGCGATACCGACTTCGCCGCTGTTTTTGATATCGACGGCCCCGGCGTGACGATGAAGAAGATCCGCAAAGAGATCGACTTGAGCGTCAGAGCAGTGGAGGCAGCCGGCTGGCCGTGCATCGGGGTTCGGTCGTTCCTCGCGGAGATCCAGATCGGCTTCATCCGGGGAGACTGAGCGGCGAGCAGACGCCGACACGGTGCGGCCCGCTCGCCGGCCATCGCGGCCGATCAGGCCGACGCTCTCGCCCACGCCGCCCACGCGCCGGCATGCCGCTGAAGTCAACGCCCGTACGGCCGAATTGAGGCTCGTGTCCCCGAAGTCGAGGGCACCGCGAAGCTGACGTCCCGGGAACCGGCCGCCCGTCAGGTCGCCCGGATGATCCTCGACGCCACCTCCTTGGGCCGGCCGGGAAGTCGCCGACTGTATCGGGGACCGACGCGCACGGCGGGTCTGTTCGTGATGCCCAGTCACCATTTCGCGGTGACGGAACCCGGGACCACCTGCCTGCCTGGCCGGTCGGGTCCGGGGTGTGGCGATCTCGCGGCCGGCGGTTACCGTCCGGGTTCCAAGGCCGCAGGGCCGGCCCGGTGCGGACGCAGGACGGTTGTGCGCGGGTGGATCGCTTCATGATCACCCGCCCCCGGGACGCCGGTACCAGCGGGCACCAGGTCCCGCCGGCGCCACCGGGCCGGAAATTCTTCGGCACGATCCCGTACTGTTAACCCTCCAGAGCCATCCATGACAGGAAGATTTCCCGTTCCGCGCGTCGATGCCGCCACCGCAAGGGGTTCCTGTGCGGCGAGACCTGCCCGACCGCGCCCGCGTCGCGTGCGGGGCGGCGACCGCTTCTCCCACAGCGTCGCCCAGCCCTCCTCCTACTCCACCGGTTCCTCGGAGCGTCGCTTCCTCGTCCGACCAGCGGCAGTAGCTCATGAAGCAGGCGGTCCGTGAGGGACCAGAGGATGTGACCTGCGGATTTTCGGCGGGACCAGCCAGGGTGACCGGCGGCCCGGTACCCGTCCGCGTTCTCCCCTCGTCATATCTCGATCCGTCGTTTCCACCAGGGAAGGTCACCCGGTGCGAACGGGTCGTTGACTGTCCGGGCGAGGATGCGTTCGTCGAGAGGTCCGAGTTCTCTGCGCAGTTCTCGGCGGGCCCGGGTCCGCAGGGCCCGAACGGCCCGTTCCAGCAGGGTCCTGACGTGGTAGTACCCGCTTCGCAGGTCCGTATCGTCGTATCCGTACCACGCCGCCAGGTCGCGGCGCGGGCGCGTGCCGGCGGGAAAGGCCGGACACCGTCCGGTCGGCCTCGGCTGGCCGGTAATCCATCACCGCGCAGCCGCGGAAGGAAGTCTGTCCGGTGGACGGGGGCTGGGTACTCCTCGACTCACCGTTGTGACGGCGCGTAGCGTGACAGACCATGAGATCGTTGATCCGCCGCGCGTGGTTCCTCCCGTTGACCGGCGCCCTGGCCGCACTGCTGGCGCTGGTTCTCAGCACGGTCGCGGCACTGTCGCAGTGGCGGACGGCGAGCCGCATCGACGCCGCACCGTTACGGGTGGACGCGACCATCACCGCTGCTGTGGCCATGAAGGGCGGAACGAGGTACACGCTCACCTACCGGGTTGCCGACCGCGACTACAGCACCGACTCCCTCACGCCGCACGGCGTCAGGTCACCGGGCATCGGTGCGACGGTCCCGCTGGAGGTCGCAGCCGACGACCCCGAGGCCTCACGCGTCACCGGCAGCCATTACCCCGACGACGCCCTCCAGCCCACGATGATCCTCGTGGCCACCGCCGCCGTTGCCGGCCTCGCCATCTCCCTGCGCTTCCTCCACACGGCCACCAGACGCAACCGCCCGAGCCCCTGAACCAACCCCGTCCTGGCTGTTCCGCGGCGGCTGCGTGGCCTGTCCCGGCTCGCTTTGTCCCCTGGGGCGGGGGCGCTTGTTCGCTGGTCTGGTCTGCCATCGGTGACCGCCCTGGCTGCCGTGGGCCGGCCCGGTAGGGACGCAGGACAGTCGTGCGCGGGTGGATCGCCTCATGACTGCCCATCCCCGGGTCGCCGATACCAGCGGCCATCAGCCCCGTCAGCGCTGCTGGACCGGAAATTCTTCGGCGTGCTCCCGCCCGGATGACCCCTTGAAGCCATCCACGACAGGAGGATTTCCCGTTTCGCGCGTCGCGCCATCGGGGCCGCCCGGTGCCGCGTGGCCTGCCCGGCTGCGCCCCGACCGACCGGGCCTTGTTCCCGCAGTCCTCCCGCCGTCCCCGGCCGTGCCCCCGTCGTTGTGGCAGGCGTCGGCCGTCCCATCCTGCTGCGCCCCGGGGATGACGTCGTCCCGATCGCTGCTCTCTTCGGCGCCGCCGCCCGCAGCCTGTTGTCGGGGTTCTCTTGTCGGTCGTCGTCACCGCCCCGCCTCGGGGGTGGTGAGAGCCTGTTCGCCGCCCCGGTCTGTCGTCGGTGACCGCCTGCCCCGGTCTGCCCCGCTCGGGCCCGCTCCCGGCCTGGCTGCCGCACTGTCGTCCCCCGGCCGGATGAGGCAAAAAGGGGGGGACTGCCCGGGGCCGAGCTGTTCGGGCCTGCTGTGCCCGCGTGGTCGTCGTGCCCGTCATGGCCAGGATGGTGGCGAGCCCGGTGTCCCCGCCTGCCCGCCTGCCCGCCCCGCTGCCCTGCCGCCCCGCATCGCCGACTGTCGTCGCGGTCGCCTCCTCCCCGCCTCGTGCCCTCGCGGGCCGGGTTGACGGCCCGTCGGCGGGTGGTCGGATTGTTGGTGCGGTCAGGGGCTCGGGGGAGTGTGTTCCGGGCCCCGCCGGGGTGGAAGGCTGGGGCGGCCTCGGGGCGCGGTGTCGGTGAGGTGGCGGTGGGCGGCGTGGAGGTGTTCAGCGGCTTGGCGCAGATGGTGGCAGGCCATGGAGGGAGAGACCGCGCTGTAGGGGCGGAGCCATCGTTCGGCGGCGTGGACGCGGGCGAGGGCGGCGGTGAGGGCCTGGTGGGCCGGCCGCATCGAGGGGATCTCGGCGACTTCGTCCGCGGTTCGGGCGAGCAGGACGGCGAGGTCCTCGGTGTCGGGCCACGCGCCGTCGGTGAAGTCGTGGCCCCACAGGGCCAGTCGGGCCGCGCATATCCCGACCCAGGCCTCCAGCCGGTCTTCCCAGGACGGCGGCCTGGCGGGCGGGGGCGGGGGCGGGTTCGCAATGATCGGCACCCGAACATGATCCGCCCACGGGCCACGGTTGCGTGGCCGTTTCACCGGAACCTGTTGACGACCTGTTGCACAACCCCACCCGGTACCGCCCAGGGCCGGGAGACGGTCAGGGAACTGTTCCCGGGTGCAGAGGGGGCGGGAGACGGGCCAGGAGTGCTTCCGGCGGCCGCCCGCCCGGGCCGCACACGGGCCAGGACGAGGTGGTCCCTCCCGTGGGCCGGGGATACGGCCGACGGGCGGCACAAGCACCTCCGCACAGGTACACCCGTCCTGGATCCGTACGGGAGTTCTCCGGCCCTCGGCGTGAACTGACCTGACAGGCAAGGGCATCCGGTGCGTAGGATCTCCTGTCGACCCGACCGCCCCTGCGGACGCACCGCACCGCACCGCACCTCGCCGATAGGCGCGCCGCACCCGCAGTGCACCGCAACCGCACCACATCGATCAGCGAGGAACGGGCCCGACGACAAGGCCTGGACCAGACCGTAACGGAGACGCCGGATGGAGACGCCGTGACTTCCGGAAGCTCGCAGCAACACCGCCTGACACAGGTACCCGAATCCCTTCGGGCCTTCGGCCGCTGGCAGCACGAGGGCGAAGCGGGCCGCCGGTGGCTGGCGGCCCTGCCGGACACCGTCGCCCAATGGTGCGACCGCTGGAACCTGAAGGTCGACGGGCCACCCATGCACGGCTACAACAGCCTCGTCGTGCCGGTCCGCCGGGGCGGCGAGCCACTGGCACTGAAAGTCACGTGGCCCGACCAGCAGATGCAGGAACAGGTACTCGCCCTGCGCCTGTGGAACGGCCACGGCGCGGTCCGCCTGCTCGACACCGACACCACGGCGGGCGTCATGCTGCTGCAACGCCTCGACCACACCCGTCCACTGCGCGACGCGCCACTGACACAGGCCGTCCCCGTGATCGGGACACTGCTACGGCGGCTGGCCATCGAGCCACCCGACGGCCTGCGCACGACGGCAGACATCGCTGCGGGCCACCGACGAGAACTCCCCGCCCAGTGGGAGGAACTCGGCCGCCCGATACCCCGACACACACTCGACCACGCACTGGACCTGGCCGAGGAACTGTCCCACGACGACTACACCGTCCTGGTCAACAACGACCTCCACTACGACCAGGTCCTGCGCACCCCCGACGGACACTGGTCGGTCGTCGACCCGCTGATCGTGCGCGGCGTCCTCGAATACCAGGTCGCACCCCTGCTGTGGAGCCGGTTCGACGAACTCGGCCCCTCGCGCGTCCAGTGGTGCATCGACGCCCTGACCGACGCCGCGGACCTCGACCCCGACCGCGCCCGCAAATGGGCACTACTGCGAGCCGTCGAGTACTGGATATGGGGCCTGCGCGCCGGCTTCACCGAGGACCCGGTGCGCTGCGCCCGGATCGTGGAAGCACTCACCTGACCCCCGCCCCGTCGCGCAGAACGGTAACGGTCAGCGTCAGTCGAGACCGGGCGCCGTGAACCGGCAAGCCTGCCGGACGGGCCCGGGGGAGTCCGGGTGCGGTGGTTTGCGCAGGCGGATCGGGGTGAGAAGAGGGCCGCCCGTGCCCCGCCCCGCCCGCGCCCCGGTTCGCCACCGCCCCAACTGCTGTGAGGCGGTGGCGAGCCGGGTGAACTGGCCTGGTGACCGGCACGGCGGCCCCTTCGGCTGCCCGGACGCACTGATTCGGTTCAGTGCCGGACTCCAGGAACGCGGGTTGATCATCCATGACGGTGGCGCATCGGGCATCGCGGTCGGCTTCTGCCCTTGGCGTGGACAGGGCCTTCCCGAGTCGCAGCGGGATCGCCGGTCCGGCGAACTGGAGCGTCGCGGGGTCGATCCGTGGGAGGAGGAGGTTCCTGCCGAGTTCCAGCACGGGGGCTGGCTCGCTTCGCTACGTCAGGAGGGACGACAGCCGTTGATCCACTTCTGAAACAGGCCGGGCTGTTGCCGGCGAGCAGGTTCTTGACGCCTTGCCCCAGCCGCAACGGGGTTCGTCGGCGACGGCGAACATGCCGGCCGCGAACGTGCCGGCCGCGACAGGGCCGCGTTCGCACGACAGGGCCGCCTTCGGACGGGAACCGCGTTCGTCGTCGCCACAGGCCCGTTCGACCGGGCTAGCCGTGTTCGGTTTCGTCGTGGATGGTCAGTGCTCCGGCAAGGTCGAGGTCGGCGACAGTGCCGTGTGCCCCGGCGCGGACGAGCAGCACTGCGCCGAGCGCGGTGCTCCAGAACGTCCTGGCCTCCACGTCGAGCGGTCGACGGACCCTCCAGCCGCGACCGTCGACGAGCTGGCTCACGAAGCGCTGGGATTGCCGGAACAGCAACTGGAGGTGCCGGTCGACCACAGGGGCGAGTTCGGGCTTGGAGATCCCGGCGGCGAGTGCTCGCGCGACCGATGGGAGCGAGGGCATGGCCAGTACGGCGCGGGCGATGTTGCGCCGAAACGTCGCCGCATCGGGGGCTTGGCGACCGATGCGCTCGATCCGTCGGGCGTCGTGCAGCAAGCCGAGAAAGGCGGCGTGCACGAGCAGCGAGTCCTTGGAGCCGAAGTGGTAGGTGACCTGGTTGGGGAAGGCGCCTGCCGCGTTCGCGATCTCCGCGACGCTCACCTCGGCGCCGGGCCGCTCCTTGCAGAGCCGTGCGGTTGCCTCGATCAGCTGGCGTCTGGTCGCGCGACCGCGGTCACGCGACCGGGCCGGCGTTGGTCGGGCTTCGGTTCGCTTCTTCTCCACACCCGAATTGTATGTGATACAACTAGGCCCGTTCGCTTGTATCACATACAAGAAAGGTTGAAGGGCATGCACAGGACTGAAGTCGTCGTCACCGGACTCGGCGCGATCACACCACTCGGCGCAGACGTGGAGTCCACCTGGAAAGCCCTGCTCGCCGGCGGGTCGGGCATCCGCGGCGGCGCCCTGCGCGGCCACAAGGACGCCGGCCTTCCCGACACCGCCGCAGGGACGATGGCGATCGACCCCGCCCAGTCGCTGCCGCCGGCGCAGGCCAGGCGGCTCGACCGCTCACAGCAGGCAGCCTTCACCGCAGCGGCCGAAGCCTGGGCCGACGCCGGCGCCCCGCAGGTCGACCCGGACCGGCTCGCATCAGCGATCGGCACGGGCATCGGGGGCGTCCGAACGCTACTGAAGGAAGACGACGTACTGGAGACGGCCGGGACACGGCGCGTCTCACCACGCACGGTACCGATGCTCATGCCCAACGCGGCAGCGGCGCTGATCAGCATCGAATACGGCGCACGGGCCGGGGCCTACACACCTGTCTCGGCATGCTCCTCCGGCGCCGAGGCGATCGCCCTGGGGGCCAGACTCATCCGTGCCGGCGAGGCGGACGTGGTCATCGCGGGCGGGACCGAGGCCGCGATCACCCCGATCACCGTCGCCGGCTTCGCCCAGGCGCAAGCACTGTCGCGGTACACCGCCGAACCCGCCTCGGCGTCCCGGCCGTTCGCCGCGGACCGCAGCGGATTCGTCCTCAGCGAAGGCGCCGCCGTCGTGGTACTCGAAAGCGCCGAGCATGCCAGCCGCCGACGCGCACACGTCCACGCCGTGCTCGCGGGAGCCGGCATCGCCGCCGACGCCCACCACATCACGGCACCCGCTCCCGACGGCTCCGGCCAGGTCTCCGCCATGCGCAAGGCCCTCGTCCAAGCCGGTTTGACTCCCGAGCAGATCAGCCACATCAACGCCCACGCCACCGGAACCCCGGCCGGCGACACCGCCGAGGCACACGCGATCAGAAAGGTCTTCGGCCGCGCCACCGTCACAGCCCCCAAGGCGGCACTCGGCCACCTCTTCGGCGCGGCCGGTGCGATAGAGGCGCTCATCGCCGTCCTCAGCGTGGAACACGGCGTCATCCCGCCGACCCGCAACCTCACCGCAGCCGGCATCGGACCCGACATCGACCTCGATGTCGCCACAGCACGACGAGACATCCCCCAGGAGGCCGTACTCAGCAACTCATTCGGCTTCGGCGGACAGAACGTCTCACTCATCGTCACCCGCGCACAACACCACACATCCCGCACCGCCTCGACGACACCATGACCCACGCGAACCCACCACTGCCCCCACAGGGCCGCTACCGCGTGATCGAACATTGCAAGACCCGTCCGATCACACATATCACCCGCAGGGACGGGGACTTCCTGAGCAACGGCGCCGAAACGGGTGAACCGGCACCCGCGACACGTCGAACACGGGTTGACTGACCGAAGCTCGACGCCACACCATCAGCCGAACACGACACCGGCCGACGTGGTCACACACATTGAGGAGATGCGGCACGCCCACAAGCGGCCGGCCCCTCGCAACGCCCACGAGCGACGAGATTGTGACCTCGCGCCGCAAAGGCAAGAGCAAGCGCCGCGCAGCCCGGGCCCGTGGTGGGCGCGCTACACGATCCACCTGACGATCCTCGGCGGTGTCTTCCTCGCGGTGTTCCTGACCTGGATCACCGGGACCAGGGAGCGGCCGGTGGGTGCGGCGGGATACGTCCGGTGGGCGGTCGCGGTGGCCATCGGGTTCGGCCTGGCAGGGACCAGCGCCGACTCGATGTGGAAGACAACCGAACCCGTCCACGTGTCGGCGACGGAGATCGCGCCGCACTACTACACCGTGAACGAGACGATCGACCTGATGCGCCACCGCCGCAAGCAGCAGGACCAGGTCTGGCCGTGGAACACGTTCGGCCACGTGCGGAGCCTGCCCCACGGATCGGTCATCGCGATCACGGACCAGGGACCGGACATCCGGCTGCCGCTCATCGGCCTCAAGATGGAACGCAAACTTGTCCAGGTCACGGCCACCGACGACCTCGACGCCCTCCACGCCGACCTGCGCCGCAGCGGTGCGCAGTACCTCGCGCTCGATCCGTCCAACTGGCGGGACGGCGAGATCGCCAAGGCGGTCAACACGGACCCCGCCCGGTTCCACCTGACCAGCGGGAAAGACCCGGTCCGCGTCTACGCCGTCAACGGCTAAATGTGCACCCGCCGAAGCCTCGTCGGGATCTTCTGCTTGAGCCGTTCATAGGGCGCCTGGCCGCCGAGAGCTCCGCGCGGGCGGTGGTAGTCGCCGGAGTCCTCCCGCTCTCGGAGATTGTTACGCCATTCCCCTCGTAGCTGGAGTCGCGACCAGCGGCGCCGTCGAAGGCGTTGTTGGCGCCTCCTGGAATCGGCTCTGCCCGCGCCTCCGTGAAAGCGGTCTGTGGGCGCTACTGCTGCCGCACCTCAGCGTGGGCTCCTGCCTCGAGGAGTTCACGTACGGCGCACCTGTAGCGCCACGATGCCCCGCCAGCCCGCGAGCCAGGTCTCCGTCCCTTCCCCTTCGGTCTTCCCCACCCCCGGCCGGGCGCGCCTGCTGCCCTCCCGCTCCGCCGGGTACGGTTGGCTACCGGGCCGCCGTCGCGGCCTGCCGCATCGCCCGGGTGGGCCGCGGAGTGCTCCGCCCCCGCAGGTCGCAGCCCTATTCCCGGGCGGGAGACAGGTCTAGCATTCCCGCCACGGTGGTCCCGCCACAGCACCACCAGGGCGCCGAGCAGAGCAGCAGCGCCGTGACCCCGGCGCTGCTGGCCTCCCACCGGCCGGGCCCGCACGGAACGCACCCCCGAGGTTCCCGGGCGCGGCCGTGCTGCGCCTCGCCGCGACCCGGGGGCCGCCAGGTGGCAGGCGTGCGCTGGAGAGACCGGGTGGTTCAGCCGCCCAGCGCTAGCTAGTCCTGCTGGGCCCCCTCGGAACCACCCTCGCTCGCACCACCGACCTTGCCGCCGACGAAGACCACGCTCAGTGCGAGAGCGGCCGCACCGGCGGCTGCCACCACCTTCATCCCTGTCCCCAGGAACTGCTTGCTCTCGCTGTCCTTCTCAGACACTTGCCGCACGTTCCGGTCGAGACGGTCGTGGAGGGCCTCCCGCTGCTCCCAGCTGAGGTCGTCCCGACCGAGGTCGGCCCGCAGGGCGTCCCGCTGGTCCTGCGAAGCCCGGTAGAAGTGCTCCTGGCTGTTCTCGTTGGCCGCGAGCGTGGACTTGTGGGCCTCCTTGACCGCATCGATGTCGGCCTTGCCCAGGTCCTTGAAGGCGGGGAACTGCTCGATGAGCTTGAGCCGTACCCCGGTGGCCATCTCAGGCATCGCGGCCGCGAACTTGAGCACCTTGTTCTTGGACATGCTCCGCCAGGTCTCGATCCCCAACTTCCGTTTGACCGCTGCCTCGTCCGCGCTGCCCATGCCCTGACTCCGTCCGCCGTCCCCTGACGTCTCCCGGATCCTAGCGGTGCCCATCGCCAGGCAGCGGCGCGGTGCCGGGGGAGCCGGAGTACTGCCGGGCGACCCCGGGCGAGGCCTTGCCGTCCTTGGGGAACCCGGTTGTCGTCCACGGCCGACAACTCGGCCCGCACCGCCCGCCGCGCCAGGCGGGTCCGCATGTCCTCGACCGGCCAGGTCGAGGACAGAAAAGCAGCGTGCAGCGCTGCGCATCCGCTCGGCCAGCACCAGGACGGCGGTGCGCACCTGCTCCACCGACTCGCGCAGCGCACCGGTCAGCTGCCGCGCCCTACAGGTGCGGGCCGCCGACCCCCGCCACCCCGGCCTGCCACGGCGGGTGCCGGGCGTGGACGTCGTACGTCGACCTGGGTGCCAGCGCCTGGCGCCTGTTCTGGACCTACGACCACCTCGACGCCGACGGTCACCAGGGCGACGCCGAGAGGGATGGCACGGTCACCGTGTTGATGGTCGGTCCGCACCTGTAGCGCCAGGACGCCCCGCCGACCCGGGCCCGGCGTGGCGCCTCGCCGCCCAGCTGCTGCGCCGCGTGCCGGCTGACCGGCACGACCAGGTCCGAGCATGACGAACGCCCCGCACCAGACCGGTACGGGGCGTCGTGCTGCGAACGTCAGGCGGGGCGGATGTGCTCGGCCTGGGGGCCCTTCTGGCCCTGGGTGACGTCGAAGGTCACCTTCTGGCCCTCCTGGAGCTCACGGAAGCCCTGCGAGTCGATGTTGGAGTAGTGGGCGAAGACGTCCGGGCCGCCGCCGTCCTGCTCGATGAAACCGAAGCCCTTCTCGGCGTTGAACCACTTCACGGTGCCGGTGGCCATGCTGCTGCTCCCTGGTCGGGGACGAGATACGCGCTGGTGCGTACCCCTGGGGTTGAGGTGATCGCCCTGGTCCTCCGACTGCCGGTGCTGCGGTACTTCGGATCCACGACTGCTAACTCAGACGGTACCCACGACAGCAGAGATCATGCAGCTGCTCCCCTGGGCCGGCGCAGGGACGTGTTCTGGCTGCCGTCGTCGCCGACGAAGCCCGTCAGCGCGACGAGCTGCGTGCGTTCCTGGAACAGTGGTGAACCCGGCGCCGACGGGCTGGGACGGCTGGGGCTCATGCCTTCGGCGTGCAAGGCCACCCGGACCTGCGCAACGAGTTCTACGAGCACGCGCGGTGCCGTCCTGGACACCGAAGCCCGCTCGCGGGCCACGATCGCCAAGCTGAAGAAGACCGTCGCCGCGAAGAACAAGGAGCTCAGCCAGCTCCGGGTCGACGTTCCCGCCATGGTCTGCGTGGTCAACCAGCTCACTCTGGAGAACCAGAGCCTGCGCGACGAACTCACGACCGATGGCCCCAACGTCGTGCCGTTCAAACGGCGCCCGCCCCGGTAGCGAACACCTGGGTGCAGGGAGGCCGAACGCGGTGGGCGCCTTTCGGACGAGGCGAGGTCACGAGCCGAGCCGGCCGAACCCAGGAGCTATCCGCATCGCCTCATCGTGCGACGGACCCGCGAGCGTTACGCCGCCGTCCAGGACCTCCTGCGGCACCGCATCCTGCACACTCGCTGACGACATCACCATCCGTCCATATTCACGCTTCCGGAGGCAGGGCCCAAGTTCACGTCCTACTTCGGCCAGGGGGCCTTGCCGAGGAAGAGAACATTCGGGGCCATCTTTTGGGAACCCCATACCTGTGCGGGCAAGTAACCGCTGGTATCCATGCCGATGCAGTCGTACGGCTTGAAAATGGAATAATTCTCCCCTTGAGCGCCGTCGAGATATCCGTGGACCAAGCGCCAGCCGAAGTCTCCGACGTCGAGGAGGGTGAACCAGTTGTGGGTGGGTGCCACCTTGGATTGGACCGCTGGCGCGCGATCACCGGCGCCCACCTGGTCGCCGTGGTCCGCGCCGGCGGCAGGTTCGAGAACAGCGCCCTGGTCGAGCGCACCGAGGTGGCGGCGTGACCGAGCTCCTCAGCCCTGGCAGCCACACAGCCGAGGTGGAACTGCAGATCGACCAGGTCACCATCGTGAACTCGGCTGAGGCCATGGCCACGGTGCGCTGCATCCTCGGCCCGGTCCGTCGCGGCGCCCGCTTCGACCACATCCGCGACTCGGCAGAAGCCATCGACCTGGAGCTGACGCAGATCCTCGCCTACTTCGGACGATCCGTCGACGAACTCGACCCCGTCCACACCGGGCTGGCGACTCTCCGGGGCACAGGAGTACAACTCCTGACCTCGGCTGCCCCGCACTCCGGCTGGCAGGCCATCCGGGGAACCAACCCGCGGCCATGACCAAGCCATCCACAGGTATTGACTATTGCTCGGGTTGAGCTCTGCCAACTCAGACGAGAGTTGAGACTCAGGCCCTGGTAGCGGCTGGCGGTGACCCGGCCGCCGTAATCGATGTACATCCCGCTGGGGGAATGGTCCAGGTAGGGTCCGTCAAACTGCCAGGTCAAGGTCGAACCGTCGTTCCAGGTCAGAATCTCGGTGCCCGACCCGAGGGAGTCCGACCCGTGAGGGCCGCCACAGGAGATGCCGGTGAAGCTGCCGGTGAACGAGGTCAGACCCTCGGCGGTGGACCCCGAACAGTTTCCGCCCACCTCGGCGTGGGTGACGACCTCGTCCTTCGGAACGTCATCCAGCCCGGGAAAGAACGTGCCGGTATCGACGCCGTCATCGCATGTCACCCCCGGTTCCGCGGCGTCCGCGCTGGTGGCGGCAGCGGGAAGAGTGAAGGCGACCGTGGCGAGAAGTACCGCAGCGACCGTGGCCCTACGCGCAGCAGGCATGAACGTCCATCCTTCGGGTGAGAGGTGTCGGGCGGCCGGCGCCACCTGCTGCCAGCCACGAAAGCACCGCGCCTACCGGACCACATCCGGCACGAACCATCCGGCCTACCCCCCTCCAAGCCCTCCCTGACGTGGGTCTCACCCGGTGAGCACACGCCCGCTCAAAGGACGTCTGGCCCTGCCGGTCGCGGTCCCGGGCTCGCACTGGGCGTTGGCGGAGTCTCGGCGAGCCTGGCCGGTGGCGAACCACTCTGTCCGGCGTCACTGGACCCTGACCGTTCGCCACTGAGCGTTGACGACCGGTAGTTTCCTGCCACTGGAGTTTGGCAGGGTGGGACTCGGCGGCTTGGAGGAGAGGGGACTCGCTATGAAGGCGGTAGATGATGACGAGGCCGCTGCGGCCCTGACGTACCTCGCTGTGATTCAGATTCGCGCTATGGCCCGGCGGCGACAGCCCTTCTACCAGTGGATGGGCGATGACTACGTCGTCTGCATCGGGTGGCTTGCCGACCTCGTGCACAACCTGGCAGGGCCTCGTGGGCGAACGAGGCTGTGGAGGCTCCGCCGGAAGCGGCGCCGCTGTATGGAATACACCTGGGCAGTGGCAGGGGAGACTGGCCGGAAGTGGATCATCGACAGTTTGGAGGCGGAAGGACTCGTGTGGGAACCGCCGTCGGACACGTGCCTCCCACGTGAGCGCGACAACCGCGCGTGAGAGCACGTCGTGCCCCAAACGGGATGCGGTCAAACTCACCCGGGGACGACACCGATGGCGCCAGTCAAGAAATGCCATGATCCCTGAGCTTGGCATCCCCGATCCGTCTCATGAAACCTGGCGAGCTGTTGAGCGGCGCGGAAGAGTGCAGTCGGCAGCCCGCTGACCTGCGGACTGCACTGTTTCGTGCGGTGGGCCGGGTGCCGTCGACCGCGCGGAAGGGCGCAAGCCGATGAGCAAGGTTCGACCCGCGCTGGCGGACGGGCGGTCCGCTGATGAGGCGGAAAGTCCGTTGACCAGCGGAGACGTTGGCGAAAGTCCAGCCGACTGCACTCTTCCGCGCGGCACTGAACTACCTACTGCACTGTTCCCTGCGGTACTGCACTCTTTGGTGCCGCTCGACACGAGCCTCAGCCCAGCACGAGCGCCACCGCCATGATCAGTGAGACTGGGCAGGCACGACCAGGCGACGGGACGCGCCATGCACGGACCCACGGCGCAGGTGAGGGCAGCAGCAGTCACACCCCACGGTCCCGAACCGGATAGAGCCTGACGTGCAAAACCCGCACCTCCCACCACGGATCGTCCGGAGCGGACACCAACGCGGTCACCAGCTCCCGCTTGTTCGGAGCGGGCAGCACCAACAGACCCAGGTCCTTTGCGGTGCGGGCCTGCACGCACCCCGGGCGCTCCAGCCGGTCGGGGCCGGCCTTCTCCCGCAGCTCCAGCTTCGAGCCCTCCTTCCCGCCGATCGAGCCCCGGCACGTCCAGCACGGGCGCAGCGCGGTGTTGGCCGTGCGGACGGCTTCCAGCTGCTCGAAGTCCGTCTGGTCTGTAGACGTCATGGAATCGCCCGATCAGCAGCGGAACGGCATCCTCCGGCTTGTTGCTGCTGACGCTGTGTCATGGCCCAGGGCAAGCCGTACCCCAGCGACCTGTCCGACACCCGATGGGCCCTGATAGAGCCGACTCTGACGGCCTGGAGAAAGGCCCGGCTCGACCGCAGGCCCACCGGACAGCCGGCGAAAGTCGACCTGCGCGACGTCTTCAACGCGATCCTCTACGTCAACCGAACCGGAATCCCCTGGAAATACCTTCCACACGACTTCCCCAACCACGGCACCGTCTACGCCTACTATGCCGCGTGGCGCGACGAGGGAATCTTCGCCCAGCTGAACTACGGTCTCACCGGACTGGCCCGGGTGAAGGAAGGCCGCAAGCCCGAGCCGACTGCCTCGGTGATCGACACCCAGAGTGTGAAGACCTCCACCAATGTGCCCGTGACCAGCCAGGGAACCGACGCCGCGAAGAAGATCGTCGGTCGGAAGCGGGGGATCCTCACTGACACGATCGGCCTGATCCTCGCCGTGGTCGTCACTGCCGCGAGCCTGTCCGAGAACGCCGTGGGAATACAGCTCCTTGATCAGGCCAAGAAGACCTGTCCGAGCATCTCCAAGAGTTGGGTCGACACCGGCTTCAAGAACGCCATGGTCGAGCATGGAGCCGGCCTCGGAATCGACGTCGAAGTCGTCCACCGGAAGTCCGACATCCCTGGATTCCATGTTGCGAAAAGGCGGTGGGTGGTCGAACGGAGTCTCGGGTGGATCATGCTGCGGCGGCGCCTCGCCCGCGACTACGAGACCCTCCCGGCCAGCTCCGAGGCCATGATCCACGTCGCCTCGATCGACAACCTCACCAAGCGCATAGCGGACGAAAGCACACCAACCTGGCGAGGAACCTACTAGGGCATAAGGTGCAATTAGCCCACACTAAACGCCCACTGAGGCCCGATCCGGTGTGCCGCCCGGAGACTACCGTCGTGCGGGTTCGCGCCGCCGTCTCCACCGCGTCGGCCCGCTGAATCCGGCGGCGGAACCGGAGAGCAGAACCTCCTCCGAGTCCCTGCGCCTGCCAGGGCAATCCCTGGACTGAAGGCCTGGAGGCCGTCACCCCGCAGGGTGACGGCCTCCAGTGCCTTCTTGGGGCCTTGGCAGGTTAACGCGCGCCTCGGACAGCAGCCCCGTCCGCGCGTCTTCTGGCTCCTGCCTCACGGCCGTGACCAGGAATCCGGCGGCCTCTCGGCCGTCCGCGCCAGCGATCGGCGCGAGGCAGGTTCGGGCGGCGAGGCGGCGGCCCGTCAGAGGGGAATGATGCGGGTGAGGTGTACGAGGTGGCTGTGAGTGTCGATGACGTACTCGGCCAGGCCGCGTCCGTGGGGGATCGGGAGTCGACGCCAGTCGCCGGCGCTGTCGCGGGCGCTGCTCTCCGGCAGCCATGGGTTCTCGGCGATCGCGACGATCGCGGAGAGCAGGTCGACCGGCAGGCCGGGATCGGACAGGGCGTCCTGGACGGCTTCGGACGGCAGGACCGGCCACAGGCCGTCCGGCTCTTCGTCACTCACCCGGCAGGTCCCCGCCCCGCTCACGGCGCAGCCGTAGGACGTCGGCCATGGTGGTGGGCAGGGTGGCGTTGCGGGCGGCGGCGATGATGCGGTCCTGGTCGGGGTCGGTGTCCATTTCGGCCTCGCACCACCAGCGGTTGAGGACCTGCTCGGCCTGGTCGATGGGGGCCTGGCCGAGTTCGCGGTAGAACTCAATCCGGCGCCCGCCCTGCAGGGCGGCGGTGATGCCGTCGGGGATGCGCGGCACTCGGGGCTGCGGTGGGTGGTGATGGTACATGGGTTGGAGGCTCATCGGGGTTCCTCCTGCCTCTGCCTCTCGGCACCACGGTATCGGGTGCCGGCCGGTCGCAGGGCCGCGCCCGCCATGGCCACTCCCGATCTCCACCGGCTGCGTCCGGGAGTTGGCTGGTCCTGCGAGACTGTCATCATGACCGCCAACCGCCGCAGCCTCGGGCTGCCCGCATTCTCCGAGCCCGCCGCCGACGCTCCCGCGCCTGCCCAGTCCGGCGGGCGCCAGCTGCTGCCAGTGGAGCAGGGCGCGGACTTCCGCCAGCCGCCTGGCGAGACCGCGCCAGCGCCCGCCCCGGCGCGGCGCCCGCTCGCCGCCGGCCTGACCTTCTCCGACCCGGACCGGCAGATTTGACCTGCTCCGACCATTCCACACAGCTCTGACCTGCGCAGGTTTCATAAACCGGACCAAGGCCGAGCCGCCTCGAAGCGGTCGCGAATCTATCCAAGGTTGTCGTTCCGGTGACGAGCCAGGGGTGGCGTCCCACACCGGGTTGTCGCTGAGCGCGGTTCGTCCCGCGTGAGCTTGTCGTCCGGGATAGCTACGCTTCCGGTCATGTGGAGACAAGTCGCCCGTGACGTGTTCCCCGACGCCGATTTCAGGGATCCCACCGACGAGGCAGTCCTCGCCGAGGCGGAGCGGAAGCTCGGGGAGGAGCTGCCGGCCGGGCTAAAGCAGTTGTTGCTGGAGAGCAACGGGATCGTCGGGCAGACCGGCGTGGACACCGTCTGGAGCATCGAGCAGATCGTCGAGCAGAACATCTACTTCCGGTCGGACGGCTCCTTCGCCCAGCTGTACATGCCGTTCGACGCTCTTCTGTTCTTCGGGGACAACGGTGGCGGCGACCAGTTCGCCTTCGTGCGGACGCCACGGAGGCCGGACGTCTTCGTCTGGGAGCACGAGACCGACAGCCGCCGTTGGGCGGCCCGTGACCTGCGGGACTACCTTGGACGCTCACTCGCCGAGGGTGGAGACGCCTGGTATCAGTAGTCCCATGCCCGGGTGCCCGCAGACCGGCCGGGAAGGAGGGGGAAAATCGTCTGCATGACGCCGCTTGCTTCCGCCGACAGCCGTTCCGGGCAACCGGCCGCCCGCCTTCCGCGCTCCCTCGGGGAACTGGAAGGGCCGACGGCCGGCCGGGTGGAGCTTCCGCTGCACCTCGCATGGTCGGGCCTTCGCACCTTCGACCTGGAACAGCCGCGGCAGCGAATGGGCCTGTACCGGATCGTGCTGAACGAGGGCATGCGAGAGGACCTTCCACAGCTCCTGGACGCCGGCCTCCTCGTGGCACAGCGGCCGGTGCTGAGGACACTGGTCGGCCCCGCCGTCCACACGGTGTGGGAGACCGCCTTCACCGAGCTCGCGATCGCAGCCCGCCCCGCCGCCGCGGCGTGAGACTGACCCCGCTCCACCGGCGCCTGCTGGCCGACGTCCTCGCCGTCGGCGCCCCCTACCAGCTTGTGCTGACCGACGGCTACGCCGTCCAGGCCCACGGACTGGCCGACCGGCTCAGCCAGGACCTGGACGTCGCGACCGAGCACCCGGCCGCGATGAAAGAGATCGCCGAAGCACTCACCGCAGGCCTGACCGAGCGGGGATGGCAGGTCCACGAGGTCGAGGTCGTCCCCCTGTCGGGCCGCCTGGTCGTCACCGACCCCGAGACCGGCGAGAGCTGCGAGGTCGACGTCCTCAAGGAACACCTCTGGAAGCCCGCCGTCCAACTGGAGTTCGGCCCCGTCCTGCGCGTCGACGACGTCGTCGGCACCAAGATGCGCGCCCTCGCCGACCGCGGCTACGCCCGTGACCTGATCGACGTCCAGGCCGCCGCCCGCTGGTTCAGCCACCGCGATCTGGAAGACCTCGGACGCTGCCACGCCCGCGATACCTTCGACCTGACCGAGCTGCGTGACCGCCTGGCCGGCGCGGACTGGATCGACGACGCCGAGTTCGCCGCGTACGGCCTCGACGGCGACGCGATCGCCGGCCTGCGGACGTGGGCGCAGGAGTGGGTTGGTGACCTGGACCGGCGCCTGGCCGCTGAAGGGGACTACGAGGACGGCCGACAAGGCCGCTTCCCTGGGTGCGGCCCCGGACGGCTACGGTGCCCGGGGCCTCCTCACGTCGGGGCCGGTGTTCACTCGAGGCCAGGCCGCTACGTCAGGTGGTCGCTCCAGCCGGGGTGGCCCTTGACGCACCGACCCGAATCAGCAGCCGCCGGGCGTCGGCGTGCCGGAGGTGCCTCCGGTGGTGTAGGTGTGCCTGTCGCCCGGGCCCGACACACCGCAGAATCCGTCGTTGCTGACTTGGGCCCAGGCCACGACGCTCCAGGTGTCCGGGTCGTGGCTGTGGATGTTGGCTCCGTAGGGAGCCTGGCCGCCGGCAGCCCCGGAGAAAAACCCCTACAGGCCGCCATCGCCGACTACGCCGACATGGCCCTCCAGACCCTGCTCGCCGCCGCCCACGGCGTCCACGACGGCCTGCCCGCCGACCAACTGGACGACGCCGTCACCCGCATGCGGACCGACACCGGCACCCGAATGGCCAAACTCCTCGCCCAGACACTGCGCCTGTGGTCCGAGCGCCCGGCGGACCTGCAGACGATCGCCGACATGGCCCACGTGCTGATCAGCGCACTCCTCGTCCTCACCGCCGACGGCGACCAGGAGAACGTGCTGCCGTTGCTCGCGCAACTGCGGGTCGGCGCGCTGGCCTCGGGAACCTGACACGGGAACGGTCGGCTCCGTTCAGCCGCACGGCCGCGCGCCGTCCGCTGTACGGCCCCGGTGCCGCGCTGTACGACAGTGTGATGACCACGGGGGGAGCGCAGACCGACTGGCGACAGGCCGAGGCCCCTCGCGCTCGAATCGGACGCAGTTGGTTAATCCGGGGGCCTGACTACTTCGCCCCGTCGAGCGGTTGCTCGGCGGGGCGAAGTGCTGCGAAGGGTCCCCGTTACGCATTGCAGCCGATCCCGCACCCTACCCGAGGTAGGTCCGCTGCCGCCGACGGATCATCCCGGATGTCCGGGACGGCAGTGGTCTACGTGGCTCGGTCGAGGAGGACCGCCGCTAGCGGGCCTGACCGCAGTGGCCCGTGCCCTCGCGGGGCACGGGCCACCACCTGGACATCAGTCCTGGAACTGCGGGCGGGCCTTCGTGGGTTGCGGCGCCGCAGGCCCCGGAGCCCCTGGATTCTCCGACGCACCCTCACACGCCCCGGCGCGCCGTCGTTCGGCCGTTTATGCCGCGTATATCTCCGCCTGGTTCGATGCCGGTCGGCGAACGGCGTCCCGCGGGAGCCGGTCCAGTTCCCGCGATGTGAGGACGGCATGTTCGAGCACCACAGCCCACCACGGCCGGTACGAAACCCGGTGAAACCACCGTTCCTCACTCGGCCTCGGGCATCGGGTGTGACGGGCGTACTGATCCTGGCCCTGCTCGCCACGCTGGTGCAGTTCCTCCCGGTGCTCACCTCGTCGGCGTCCGCCGCAGTGGCCGACCGCATCGTGGCGACCTGGAACATGCAGAAGGCGGAGAGGAACTGGCCGATCGCACTGAAGTACCTCCTGCCGGGGCGGGAGGCGGTGGCCCTCCAGGAGGTTTCGGACAGTGTGACGGGCGCCGGCGCCGACGGCTACCAATACATCCCGGTGAACCTCCAGGTGGATTGCGGGGCCTTCGACCGGGACGAGGGCGTCCGAGGGCAGGCTCCCAACGAGTACTGGGTGTGCAAGCACCGGTTCCAGGCCCTCGCCCCGGGTGCGCGTGACGCCTACGTCTACTTCCTCAACACCGGCAGTCAGAACACCCATCTCGCCTTCCTGGCCTACCAGGACCTGGACGTCCACGATCAGACCCAGGTCGACGTGATCGGCCGCCGCGGCAAGTTCGACAAGAGGGGCTCCTACCCGAAGCCCATGCTCGGGATCAAGATCGGCGACACCTGGCTCTACAGCGCCCATCCCCTCACCGGTGGCGGCAAGGACGCGGTCGACCTGCTCGACGCGCTCGACGCGGCGAAGCCGGGGCAGAAGTGGGCGGTCATGGGCGACTTCAACCGCACCCCCGGAAGTCTCGCCGGGGCGCTCGCCACACATCCCACGTGGCGTGTGATAGCGAGCGGCCAGGAGACCCGGCCGACGAGTCCAGTGGGGAAGCGCGAACTGGACTACATGGTCGCCAGTGACCCGACGGGCATAGCCCAGGACTACAGCGCCTTCCTTCAGGGCTACTTCAACCACGCCCAGTCCGACCACCTGCCCGTCGGGTTCCGGCTGGAACCGAATCCCCAGGACCGTCAGAACGGGCGGGACCACTGTCCGCAGGGCCTTCCGCCGCTCCCCCGCGTCGCGGCCGTACCGGCCGCCGCCACCACCGCGGCCGACACCACCACCGCGCAGACACCCGCGAGTGCCGACCCGTCGGCACCACAGCACGGCAGGACCTCGGTCCTCACCTCGGCCTCCGGCAACCTGGTCGCCGACGTGACGGGCGGTTCACCGGCCGCCGGCACGGGGGTGCGCGCGGCCGCACCCGCCTGTGCCCCGCAGCAGAACTGGGCGACCTGGCAGAAGTCCGACGACACCTGGGTGATCGAGACCGGACTGACCAACGGCACCACCGCCGCAGGGCAGGGCAGCGTGCTCGGCCTCCCCACGTACGGCGACCAGGTGGCGATCCGCCCGATCGAGAACGACGCCACCGGAAAGCCCGACGGCAGTCCGGGCCAGCGCTGGCGGTTCGCCCCGGCCGACGTGGACGGCTGGTACCAGATCACCGCCGCGTCCACCGGGGCCTGCCTCACCGCCTCGACGGACGGGGCCGGCCTGGCCACGAAGGACTGCGACGGGTCCGACCGGCAGCGGTGGCGGCTGTCCATGCCCTGCAACGGGCCCGGTCACGCCGTTCCGGGATTCCCGGACACTCCGTGGCCGACCGTGGCGGACCACCCCGAGCTGACCTGGCCGTCCCTGCCCGCGCATCCGGCCATCGCCTGGCCGTCCGTCCCCGGCTACCCGAACATCCCCATGCCCGGCCACCCCGATCTGCCGGAGATCCGCTGGCCCGGGTTCCCGACCGTGCCGAGCCTGCCGTGGCCGACGATCGGCGGCCACCCCGAGGCCACCTGGCCTTCCGTGCCGGGTTTCCCGACCGTCCCCTGGCCCACGATGCCCGGACACGCCGACGTCCCGTGGCCGGTGCTGCCACTGCCCGGCAACGGGAACGACGACGGCACCGCCCTGGTCCCCGGCCTCCCGGCGGTCACCGACCCGGCGATCCCGGACCACCCGGGCCTCGCCTGGCCGACCGTCCCCGGGTTCCCGCAGGTCAAGTGGCCCTCCGTCCCCGGCAATCCGACCGTTCCGTTCCCCGGCCACCCCGCCATGCCCACCGTCACGTGGCCGGGCGCGCCGTCGTTCCCGTCCGTCCCGTGGCCCCAGCTGCTGGACCAGCCCTCCTGGAGCTGGCCGTCGATCCCGGGCTTCCCGACGATCCCGTGGCCGTCGCTGCCCGGTCTGCCGAACGTGCCGTGGCCGACCACCTCGGGCTTCCCGAACGACCCCGCCGCGTCCGCCAATCCGCCCAAGGCCCCGGAACAGCCGAACAAGTGCGAGCCGGCGGACACCAACCAACCGGCCGCCGACGACGACGCCCCGCCCGGCCCCGGCGATCCCAACCCCGGTGGCGGTGGCACACCCGGCGGCGGCCCGTCCGTGCCCGCGCTCCCCGCCATCGGCCTGCCCGGCTTCCCGCCGCTGCCCAGCCTGCCCTCCTGGGGAGGCACCCCCGGCGGGCCGAGCTGGCCCAGCGGACCCGGCGGCGGTACGCGGCCGGAGCCGACCCAGGGGATCAGCATCGTCTCCGCCGCCGACGCCCAACTGGTGCCGGACGTACGCGGCGGCGTGCCCGCCGTGGGCACGCCCGTCCAGGCGTGGCAACCCAACTCGACCGACTCCCAGCGCTGGGCGTTCTGGGACCGGGGCAACGGCAACTGGCTGATCGAGTCCCGGCTCACCTACGGCGGCAACCGCCCGGAGGAGCGGCTGGTCCTCGGGCAGGACACCGCCTCCCACCGCACCGAGCTCCAGGCGGTGGCGGCGGACCGGACGAACCAGCTCTGGAAGTTCGCCGACGCCGGGAACGGCTGGTCGACGATCACCAACGGTGACGGCGGCGGCTGCCTGACCCTGTCCGCGTCCGGCCAGCCGCTGACGGTCGGCACCTGCGACGGCTCCGACCGCCAGAAGTTCCGCCTGACCGGCCCCACCGGCAGTGACGGCGGCGGTGACGCCGGCTCGGTGCCCGTCTACTCGGCGTTCCCGGGCAAGTGCCTGGACGTCACCGGAGGCAACACGGCCGACAAGACCCCGATCGACCTGTACGACTGCAACAACACCCGCTCCCAGCGCTGGACGCCGTCCGCGAGCAGCGGCGTCTTCACCCTGAAGGCGTTCGACAAGTGCCTGGACGTGGCCGGGGGCCTCACCAACCGCGGCACCCGGGTCGGCCTGTACACCTGCAACGGCACCCCTGCCCAGAACTGGCAGCAGGGCGACAACAGTTCACTCGTCAACCCCGCCTCGGGCAGGTGCCTGGACGTCACCGACGGCAACTCCGCGAACGGCACCGCCCTGCAGATCTGGGACTGCAACGCGACCGACTCGCAGCGCTGGGGCCTGGGCAGCGTCCCGCCCCGCGCGCCCCAGCAGCCGGCGCCGAAGCCGGGCACCGGCCCGGTGGTCAACCCCGGCGTCGGAGCCGGGCAGGTCTCCACCCTCGTCTCCGGGAACAACGGGATGGTGGCGGACCTGGACGGTGCGAGCACCAACTCCGGTACGTCGATCAAGGCGCTCGGCGCGAACGGCAACGACGCGCAACGCTGGGCGTTCTGGGCCACCGCGAACGGGCGGTGGATCATCGAGACCCTCCTGACGGACGGGAAGACGGCGGCTGGTCAGGGCATGGTCATGGACCACGACCCAGGCAACCACCGCACTCACCTGATCCGCAGCATGGACGGCAACGCCAACCAGCACTGGGCGTTCCGGGACGCGGGAGGCGGCTGGTTCTGGATCACCAGCGACACCGACAACAACTGCCTCACCGCCAACAACCCCGGCGAAGCCCTCGCCATCAGCCCCTGCGACGGCAGCGACCGCCAGAAGTGGCGCCTCGACAACGTGGCCCAGGGGCCGTCCGCTCCCCAGCCGCAGCCGCAGCCGCAGCCGCAGCCGCAGCCCGGCGGCGGATCCTCCGGCGGGTCGCCCGGCGGTCCGGTGGTCGGTCCGAACATCGGCAGCAGCCAGGTCGCCACGCTCCGGTCGAACAACAACGGGCTGGTCGCCGACCTCGACGGCGCCAACACCGCCTCCGGCACCTCCATCAAGGCACTGGGCGGCAACGGCAACGCCGCCCAGCGGTGGGCGTTCTGGGACGCGGGCAACGGCCAGTGGATCGTCGAGACCCTCCTCACGGACGGCAAGGCCGCGCCGGGCCAGGGCATGGTGATGGACCACAACCCCGGCGTCCACCGCACCCACCTGACGCAGAACCAGCAGGGGAACGCCAACCAGCGCTGGTCCTTCCGCGACGCGGGCAACGGCTGGTACTGGATCGTCAGCGCCACCGACGGTGGCTGCCTCACCGCCAACAACGCCGGTGAGCAGCTCGGGGTGTGGCGGTGCGACGGCTCCGACAAGCAGCGCTGGCGCCTGGACAACGTCCAGAACGGCCCGACCCCCGGTGGCGGCGGCTCCGGAGGAGGCGGCGGCAACACCGGTGGCGGAGGCGGTGGCGGAGGCGGCAACACCGGTGGTGGTGGCCAGCCGTCCTCCGACTGCGCCCTCCAGCCCCCCCGGCGCGGAGCGCCAGGGCTCCTGGATGTGGAGGAACTTCACCATCTGCCGCGGCCAGACCTTCGAGGCCACCGGGAACCCGGACCAGTGGACCGTCCTGAAGATGGAGGACAACGGTGAACTGGCGCTCTGGTACACGGAGGTCAACGAACTCGGGCAGGAGCGCCGGGTGAAGGAGTGGAGCGCTCCGGGCAGCGCCGGCTGCGGCACCCGGGCGACCATGCAGACGGACGGCAACTTCGTCTACGGCGTCGGCAACCAGGCCTGCTGGTCCTCCGGCACCGCCGGCTACACCAACGCCTGGCTGGAGATCAACCAGTCGGGAACGCTCTCGATCTGGTGGACCGACCAGAACCTGGCCCAGATCGGACTGGGCGGGCTGCTCACCTGGATCGGCTTGATCCCGCACCTGGAGTGGAGGGCCGGCACCCAGCACAAGATCTCCGTTCCCAACTGCGGCAGGATCAAGTGCTTCTGACGCCGGTTCCTGACCGATCGCGCCGCTGACGGCGTCCGGCGACGTCGAAGGCCCGCCCCCATGCCTGGCGGTTCCTAACGGTCGTTGCAACACGTGGTCGGTTGTCTAGGCCGCGATGAGTTTAGCCAGACGCTCGGCTGGGGTTTCCCAGCCGAGCGTTTTGCGTGGGCGGCGGTTGAGCTGGTCGGCGACGGCGGCCAGCCGTTCGGGGGTGTGGACCGACAGGTCGGTGCCCTTCGGGAAGTACTGCCGCAGCAGGCCGTTCCTGTGACGCGAGGTCCACCGCCAGCTCGCCCCGCACACCGAGCCCATGCCCGGCACCCGCGACGCGTTCGCCCCGGTCGCCCATCGACCCCGCCACGAGTCAGCTGATCGTCCCCGACATCCGGCGCGGCCGAAGCCACAACCTGCGGCCGCCACCCAGACCGAGCGCCGCTTCGACCTCGTCGACCTCGATCCGTTCGCGTACACGACCCCCGCCAAGATCCGCGCGCTCGTCGACCACCTGGCCGGGATCGAGGATCAGCTGTGCCTCCTTCGCGCCCAGCCGGGGATGCTCACCTGCGGCGCCATGCCCGAGTACCTGTTCCGCCGCACCGGCGGCGTCATCGGCCTGCTACGGCGACTGATCGAGGACGGCTGCACCGAGGCGATGGCCCGCGGCCAGGAGCGGCTGACCACCGAGCTGCTGGACGGCGCCGTCATCCGACCCGAGCAACTCGGCGATCTCGACGCCCTGGCCGGTGAGGTCCCCGCCATCCCGACCGTCACTCGACCGCAGGTTCTGTCCGTACAGGATCGGTACCCACCCGCAGGTGGGGCGCTTGGGCATGACATGGTGTGCGTGAAGTCAACAACCGCCACCATCCCTCAAGGAAGAGGTTCTACATGAGCAGCGACGTGAAGTCATCTGAGAACCCGGAGAACACCGAGAGCCCGGAGGCCACGGAGGCTGCCGAGGCCCCCGCGCCAGCCACCCAGGACGACGTCAAGGCCCGGTTCCTCGCCGCTCTGGAGCGCAAGCACGGCGCCAAGTCCGATAGCGCGGCCGGCGGCCCGAGTGGCGACTCGAAGATCCACGGCGCTCACGGCGCGGTGGGCGGCAAGCGCAACTTCCGCCGCAAGAGCGGTGGTTGATGAGTCCGGTTCACGCCGGTGGCCGCCAGGCCTGGTCCTGACCGGGCGGCCGTAGCTGTACGCGACAGGCAAGGTCTTCGTTCGAGTGCGCCGAGTGCGGGGCCTTGCCTGCCGGGGATCGGCAGGGCACGTGGAGAAGGCGGCGCCGGGTGCCGGCCCCGGAGGCCGTCCCGCCGAGCACCGCTGCCCTCCTCTACAGCGCCGCCATCCTGGTGACGGGCACGTCCCTGTGTCTCGCCGCCCTGGTCCCGGCCACCGCACCCGCCGCCCTCGCCCTGCTGCTCCGCGCCGCCCGACACCTGGGGCCCGGGCACGACGCACTCGAGCGTCTGGACAGCGTGACCGTGCTGTTCCTGCTCGGCGCTCGGCCAGTACGAGCGGTTCCTGCGCCAGCCCGGCCGCTGGCTCTACGTGCCGTTGGCGGATTGCCCGTGCCACGATGTGCTTGGGGGCCGGGACAATGTGCAAGCCATGCTCGATGCACTGCCGTCGGCTGCACGCCGTGAACTGAGCCAGATCGTGGCCAGGCTCGACGCAGAGTTCGAGCGTCGCACCTTGCCGGATCCGTATGCGTCCCGATGGTTGACCAGCCCTTGGTGGGACTTGCCGAGCTGCCCCTGGTGGCACCGGCGGTTGACCAAGCCGTAGGCGATTCCGCGAGGCATCGGCCGCTCCCCGCCGCGGGCGGAAGGCCTTCAGCGGCGGGGATGGACGCACGAGAGCAGACTCGCTTGGCGGGGTTCATGGAAGTGACTACTCCGGTGCCGATCACGGTCAACCGACCCAATGTGGCTGGTCAACGCGACACTATGTCGGGTTGACCAGCCGTATTGCTGCTTGGGAACGCTTCCAGCCCTCCGAGCATGCGAGAGGCCGGAAGCGTCGTTGCTAGTCAGGCGGGGTTCGTGGGGCGGGCCAGAGGGAGGGGCGGGTGGCGCCGGCAGGTGTGGGTGTTCAGAGGTCGGCGCGCAGAGCGGGAAGATAGCCGTTTGCCTGGCCGGCGGCGTTGGGGTGGTACGAGCCGGAATTGAGAATGAGGCCGTTGAGGAACGGAGCCGCGTCGCAGAGCTCGTGGCCGGCGAACGGGGTGGCCACGTCCTGGTAGACGAATCCGGCGCACTTGGCGACCTCGCCCTCGATGACGCTGTTGAGCGTGTCGGCCCCTCGGTTGAGCGCGGCACGCTTGGTGGCGCCCATACCGGCGCAGAGGCTGGGGCTGGCCGGGTTGAAGAACCGCGGGTAGCCGGTGACCACGACACGGGCACCGGACGCACGCTCCCGTACCGCGCTGTACACGGCGTCGAGGCGGGCCGGCAGCTGAGTGCGGGCGGTCTGTTCGGCCGTGTCGACGGCGCCGACGCAGGTGTTGTCGCCGCCGAACTGGCAGCTCCGCATGACGTCCTTGAAGTCGACGTCGTTGCCGCCGACGGTCAAGCTGACCAGGGTGGTGGTCGGGCTGAGCGGGGCGAGCTGGGTGGCCGGGACGTCGGTGGTGACGGCTCCGCCGCACGCCTGGAAGCTGAATGAGGCCGGTGCCGTCTGCTGGGCGAACAGGGAGGGGTAGGCGGCCGCGCTGCAGTGGCAGGTGTCGTCGAGATAGCTGTCCACGACGAACCGGTGCCCGCGGCGTAGGAGTCGCCAGGATGGTGGAGGTGGAGCTGGGGCCGGTGGCGACGCGCAGTCCGTCTGCGGGGGCCTGCTTGAGCTGGGCGGGCGTCTCGGCTCAGATCAGGTCGGTGTGGCCGGAGCGCAGCGACTGGTAGCGGCTGTCGGCGTCGGGCAGCACCCGGTAGACGAGCCTGTCGGCGTGGCCCTTGTCGCCCCAGTAGGAGGGGTTGCGGGCGACGGTCACCGAGACGCCCGGCTGGACGCTCTCCACGGTGGACGGGCCGGAGCCGACTGCGGGTGCGTCGCCGGCTGGGGCCTGGAAGACGTAGCCGAGGGAGCGGGTGAACAGGTTGGGGAAGGCCGCGTTCGGAGTCTTGAGGGTGAAGACGACGCTGGTCGGGCTGTTCACTGTCATGCCGCCGATGGTGGCGGCGTCGGTGGCGCAGGAGCACTTGCTCTCCGGCTTGGCCAGCCGGTTGACGTGGTCGGCCACGGCCTGGGCGTCCAGCGGCTTGCCGTCGCTGAACTTCACGCCTTCGCGCAGCTCCAGGGTCCAGGCAGTGGCGTCCGCGTTGGAGGTGAAGGCCTTGGCCAGATACGGCTTCACGGCGCCGTTGTCGCCGGTGACCATCAGCGGGTCGTACAGCGCGTTGGCGAGGACCAGCACGGGGAGCGAGGTCAGTGTGCCGTCGGCCGGGTCGAGCTTGGCGAACGGGTGGTCCAGGTCGACTCTGAGTGTGCCGCCGTCGGTCGCCGGGCCGTCGGCGGCCGGGGCGGCCTGGGCGGAGCCGTCGGACACCGGGTCGTCGGAGGCCGAGCAGGCGCCGGCGGTGAGTGCGAGGGGGACGGTGCAGATGGCCGCTGTCAGAACGTGCTTGTGCCGTTTCATGGTTCCTCGGTCTCCTCGGAGGCGTGCCCGTTCGGCTGCCGTCGCGACCAACCATAGAAAAGTGGCGTCGCTCCACGGCATCGAGACTTGCAAGGCGCAGATCCGGCCCCGCCCCCGGCTTGGACCGGCACCCCGGGCGGTCGGCACGGGGTGCCGGCCGTCCCGGGGCGGGCTCTGCTGGCGAGGCAGGCCCTATCTCAGGCCGTAGTCGTAGCCGCCGGGGAAGGCGACCTGTCCGACGCGCCGCGCGGAGACGGGGTGGACAGGAGATGCCGGCCGGGGCGGGCCCGCAGCCAAAGGCCTCGACCAGGGAGCGCGTGATGCGGAGGTGCGGCCTACCGCGGTTCGGTGCTGTACGGGCTTACGGCCGGCGCATCGGGCGCGGTTCGCCGAAGCGTTCCTCGAACTCGGCGTCGCTCAGGGCCTGGAGCTCCTCTCCGGTGATCCGGCCCGCCAGCAGGTCGGCGAGGAAGACGGGGAGCGGCGCGGCACGCATGGTGTCGGTGATCCCGCCGGACACGGTGTGGACCTCGCTGTCGACGCGACCGTCGGGATGCAGGGTGTAGGTGCGGTAGCCGGGGCCCTGGAAGGTCCGGTTCAGGTGGTCGATGCTGAAGAAGGTCGACGGGCACACGTACACGGGGCGCCCCTCGAACTCGCCGGACAGGTCACCGTGCAGGTGGCCGGCGCCGATCGCGCGAATCTTGGGGAAGTCGCTCATCAGTGCGGTGAGTTCGCGGTAGCTCTGGACGTCCGGGGCGGTCTGGAGCAGCGGCGGCTGGTGCAGCCACACGAAGACGTGTTCCGCCCGGGTGGTGGCCAGGATCGCGCGGGCGCGTTCCTCCTCGACCGGGGTGAGGCCGGGCTGGGCGGGCCGCGTGCACCCGGTCGTCGCGGTCGCGGTAGGTGCCGTCGGCGGCGGCCTCGCGGCCGTGCGCGTTGGTGTCGAGGAACAACATCAGCCAGTTCCCGAGCCGGACAGCGGGCTCCACGTGGACGTTGGGGCGGGGCAGGCAGGCCTGCAGTGTGTCCTGCCGGTCGTGGTTGCCGGCGAGGCAGTAGACCGGGGTGGGGAGTGCGTCCAGGACCTCGCCCATCCGTTCGTACACGACCGGCTCGCCGATGTCCGTCAGGTCTCCGGTGGCGACCACCAGCGCGGCGTCCGCGATCGCCTGCTTCGCGTCCGCGAGGACGGCGGCGAGCCCGTCGTCGGGTTCGTGACCGACGAAGCTCCGGGCCCCCGGAGCGTCCCGGAGGTGCAGGTCGGATATCTGGACGATGCCGATGGTTCCGGTGTTCGGAGCGGCCGGGTTCGTGTGTCGCTTCATGCGCCCTCGCTTGGTGAGGAAAGACCACAGGTTCGTCGACGGACGCTCCCAAGGTAGAGAAGTGGCACGACTGCCAAATGGCATTCATGCAAATCTCTACCGGCCGCTGGCTTGCGATGCGGGGCCACGAAATCACTTTGACGACACTGCCTAGCCGCGATGATCACGCCTTTCGCCGGAGGAGATGCGTGCGAAGCACGGACCCGCCTGACTGTCGCTGTCCGGCACGGGCAGTTCCCCGCCTGGCAAACTCACACCAATCCCACACCGATTGCCCAACGGGAAACGATCTTCGGCCGGACGGGAACCGAAGCGGATACGCTTGCAGCCACTGCAGGTCAGCGGATTCTGTCGGTCGGCCATCACACCGCGTACGACACCTCGACGGGAAGCGTCGTACGCTGACCCGTCTCAGCGAAGTTTGACTGAGCGGTGGTTGTCTCGCCGAAGTTTGACCGCCCGGTCCAGTGTCCGACGATGCCCAGGGTGTTGAGGTGCCGGAAGTCGGCCCGGTGGCCAAGACGACGGTATCGCCCTGGCTTCACCTGTCCTGACCAGTGGCGGAACTGAAACGCGGTAGGCGGCAGTTGTCCACGTCGGCACGCACACTTGACGCTCCGTGCGGAGTGATCACACACGGGGGAGCGCCCGGCAGGCTGTGAGGCGGTCTGCCGGGCGGGGCTCCCCAGGGGATGGAGATGCAGATGACAGGTAGTCAGGTAGCGCACGGCGCGGTGTTCGGCCTGCTGGCGGACGGTGAGCCACCGGCCCCGGGGGAGAACCCCGGTGGGGAAGGGCTGGCGGGGTTGATCGTCGCGGTCCTGGAGCGGGTGGGCTGGACCGCTGGCATGGGAGTGCTGGGAGTGCTGGCCGTCCTCGCCGGGGGCGCGTGGATGTGGGGCCGGGCGCCGAAGGCCACCGGCGAGGAGAGGCACCGGGTCCGATAGGGCGGCGTCGTCCTCGCCAGGCCGAGATCCTGCGGGCGGCGGCCCGGGACCACCGCTCTCCTCGCGCCGCTTCCCGGCTCTGACTGACCTGCACTGCAGGCCTTCCTACCCTCGGCCACTGGTGATCTCCGAGCGGCACCTGGACAATGGTATGCACCAGGCCCTCCTCCGGGACAGGATGCCGGTCAGCAGCGATCGGCGGGAAACCTGGCCGTGATCGGCCCGCCGGCCCGTCGGCGCTCCAGCCATACCGGCCGTCCCTTGAGTCCGACGATGGCTGGTGTGACGTACAGGAGCCCCGCCTCTTCGCCGGGTTCGGCAGTGTTGTAGGCCGCGGCGACGATCAGGCGCAACACGCTGACGACAGCGCCGTTGGCGTCGGTTCCGCAGCCGCGCGGGTCGAGATGGGCGGCCAGGTCGAGCAGAGCTCCGAGCAGCGTGTCGGTGATCGAGGCGATGGGCGCGCCGTCCAGGGCGCGCGGCCAGGACCGTCGTGAAGGCCTGACGTAACGTCAGGAAGCCGAGTGTGGAAGCCCCGACAGATGAGATCCGCGATCGGAACGCGACCGCGATCCCACCGGACAATCGTCCCTTGGGTGAAGGAGGCGGCGTGCGCGGGACCGCGCCCTGGCCGACCGCCCTAACCGACCGCCCTAACCGGGTGCACGAGGCCAGTGCCCTGCGGAGCCTGTTCAACGTGCTGAAGAAGGAACGGCTCGTCTTCGCCAACCCGATGCGAGGGGTGACAACCGGCAAGAACCACGCCGCGGTGCCGATTCCGTTCTCCGATCAGGAAGTCGACGCCGTCGCCCTCGCTGCCCGGCAGGATCCCGCCCTGCGCGTGGTCGTCGCCCTCGCGGGCGTCCACGCACTGCCCGCCCGGCGCATCCGTGCGCTCCAACTGGACGAGGTCGACCTGGCCGGCCGCCGCCTCGACCCGGACGGATTCGACCGGCCGCTGGACGACTACACCGCCGAGGCGATCGCCGACTACCCGGCCTACCGTCGTCGCCGCTGGCCCAACAGCACCAACCCTCACCTGCGGATCCGCCTGGACAGCCAACGGTGCCAACAGCACGCCGCCTGGCTGCCCAGGCCGCGAGGTGCTAAAATGCGCGACAGCGATACTGGACGCCCACCCTCAGGGTGCGGGAACCAGGCGCCACCGCACACCGGAGCACCCCACCGTGGCAGGCCCGGACACCGGAAAACCACCGCCCTCCTCCTGCTCCGTGCCTGGCACGACGGCAACACCTGAGAGCGCCCTGCCCGGCAGTGTCCCGGCGAACCCTCACCGGCAGGCAACCGACTCCCACCCGCCGCGGCCATGCAGGGCCGTGAGAACGCTGCCGCGCCCACGCCCATGCCGAGCGCTGCAGCTGAACCATGTTCCCGCTCCCCGCTCCCCGCACCCGGCCGGCCGAGCCGCCCACCGCTGCGTGCCACTCACGCCGGGCCCGCCGGGCGCCGCCATACCCTTCGACACCACAGGAGTACCTCATCGTGACGACCACCACCGAACCGTCGACCACCAGGCCGCTGGACGGCCTGATGAAGACAGATCTCCACCAACTCGCCTGCGCCCTGGGCATTCCGCGCGCCGCCCGCCTACGTAAGGGCGAACTCGTTGAGGCGATCACCGCCAAGCGCTCCACCGGCCGGCCGCCGATGCCGACGGCCGGTCCCCGGCCCGCGGACGCCGAAAGCCGCGGCGGCCGGTCCGCACTGCCGTCGCCGCGAACGCGCAGCCGCTCCAACCGGCCGGCGCAGCCGGCCACCACCGTGGAAAGCGACCTCCTCCCAGTCGCCGGTGTGCTGGACATCCGCGAGGGGAGCGCCGTCCTGCGCGCCTCCGGCTACCTCCCCGGGTCCAGCGATGTTCACCTGCCCGCCGGCCAGGTGCGCGCACTGGGCCTGCGGCCCGGCGACGTCCTGACCGGCGCGACCCGCCCGCGTTCGGGCGGTGCCGCCCAGACGCCGCTGGCCCGCATCGACACGGTCAACGGCGACCCCATCGACAGGTCCCAATCCCGGCCCGCCTTCCATGAACTGACGCCGCTGTACCCGCAGGAGCAACTGTGTCTGGAGACCGACCAGCAGCAGCTGACCGGCCGCGTCATCGACCTGGTGGCCCCGATCGGGAAGGGCCAGCGCGGTCTGATCGTGGCGCCGCCGAAGGCCGGCAAGACGATCGTCCTCCAGACGGTCGCGGCGGCGATCGCCCGCAACCACCCCGAGGCGCACCTGATGGTCGTCCTGGTCGACGAGCGTCCGGAGGAGGTCACCGACATGCGGCGCGCGGTCAAGGGCGAGGTCATCGCTTCCACCTTCGACCGGCCCGCCCGTGAACACATCGCCGTCGCCGAACTCGCAGTCGAACGCGCCAAGCGCCTCGTCGAACTCGGCCACGACGTCGTTGTGCTGCTCGACTCCATCACCCGCCTCGCCCGTGCCTACAACGCCACCGCACCCGCTCACGGACGGACCCTCTCGGGCGGCCTCGACGCCTCGGCACTCCAGCACCCGAAGAGGCTCTTCGGCGCGGCACGAAACATCGAGAACGGCGGCTCGCTGACCATCCTGGCCACCGCCCTCGTCGACACCGGCTCCCGCATGGACGACCTGATCTTCGAGGAGTTCAAGAGCACCGGCAACATGGAGCTCCGCCTCGACCGCCGCCTCGCCGACAAGCGCCTCTTCCCGGCAGTCGACGTCAAGGCCTCCGGCACCCGCCGCGAGGAACTCCTTCTCGGCCCCGCCCGCACGCCCGCGGCGTGGGCCTTGCGCCGGGCCCTGGGCGGCCTCAACGGCCAGCAGGCCACGGAACTGCTCCTGGACCGGCTGAAGCGGACCGCCAGCAACGCCGAGCTCCTTCGCTGACCAGGGACGATCTCAACCTGGTGGACACCGCCCCTCAATCCCCTGAAGCTGCCCACCATAATCAGGAGGAACAAGGAAGGCACGAGCTGCAACAATCAGCATATGACCAACCAGGAAATCCTCTTCGACTGCCGAGGCCACGCGTATCGCAGCGTGCTTGAAGTCGTCCCGTACATCGACGGAACACCGCTCACCGACTTGATCGACCAGTTCGAGACGGACGCTGAGATGCAACCATCGGGAGACGCCTATGGGGGCCTTATCCCGCAGTTCTTCCAGTTCGGCTCGATGGAAGACCATTTCCATGGACGATCCAACGGAGCGACGGGGCCGAAGACTCCCGTGCTCGGCTGTGAATGCGGTGAGTGGGGATGCTGGCCGCTGATGGCCAGCATCACAGTGACTCCTGACCACGTGACCTGGGACTCCTTCGAACAACCTCACCGCAAGACACGCGACTATTCGGGGTCCGGCCCGTTTCAGTTCGACCGCCTTCAATACGCTGACGCCGTGCAGGTTCTGAGCGCAGCACTGGGCTCTGACGAGACGTGAGCAACCCATCTGCCCATCACGGGAAGGAAGAAGTCGTGTTTGACCACGTCATCGGGCTAGGCCCCGAGGAGGCCGCACGCTGGGCAGCGCTGGTCGAACAGTCCCGGCCAGTCCTTGAGAGTGACGGAATGGAGGCTGTCCAGACCCTCCTAGCCGAGCGCGGAATGAGCATCATCCAGGCGATTGCAATCACCCGGGCACTACTTGGGAATGCGGAGACACCGCTTCGAGTCGCCATCGACATCGTGGCCACGAGCAAGGCTCGGCAATAAGTTCAGAGAATCGGCAAGGACTCGACGATCTCGGTCAACTCGGTCCCGCACCAGGGCTTCGGTGTAGTTGACGGACGCCCGGTTTGTGGTGATCTGTTGGCTGGTGGGTGCCCTGAAGGCAGGACAGGCACGGCTTCCAAGATCATGGAGTTCTCGACGCCCCGTGACCTGTCTGGAAGACCGTGCCTGCCGACGCAGCATCTCCGATCCCGCCTGCCCTTGACCAGCTACGCGAGCAGTCCGACGCCGCTCCCGGGGAGGTCCCCTGCCTGCTGGAGCGACTGGCCCAGGTACCTGACCCACGCGATCCGCGCGGTGTGCGGTACACGCTGGCCGTCGTCCTCACCCTGACGGCATGCGCGGTATTGGCCGGGGCGACCTCGCTGCTGGCGGTCGGCGAGTGGATCACGGACGCGCCGCCGTACGTGCTGGAACACCTCGGCGTGCACCCCGACCCGCTGCTGCCCAGGCGGCTGGTCCCGGCCGAGGCGACGGTCCGCCGGCTGCTGACCCGCATCGACGGCGACGCCCTGGACCGGGCGGTAGGTGGCTGGCTCGCCGACCGCCGACCAACGAACTCCGGGCTGCGCGCACTGTCTGTGGACGGCAAGAGCCTGCGCGGCGCGGCCAGGGCCGACGGCCGGAAGATCCACCTGCTCGCTGCGGTGGAGCACACCAACGGCCTGGTCCTGGCCCAGCTCGACGTCGGCGAGAAGACCGGCGAGACCACCCGCTTCCAGCCGCTGCTGGACAGCGTCGCGGACCTCGCCGGAATGGTGGTCACCAGCGACGCACTGCACACCCAGCGCGAGCACGCCGCCTACCTCCTCGGCCGCCGGGCCCACTACATCGCGATCGTCAAGGACAACCAGAAGAAGTTGCGCAGACAGCTCAAATCCCTTCCCTGGAAGGACATTCCGCTCCAGGGACGCACCCGGGGAATCGGACACGGCCGTTCCGAGATCCGCCGGATTAAGGTCGCCACCGTCAACAACCTGCTCTTCCCCGGTGCCTGCCAGGCGGTCCAGGTCAAGCGCCGCCGCACCGACCGCAAAACCGGCAAGACCACCATCGCGACCATCTATGCGGTCACCAGCCTGACCGCCGAACAGGCCACTCCCGCCCAGCTCGCGCAACTGATCCGGGGCCACTGGAAGATTGAGGCCCTGCACCACGTCCGCGACACGACCTTCGCCGAGGACGCCTCCCAACTGCGAACCGGGAACGCTCCCCGCGCCATGGCGACCTGGCGCAACCTCGCTGTTGGAGCCCTGCGGCTGAGCGGCGTCAGGAACATTGCGGCCGGCCTCCGCCGCAACGCGCGCGACGCACGCCGGCCCCTCGCGCTCCTCGGCCTTGCGTGATCACAAAGCAGATGCCAAGCGACTGCGCCGAAGCTCTGGGCCAAACCCGGTGACACGCGTGTGCCGTACAGGGAGACTGGCGGCGACAGACATATACGAGCAGTCGAAGGCCGAAGGGCAAAGAGTGGCACTGGCGAAGAAGGGTTCCCGCCGGATTGTCGTCGACGGCGTCGAGTACCGCTGGCGAGTGAGCAGGAAACCGTGCTGCGACTACGACGGCATCACCTTGGGTTACATGGTGGAGGACGCGGCCTGTCCCGGAACGACGCTCGTCGTGGAGACCGGTCGGCCGGCCGTGCTCGAACCGAACATGGTGCCGGCTGAGGTCGTCCTACCGCGCGAAGTCGCCGCAGGTATTCGGGCCGCGCGGTCGAACGGCTGGACGCCCAGCTCCAACGGTTCGCCGTTCAAGCTGCACCTTTCCGCTGTCTGAACGGGCCGTACCGAAAGAGGCGCGGCAGCGCGGGCGGGCAACCGGTCTCCCACGGAATCCGAGCGTGGCGGGGCCTGGCCACGTGCTACGACGAGACCCACGACAGCTACATGGCGGGGCTCCAGCCGCGCGGATCGCGTGGGTCAGGTACCTGGGCCAGTCGCTCCAGCAGGCAGGGGACCTCCCCGGGAGCGGCGTCGGACTGCTCGCGTAGCTGGTCAAGGGCAGGCGGGATCGGGGATGCTGCGTCGGCAGGCACGGTCTTCCAGACAGGTCACGGGGCGTCGAGAACTCCATGATCTTGGAAGCCGTGCCTGTCCTGCCTTCAGGGCACCCACCAGCCAACAGATCACCACAAACCGGGCGTCCGTCAACTACGCCGAAGCCCTGGGCCGCTTGTCGTGTGCTGGGCGGGGAGGCTGGGTAGCGGTTTGGCCATGGGGAGTTGGATAGCGCCGGTGTTCGCGTTGGTGGGTGTGTGTCTGGGGGCCGTGGCGACGCATTTGGCGGAGCTGCGTCGGGCGCGGTGGGAGGAGCGTCGGTGGACGCGAGAGCTGAGGGTGCGTGTCTACGGCGAGTTCCTGACCGCGCTGGAGGAGGCCGCGCAGGCGTTGCTGAAGGTGTTGCGGGCCTTGCCCCCGGGCGAGCGGGGTGAGGCTGTGCAGGAGGCGTTCACCGCCCATGGTCTGGGGGCGGTGCGGCAGCGGCTTCATGTTGTGGCGCCGGCGGACGTAGTGCTCGCCGCGGACGCGGTGTTTCGAGAGTTGAGCCGGAGCCGCGACATGGCGGACGGGTTCGACGCCCTTGACATGGCCGCGTTGGACGAGGCGAAGGATCGTGCGGGTGACCTGAGGGACCGACTGCAGCAGTTGATGAGCGAGGACATTGGCAGGTAGAAGTCCAGGGTCGGCTGCTGGGTGGCTGTCAGGCCGCCTTGGTGGATGGCCTTCGTGGGGTTCAGCGGTCCGGCTGCCCTGTGTGTCAGTGGGGACGGGCAGGGTGTTGATCATGTTTAAGGGATGGTGGAATGTCCGGCCGGACGAGGAACGCGAGCAGTGGGTGCTGGAGCCGTTCACGGCTGTGGGACCGTTGCGTTTCGGTATGAGTGCTGACGAGGTGACGGACTCGATGAGTGGTGTCACCGCAGATGTCGAGCACCGCACGTGGACCGGCGGGCGGGGCGACAGCACTTGGAGGGTCAGTGAGGGTCTGTTCCGGGAGTTCGGGCCCCAGCTCTACTACCAGGACGAACGGCTGTCCGGCATCGTGGTCGACGCCCTGTGCGGCCCGCAGGTCACCGCGGAGGGGACCGCTCTCGTCGGGCGGGTGCCGTCCGTGCTGGAGCGGTGGATGCTGGAGCGCGCCGAGACGCGTCCGGACGACGAGCTCGCCTACATGAGCGCGGGTGTGCCCTGCTCGTACTCCCTCGGCTTGATGGTCAACGTCCAACGGGAGGGCGACCGTCTTCTTACCCGGCCGGTGTTCTTCCCCGCGGAGGCGCTCGACGACCTCCCCCACTGGTTCCCGCAGAGGGCTTGGGAGATCCACGACTGAGCGTCCCTGAACACAGCTGTACTGCACAGCTCTGACCGAGTGTGATGTGGCGGGGAGGGGCCTGGCTGCGCGTGTTGCGCCCGCTGCCCGGTCCGCCGGCCTCGGCTGCTCCCCGCCGTCCGCCGTCCGTGCCCGCTGCTGCGCCTGTGCCCTGTGTCCGTTGCCGGTGTGGCCTGCTGGCCCGTCGCCGGCGGGGCCGTGCCGGTGGGCTGGGTGGATCGATGGGCAGGGCATGGCCTGGGATGTGACGGAGTCGGGCTCGGGGCGGCATCGACGTCCGCAGGGTGAGAAGGCGTCGCGGATCTGGATCTGCGGTATCTGCGGCGAACGGTCGGTGTGCCCGCAGTTGGTCGGACCGCCTCGCCACGTGAAACCCGGTCCGGAGATCCATTACGGCCCGGTGCCTGCCGGACTCCCGGCCGACCAGGAGGCTGCTGTCGGCGTTCGCGTGAAAGTGCACAGCCCGGTACACACGAACGTGCACCACAATGCCCTACTCCCCAGGAACGCGGCCGACCGACGGCTAGATCGTCTGCCGTTGCCGGGACGCGTAGGACCGGCTCTTGTTGCGGTTCCCGCACACCTTCATCGAGCACCAGCGGCGGCTGCGGTTCTTCGACACATCCCAGAAAGCCCAACCGCAGGTGTGCTCTGCGCAGCGCTTGAGTCGGGCAGCATCCCCGGTCGTGACCAGCTCACTCCACGCGATCGCCAGCGTGGCCAGCGGCCCACACTCCGCCGGTAGCTCCGCCGCAGGGGTCAGTGAGCCGCGCACCGTGACCAGCACAGGGTGTTCGGCCAGCACCCGGTCCGCCGCGGCGAGCAGTTCCGCGTCGGGGGTGTCGCCGACATGGGCGCCCAACTCCTCGCGGATGCCTGCGCGAAGGGTCACATAGTTCTCGTGCACTTCAGTGGGGATCTCGCAGGGTGCGTCGAGCAGGCCGCGGTCCTTCAGCCAGTCGGCCAGTCCGGCCGGGGTGGCGATCTCATCATGTGTCTCTTCCACGTCGACCGTGTTGGCGAACGCCTCCACCAGGACGGCTGAGGCCGGTGGCTCCAGCATTGCGGGTCACCTCCTACAGGTTTCCACCACTCTACCGCCTAAACGTTTTACCGGTTGCGCGATGGCGGGGGTGTACGTCAAAGTGATCTCACCGGCTAAAGCGTTAGGTAGTTAGGGGATGGTCATGGTCACAGCGGTGCCTGAACGAACGCAGACCGACAAAAGCCTCGGCACGTCGACACTGGGGCCCTGCGCCCCACCAGACCCTGGTCGCCGCAACACCGCTGTCCTGGTCGGCTTCACCGCCGCGACCAACCTCGCCGACGGCGTGATGAAGATGGCCCTCCCCCTGCTCGCAGCCCAGCTCACCAGCTCTCCCGCCCAGGTCACCGCCGTCTCGTTGACCCTCACGCTGCCCTGGCTGCTTGTCGCCTTGCACATCGGCGTGATCGTCGACCGCTTCGACCGGAGGCGGCTGCTCTGGGGCGCAAATGGGATGCGGCTGGCTGCGATGGGCTGGCTCACCGTCTCAGCCGTTACCGGTGCCCTCACGCTCGGCCAGCTCTTCACCGCCGGGGTGATCCTCGGCGTCGCCGACGTACTGGCCTCGACCTCCGCCTCCGCTCTGGTACCGGCTGCGGTGCCGGCTGCGGGCCGGCAGCGCGCCAACGTCTGGATGGTGGGGGCCGAGACCGTGGGGCAGGAGTTCGCCGGGCCTTTCATCGGCGGGCTGCTGCTGGCCGCCGGGACGGGTCTCGCGCTGGGGCTGATAAGCGCCTCCTACGCGGTCGCTGCCCTGGCCCTGCTCCTGCTGGTGGGCCACTTCCGGGCCGACGGGCCCGCCCCGGACGCGGCTCCCGTCTCGGTCAACAGCCGGATCGCCGAGGGGCTGCGCTTCCTCTGGCGAGACGAGGTGCTGCGCACACTGTCGCTGGTCGTCGGCGTGCTCGCCGCCGTCTGGGGCGCCTGGCTGGCGCTCATGCCGCTCTACGCCCAGCAGGCCATGGAACTCGGACCGCAGCAGTACGGCATTGTGCTCAGCGCCCTCGGCATCGGCGGGCTGGCCGGCACGATGGCTGTGACCTGGGTGAACCGGCTGCTCGGTGTTCGCCGGGCGATGTTCGCCGACCTGATCGGCACCGCCGCGATGGTGGCGCTGCCCGCCCTGACCACCAACATCTGGGCAGTGGCGGGCGGTGCCTTCCTCGGCGGTATGGGCGGCACGCTCTGGACGGTCAACTCCCGGACCGTCGCCCAGCGCAAGGTCCCCGACGAGATGCTCGGCCGCTACGACGCGGCGGCTCGGCTCTTCAGCTTCGGCGCCATGCCGCTCGGTGCGGCTCTGGTGGGCCTGCTGGCCGAACTGGGCGGCATGCGGCTGGCCTTCGGGGTGTTCGCGGTAACCACAGCGGCGACGCCGGTGCTGTTCCTCAGGAACGTCACCCGGTCGGCCCTGGAATCCCGTTACTGACTTCGGCTCGTCAGGGTGAACTGTCCTGGTTTGCCTGACGGGCTCGTTGTGGTGGCTGTATCCGATGGTGTGTGAGATATGCGGATGGGGGCGGGCTGACCGCCACGGGACGGCTGCGCCGGGAGTCGGTGCGGGTTCAGGCGGCCGAGCTGTTCGAGCAGGAGGTCAAGCCGGCAGAGGTGGCCCGACGTCTGCGGGTGAGTCCGAAGTCGGCCTACCAGTGGCACCAGTTGTGGCGCGAGGGCGGTGTCCAGGCGCTGGCCTCTCGCGGCCCGGGTGGGGCGCGGTGCCGGTTGTCTCCGCGTCGCCTGGAGAAGCTCGCCGCGTACCTGGAGCAGGGCCCGGCCGCACACGGCTGGGTGGAGGACCAGGTGTGGACCGCGGCCAGAGTGGCCACGCTGATCGGGCGGAAGTTCCACGTCTCGTACAGCGTCTCGGGCGCCACGAGGCTGATGCACCGGCTCGGCTTCAGCCCGCAGGTCCCCGTACGCAGGGTGGCCGAGCGGGACGAGCAGGCCGTCACCGCGTGGAAGGAGGTGACGTGGGCGGAGGTAAAAGCGCCCGGGCGGCCTGCGGGGGCTACATCTGCTTCGAGGACGAGGCAGGGTTCACCCGCCGACCGCCCAAAGGACGCACCTGGGGCCGACGGGGCCGCACACCGGTCGTGACCGTCAGCGGCCGCCGCTCGGGACGCCTGTCGGTGGCCGGGCTGATCGCCACGCGGCCCGGCTCCCGCACCCGGCTGTGCCACCGCCTGCGCACGCACCCCGCAGGCAGGGGTCAGCGCCGCAGCATGAGCGAGCGCGACTTCATCGCCCTGGTCGACGGTGCCCACCACCTCGTCAAAGCACCGATCGTGCTGGTCTGGGACCGCCTCAACACCCACGTCTCCCACGCCATGCGCGAGTTGATCGCCCAGCGCACCTGGCTGACGGTCTTCCTCCTCCCCGCCTACTCACCCGACCTCAACCCCGTCGAATGGGTCTGGGCACACGTCAAGCGCAGCCTCGCCAACCTCGCCGTGGTCGCCCTCGACCGACTCGAAACCCTCGTCCGCAACCGCCTCAAACGCCTGCAGTACCGGCCCGACACCATCGACGGCTTCATAGCCGGCACCGGCCTCACCCTCGACACCCCAACCTCACCCTGACAAGCCGAAGTCAGTAGGAACGCACCTTCGGACCTTTCCGCGTTCCCCGCCCGATGCGCCGGGCAGATGCGCCCCAAGGCGACACGGGACCCGGAAGGCCCGGAGGCATACCCCAGCCGCCTCCGGGAGAGGGCCCCGTTGATGGTGACGACTGTCCCGGATCCTGACCAGACGGGGGACCCTGGCGCCACAGCACTGGGCCAAAAAGCCGGGATGGCCGTGCACGTTCCGCTGTACCGGCCGGCGCACATTCGGGTGTACGCCGACAGCTGTCGGCGTACACGGGTAAGTGCTCAGGCAGGTACACGTGAATGTGCCCGGCTGGGTGAAGGCAGCCGGGCGGCGGGAGACGCAGGTCGGTGGTCAACAAATTGGGATGACAGGTCTCGACCTGGTCGGCATGATCGGTCAGTTGTTCCGTCATGTCTCACCTCGGAGGTACGCCACGTCCATCCACCGCGAACGAGCCTGGGACCTGCCGTGGTCCGCTGCTACCCCCGGCCGGAACGCTTTCGACTGGGACGACGACGAGGCGGCGCGGCTGACGGCGCTGGTCGTTCCGATGGCGCCTCCCATCGGTGCCGAGCGGATGGCGGGCTTTCGATTCATCGACGAGGTCACCGTGCTCCTGGTGTCCCGTTATGGCCGGTGGGCCTGCGGTTGGGACCATTCGAACCACCACGGCGGTCCCGTCGAGACCTGGTGCTGCGATTCGCACTCGGTCGGAGAGGCGTCGGAGACCGCCGAACGCGTCGTGACCTGCCTGCTGGAGTGGCGTGACTGGCTGGAGGACATGGCCGAGCGGTTCGAGCAGCTTGCACCCCTTCCCGGTACGGACGCCGAGGACCGCAGCTGGCACCTGGAACGCGCGGTGACCCGCCTGGTCACCGCGGTCGTCAACAGCACCCACGCCGAGTCGTCCTGGTACGGGATCTGCGAGACGACGCTGACCTGGTTCCTTACCTCCACCGGCCTGGGACTGGAAGAGGCGCAGAAGGCGGTGGAAGCCGCGATCGGCGGCCGGTTCAAGAGCCACAGTGCGCCCGCCCCGCCCCTGGTCGACACGGTGGGAGAGGACCTGGCGATTCGCCCGACCGGCCGCGGGTTCTACCGTGAGCGATGACGCGCTGGCCACGTGGTGCAAGGTCAGGGAGCAGGTCGACTGGTCCTCGGCCGCGAGCGTGCGCGCGGCACCGGTGTGCACGGCCGTGGACGGACTCGCCGCCTGGTTCGACGGTCCGGTCCGCCTCCGCGACCCGGACCGCGCCGACCGGCTGCTCGCCGCGATGACCCTGTCCCGCGCCGATGCCTCACAGGGAGAGCCGCTCACCCCGACCCTTCTGGCCGGCTGGCAGAAGCTGGTCCTAGGTGTGAACGAGGTGCGCCTGCGTCAGAGCGACGCCTTCGCCAAGGACGGCCGGGAACGATACGGGCTCACGCCCCACACCTGGCAGGACTTCGCCGCTTGCCTACACCAGAGCGCCGCCCTGTCGGTCCCCCTGCCAGCCCGCGCGGCCAGGGCGTACCTCGACATCGCCTTCTTCCACCCCTACCCGGACGGCAACGCCCGCCTGGCAGTACTGGTCCTCGCTCACGTCCTGGACACGGAGGGAGTACGCCTGGACGAAGTGGGGCCGCTGCAGACCACCCGCTACGCGGACGACCCGGACGGCGCCCTCGACCTGGCGGCCCTGATCACCGTACTGATCCGCGCCACTCACCGCCGGGCAACCACACGGTGAGAGAAGGCTCCCGCCGAACCGGGCAGGTGAGCACGTTCAGCAGTACGCGGCTGAGCACTTACCCGTGTACGCCGACAGGTGGGCCGCGCCTGATGCGTTGTCCCTGGTGGATGCGATGATCGCCGTTGCCAGCGTGAGCACGCTGGTTTCACGACTCGGGGGTGGCTCGTATGGACACGTGGCAAGAGCTTTCAGTGCTGGTGGAGGAGCGGCTGAAGGCGGCGTCGACCAGTGAACGTGGCGTGTTCGCTGCCGGTGTCGCGGAACGGCTCATGAACTGGCACGAGGCCCTGCCCGAGGACGAGCAGGCGCCGTTCACCGTGGGCCTTCGCCCCCTGTTGAACTCTGTGTGGGAGGGCGTCCTCGGCGACACGACGGCGTTCTCGGCAGTGAACCGCGGTGTCGCCGAGTACATGCTCAGCGAGTACTGCCACAACGACGGCCAGGACGGGCCCGATGATGCGGACGAGTCGGCCGCAACCGCGACGTTGTATGCCGCTCACGCCTATCTGTTCGGCTGCTACGACTTCGCCCATTGGACCAGCCGCCGGGCGGTGGAAGCCGTTGACCAACACCTGGAGTACCTCGCCGAACAGGAAGAAGACGAGCTCGTCCCTGATACGGACGAAGCTCTGGCTTCCGAGTTGCAGCGGCAGTTGCGGGATCTCGACCTCATCGCGAACTACTCGAAGGAGCTTCGCTACTCCAGCACGGGACTGCCCGTCGACACCTCGATCCGACTCCGCGTGGAGCTTCGAACTCCTCTCTCTAACCGGGCATGAGTGCCCCAGCAGACCTCTCATCCTCCAGACTGGGTTAGTACTGCAACGGTGCTTACCGTGACGGTTGTCGGGTTAGCTCGTTGAGCTGTTCATGGGTGGGGACATATCCGAGATCGATGCTCGTCGCTGGTCG
>NZ_JBFBIR010000035.1:0-70380 GCF_040685715.1 Kitasatospora sp. NPDC088264
GGGGGTGGCCTCGGCGGAGGTGTAGGTGTTGACGTCGGTCGCCTTGGGCAGGGCGGCGCAGAGCCCGGCGGCGACGGCGGGCGGGAGGGCCTCCTTGTCCGCTCCGGGCGGGCGCAGGAGGAGGCCCCGGGCTCAAGCGGGCAGGGACGCCGGCCTGCCGTCCGGGATCAGGCGGACAGCGCACCGTCCGGTGCCGACGCGTCCGACTTCTTCGTACGGATCAGCAGTGAGAACAGGCCTGAGGCGGCCGCACAGCACGCCGCCAGGAGGAACACGGTGTGCATGCCGTTGATGAAGGTGTCGTGGGCCACCCGGGTGACCGTGCCGACGAACTGCTCGGCGGTGCCCGCGTCCGTCTTCGCCCCGGCCAACTGCTGCTGGAGGCCCTGCTGGACTGCCGGCGGGAAGCCCAGTTCGACGCTCTTGAGCAGGGACTCGTCGTTGACCACGTGCTTGACCGCGTCGTTGTCGCCGCCGAAGGCCGTCGTCAGTGCCGGAGCGAACTTGGCCGTGACGACGGAGGAGAGCAGGCTGCCGAACACCGCGATGCCGAGCGTGCTGCCCAGCTGCTGGGTCGACTGCTGCACGCCGGAAGCGACACCGGCCTTGTCGACCGGGGCGTTCCCGACGATCGCCTCGATGGCCGGGATCATCATGAACCCGGCACCGAAGCCGGCCAGCACCAGCGACGGCACCAGGGCCATCTCCCCGGAGTCGGCCCCCAGGCGCAGCAGCAGCAGCAATGACGAGGTGGTGCAGGCCGCGCCGAGCAGCAGGGTGGCGCGGTTGCCGAACTTGCCAGCCGCGGCGCCGGCGATCGGCGCCGCCACGGTGAACAGCAGCGTCAGGGGCAGGAGCGCGACGGCGGCCTGCAGCGGGCTCTTGCCCTGGACGCCCTGCAGGTAGAACGTCAGGTAGAAGAGGATCGCGAAGAACGCGAACATGCTCACGATGGTCACCAGGCAGCCGGCCGAGAACGAGCGGACCCGGAAAAGCCCGAGCGGGACCATCGGGCTCTTGGTCCTGCTCTCGATGATGACGAACACGATCAGCAGCGCGACGCCGAGGCCCATGAAGCCCAGGACGTTCGGCGACGACCAGCTGCCCGCTGCCTGCACCCGGGTGACGCCCCAGACGAGGCTGACCAGCGCAAGCGTGAGGGTGATCGCACCGGGCAGGTCGAGTCGCTGGGGCACGCGCTGCGACTTCTTGATCACGAACAGCCCCACCAGCACGGCGACGATTCCGAACGGCAGGTTGATGTAGAACACCCACGGCCAGCTCGCGTGCTCCACCAGGAGGCCGCCCAGGATCGGACCGCCCGCCAGAGCCACCGCGGACACCGACCCGAACCAGCCGAACGCCATCGAGAGCTTCTCCGGTGGGAAGGCAGCCCGCAGGATGGCGAGGCCGGCCGGACCGAGCATGGCGCCGAAGACCGCCTGCAGCACCCTGGCGCCGATCAGCATCTCGACCGAGCCGGACAGCCCGCACAGCAGCGACGCGAGCGAGAACCCGCTGACACCGATGAGGAACGCGGTCTTGTGACCGATCTTGTCCGCCACCAGACCGGCCGGGATCAGGAGACCCGCGAGGGCCAGCAGGTAACCGGTCGTCACCCACTGGATTCCCTCGAGGCTCGCGTGCAGGGACGTGGCGATCGTCGGGTTCGCCACCGAGACGACGCTGCCGTCGAGTTGGACCACCATGATCCCGAACGCCACCGCAATGAGGCTCAGCCAGGCTGTCAGCGGCGCTTTGACCTTGGCATCCCGCCCGTCGGCCGCATCGCTTCCGAGTCCTTCGCCGACCATTAGTTCGCTCAATTTCCCGTCTCCCTACCTACTGCGGAACCCGGCTGACCGGTGTGGCTGACCGGCGTCGAGGGCGAGCGGCTGGCCGCGAAGACCCGACCACTGCCCTCTCGAGCGGGCAGGCGCTGCCCACCCGACTAAGACAACGCCAGTATGGCACCATGGTGGCATCGCTTTGACCCCATGACAACCCAATGTGGCGCCGGATGGTCTGGTGGGGAGCCTGGGCGCAGTGGGATCACGCGTCGGCGCGACCGCGGGGGGAGCGGGCTCCGGCCCACAGGCTCGTGGTGCGGGCGCATCTGGAAGCACAAGGGCAGCACGGCGCGCGGCATGGATCGACGGCGGTGGAATCGGGCTGGCCCGGGGCGGGGGAGCGCGGTCGGTCCGGGCTCTGCGCTGTCGATGGAAGGTGGGCCCGGCGGCCGTCGCGGTGGTGGTCGCGTCAATCCGGCGCCACTTGATCGATGCGGGTGTGGCAGGTGTGCGCGGTGGCTCGGCTTCGGCCTGTTCGGTCAGGCCGGTTCGGCCACGCCCGGGCGGACGGGGCGTGGCCGGGCTGGTGCGGCGCCGCGCGGTGGGTCAGGCGCGGCGGATCATGATGTCACCATTAGACGTCCGGGCCCGGACCGCTGCCGTCCGGCTCGCCGGCTGTGGGTTGTCGACGAGATCGAGGGAGTTCTCCACCCATCCCCGCCGGGTGCTGACGTCGAGGCGGGCGGACGTGCCCTCGCCGATGCCGAAATCGATGTCTCCGATGCCGGTTTCGAGCACGAAGGACCCCTCGCGGACCTCGCCGATGCTGATCCTGCCCCTGGCGGTCCTCGCCTCGACGGCGGCCGCCGCCCGGCCGACGGTGATGGCGCCCCGGGACGCGTTGACCCGTACGCTCGCGCCGGCCGACCCGATCCACGTGTCGCCGCCGGCGCTCTTGACGACCGCGGGGCCCTCGACCTCGGCGAGCCTCACCGTGCCGTGCCCGAGGGTGACCTCGGCGCCGCCGTCGACCCGTCCGGCCGTGATGTCGCCGCGGCCGGCTTCGACCGACAGCGGGCCGGTGTCGTCGAGCGCGATGTCGCCGGTCCCGGTCTTGAATCCGCACTTGCCCAGCTGGCCTTCGCACCGGAACACCGCGGTAGCCGCACTGCCGCGGACCTCGGAGCCGGCGGGCAGGTCGATCCGCACGTCGAGTGCGCCCTGCCCGCCGAAGAGTCCGCCCAGCTTCGGTGCCCTGACCACCAGCCGACCGTTCGTGAACTCGACCACCGCCTGATCGGCAGCCTTGACATCCGCTCCGACGGCCGCATCGTAGGGCTGGACCTCGACCACGGTGTCCACGCGGTCGCTCGCGACGATCCTCGCCTGGCCGGTAATCAGGCTGACGGCGACGGTGATCGGCTCAGGCGTGGCGAAAGTCGGCATGCGTATGTCCTCCGAGATGTCTGAGCCCGCCGCCCGCGGCAGGCATCGGGCCGCCGAGCTGCGTTACTCGATCCAGCCGGAGAGACTCTGCCCGCCCTGCGCGGCGCGCCGAGCGGCGGGGCGCGCGGGCGGCTGGAGAGTGGCGGAGACGGCCCGGACCAGCCAGGCGTTGATCGACAGCCCTTCCCGGCCGGCGGCCTCCTCGATCCGGGCCTTCAACTGCTCCGGCGGGCGGAAGTTGATCCGGGCCGTGCCGCCTTCTTCGGCGGGCACCGCGACGGTGGAGGCGGCGCCGTGCAGCGGCGCGCCGTACCCGCCGTCCTCGAGGTCGGCGGAGACCGGGTCGGAGGCCGGCAGCGTAACGACGAAGCTGGGGTCGAGTCCGTTCAGGCGCAGGTCGACCGAGCCGGGAGCCATGTCGCGGGTGATCTCGCTGGCGGCGTCCGAAAGCACGTTGAGGAAGGTGAGCCGGGCAGTGGACCCGAGCGGGCTGATCAGACGCTCGGCGAGCGCGCGAGCTTCCTCGCCGCCTGCCTCGGCCGCGACGAGGAGATCATGGCGGAGGTTGTCGACGTACGGCGTCAAGTCCATCACGCCATGCTACCGCCCGGCTTCTGCCGCCCCCGAACCAGGTCTGGGTGCTCGTTTGCCCGTGGTGAGGCGGGCTGGCCGCCCGTCGCGCCGGCCCTGGATGGCGCCGGGTCCGGCGCCATGGTGTCCTGTCGACCGGACGGCGGCGTGGGCGGCGGAGCGACGGCGTGCCCGCCGGTTCGTCGCGGGTACCGCTCGGTGCGATTGATCCGCCGACAGGGTGGCGAAAGCTTGGCGCCATGCTAGCTTGAGGCCGGATCAATCGCCGGGAATTGCCTGTTCGGATTTCCCCCACCCCCGCGGGGTATTCCCTTCTAGGTTTCTGAAATCCAGTCGAATGAGGGATCTGAAATGACGCAGGAATCCGATCGCCGTGCGCCTTCCGGAAACAGGATGATGCGACCGAGGAAATATCTGATGTGTCGCCCGACGCACTTCGACGTGACGTATTCGATCAACCCGTGGATGAACCCGGCGGCGCCGACTTCGGGCGACAAGGGGCTGGCGCAGTGGAAGCAGCTGCACGACGCGCTCGTCGACCTGGGGCACGACGTCTCCCTGGTCGAGCCGGTGCCGGGCCTGCCCGACATGGTGTTCGCGGCCAACGGCGCGACCGTGATCGACGGCAAGGTCCTGGTGGCCAGGTTCCGGCACCGGCAGCGTGTCGACGAGGCTCCGGCGTACCTCGAGTGGTTCCGCCGCACGGGATGGTCGGAGGTCAAGCAGGCCGAACACATCAACGAGGGCGAAGGCGACTTCCTCTTCACGGGGCAAGAGATCCTGGCCGGTTCCGGCTTCCGCAGTGATCTGCGGTCGCACGACGAGGCGCGGGAGTTCTTCGGCCGGCCGGTGCTGGGCCTCACCCTGGTGGATCCCCGTTTCTACCACCTGGACACGGCGCTCGCGGTGCTCGGCGGCGACGAGATCATGTACAACCCGGCGGCGTTCTCTGCGGAGAGCCGTGCAGTGCTGGCGGAGCGTTATCCGGACGCGATCCTCGCCACCGAGGCGGACGCGGACGTGTTCGGGTTGAACGCGCTGTCGGACGGCAGGCACGTGGTCCTGCCCCGTGCCGCGACCGGCCTGGCGGCAAGGCTGCGCGAGCGCGGCTACCAGCCGGTCGGCGCGGAGCTGACCGAGTTGCTGAAGGCAGGCGGCAGCGTGAAGTGCTGCACGCTGGAACTGCGCGCCTGAGACATTCGAGAGGACGTGTGACAGATGTTCGTTCCCGGTCAGTACCGGCCCCCGGACGGTACGTGGATGACGGACCTTGTCCGTGCCAATCCGCTGGCTCTGCTGGTGACCAACGGTGCCGCGGACGGTCCGTTGGCGACGCACCTGCCGGTGATCCCGGAACCGGCCCCGGATGCCTCCGACCGACCGACGGACCTGTCCGGCGCGGTGCTCCTGGGCCACATGAACAAGGCGAACCCTCAGTGGAAGGCCTTGGCTGACGAGACCGCGGCGGTCCTGACGTTCACGGGTCCGCACGCGTACGTGTCACCGACCACCTACGCGTACACCCCGGCTGCCCCGACCTGGAACTTCACCGCGGTCCACCTGCGCGGCAGGCTCAGCAAACTGGCCCCGGGGGAGGAGACGCTGCAGGTCGTCTGCTCGACCGTGGAGGCGTTCGAGGAGGACCACGGGACGGGCTGGGACATGTCTGGCTCTCTCGACTACTTCCGCAGGATCCTGCCGGCCGTGGGGGCGTTCCGCTTCACGGTGACCAAGGCGGAGGGCATGTTCAAGCTGAGCCAGGAACAGAAACCGGAGGTCCGCGAACGGGTCCGGGCCGTGTTCGGGGAATGCCCCTCGACCCGGCACCGCGAAACGGCGGCCCTGATGGGAAGACTGCCGTCCTGAACGCAACGCCGCCGGCCTTCGGGCCGTCGTCACCCGGCTTGTCGTTCCATTCCGGCCATCACTCGATCTGATGAGATCCCGGTCGGCGAAGGCCGCCCGCGAGACCTGCCGGTCGGAGCCCGGTGCCCGTCCCGGCCGGGATGTCTGGCCCGGTGCGCGTGCCGAGGGCTCAGCGATCGCCGGGCCGTCGCCCGGCGGTGCGCGGTGCCGCAGGAGGTTGGTCCGGCCGGATGGCGGGCCTTCGGCGCCCGGCTCGTCGGGGAGTCGCCGTGGCGGGTCCGCCCTGGTGTGTGGGCCAGGAGCATGGGTCAGTAACGGGGTTGCTGATACATCGGCCCAGGTCGGCAGTTTTGATCTTGTCGAGGCGGTCAGAGTCGATGCACATCTGTCCGCAGCATCTGGCGAGGCACTCACTGAGGCAGAGGCCCCAAGCGGAGGTGCGTTCCACGGGCACCGTCACGTTCAGGTAGCTCGGGGCCGACCAGTTCCCCGACCGACGGCGGACAAGGGGCCTCGGGCCACACCTGAACGGAACGAGAGCTCTCACGCGGCGAAGCGCGCGGTGACCGGATGGCCAGCCATGTGCTGGGTCTCGGCCTGGTCGAGGGCGCTGTCGCATCCGGTGCCCGCTGTCCTTCGGGTCGGCATTGGCGCAGGCAGCCCGCGAGCGGCTGAACCGGCGCAAACGGGGGCGACCCCGCAGTGGGTATCTGCACGGTCAAGCGCGGCGGCCAGGGGGGGCACCCCGGGAAGCCGGCCCGGTGCAGCTACGCCGGACCGGTGAGGGGCTTCGGCCGCGACGACTTGCTACGCGGCGAGCGGCATGTTGTCGTCGCCATGGGGGACGGCGCGGAGCCGGTCCGTCTGGGCTTGGTCGAGGGCTCGGGCGAGGGCGTTGACGGCCTGGTCGGCGGAGTCCTTGACCAGGTGGCCGTAGAGGTTGATCGTGGTCGCGAGGGTGGAGCGGCGCAGGGTCTTGGAGAAGATGGCCAGCGGGACGCCTTCGGCGATCATGATGCTGGCCGCGGTATGCCGCAGGTCGTGGGTGCGCCGTGAGGCGCTGTGGTTCGAGTGGAGGTGAGAGACCTTCGCCGCTGATCCTGGAACTCGGCGAACACCGGGACACCATGGCCGGCACGCCGCAGGGCGGCATCCTGTCCCCGCTGCTGGCCAACATCGCCCTGGGCGTGCTCGACGAGCACGTGATGGGGCCGTGGAAGCCGGGCGGGGCGATGTCGACCCGCGGCAAGCGCGACTACCGGCGCGCCAAGGGGCGGCCTACGTGGCGGCTGGTCCGCTACGCGGACGACTTCGTCGTCATGGTGCATGGCTCGCGCGAGCACGTTGAAGCGCTGCGCGAAGATGTCGCCGTCGCGCTGGCCCCGCTCGGATTGCGGCTGTCACCGGCCAAGACCCAAGTGGTTCACCTGGGCGACGGGTTCGACTTCCTCGGCTTCCGCATCCGGTGGAAGCGCAAGAGGGGGACGGACAAGTGGTACGTCTACACCTTCATCGCGGTCCGGCCCGTCCGGTCGGTGAAGGCGAAGATCCGTGCCCTGACACACAGGACATCGCAGCAGGACTTCGCGTCCGTGCTGGTCAGGCTTGCCCAGATCATGCGCGGATGGGCCAACTACTTCCGACATGCCGTGGCGAAGTGGACCTTCAGCAAACTGGACGCTTTCACCTGGTGGAGGCTCGTCCACATGCTGAGGGCGCGTCACGGCTGGAACTGGGGACAGGTCCGTCGACACCTCGCCGCCTCCGGGCGATGGGTGATCGCGGCCGACGGGGTCGAGTACTTCCGGATCCAGGGTGTGACGGTCTCCCGCTACACCTACCGGGGCAACAAGATCCCCTCCCCATGGCCTCCTGCGAACCCCGCCTGACGGCAGGAACCGTGGAGAGCCCGTTGCCGAGAGATCGGCACGGCGGGTTCGGAGAGCGGTCCGGGGAAACGGACCGGGAGCAATCCCGGCACCGCGCCCCGGGCCGACTCACCAGCCCGATGCGGGGGAGGTCGAGTTCGGCGGTGCGCTTGCGGAGCTGGTCGAGAACCCACTGCGGGCGCAGCGGCAGGCCGTCCGGCTTGGCGAAGACCAGCCCATCGAGCCGGCCGTCAGGGTGGGCGCTCATCTGGAGGGCGGCCTGGCGGTGGAGGGCCGCCATGACCCTAGGGGAGAGGCTGATCCAGGCGCGGCTGGCCTCGGTCTTCGGTTCCCGGAGGTGGATCTTGCCGTTGTCGATGGCGGCGAGGGTCCAGCGGACGAACAGCTTGCGGTCCACGAGGTGGACGTCCGACCAGTGCAGGGCGAGGACCTCACTGCGGCGCATCCCGGTGCCGAGCATCACCTCGAACAGGTCGGTCAGCCGGTCCGCGTAGCGCTCGGCGCCGTGGCGCAGGAACGCAGCGGCCTCATCGGGGGTCCAGCAGGTGCGCTCTTCGGCGCGCGGCCTGGGCGGGACGGAGTGCTTGGCCGGGTTGTAGCGCAGTCCCCAGGAGCGCACCGCGTGGTTGAGGGCGTTGCGCAGGGTGGAGACGATCCGGTAGATGGTGACCTTGCCGCGCTTGGCCTTGCGCTGGGCGGCGATCCACCGCTCGATGTGCTTGGGGCGCAGGTCGGGCAGCCGGTAGTGGCCGAACGCGGGGATGAGGTCCCGTTCCACGCACGCCTCGTAGCCGGCGTAGGTGTTCGGCGCGAGCTCCTCCTTCTGCGCCGCCAGCCACTGCCGCAGGAAGCTCGCCACCGTGACGCGACGGTCCTCGTACACCCCGCGCAGCTCACCGTTCAGCACCGCCTTCATCTCCCGGGCCGCCTCAGCGCGGGTGGCGAACCCACCGCGTCGGCGGGTCTTGCGATTCCCGTCCTCGGGGGCAAGGTCGACGCAGTACGTCCACTTCCCGTGCTTCAGATCCCCGGCTAGCCGCGGACACCACGGCCCCAACTGCTTCCCCGAACCGTCCGAACAACCACACCGCCGGTACACCCGACCCCGCTGCGCACGCTGTCCCATGAGCTTCCCCTTCTCTCGGACTGGGTGGTTCCTCTGAGGTAAGAGTGGCTGCTGTGTCGGGTGTGGCGGCAGAGCGCGTTGGGCGGTGTGCGGAGCATTCAGAACCAGATGGCGAAGACACGCTCAAGACGACACACCGCCTGGAAGATCACCATCCGTGACCAGTGGGTAAGCGACCGTGATCCGCCCGCAGGAGCCGGACCTGCAGGCTGGCCAGCGCCGCCGATGCAGCACCTGTTGGGATCGCATGGGGGTGCTTGCTGAAGGACCGACAGATCTCGGTCACCGGCAGTAGCGGTGGTGGGGTCGCCAGCCCTGGGACCAGTTTGGGACCGCACCCGACGAGCGCCCATGAACGCTGATGGGCGAAAACGGACGCTCGTGCGCAAAGTAAACGCTGAGTCACGGTCAGCATCTCGTGGCATCGCTTCCGCTGAAAGTCTCCAACTCACGTTAGCCTCAGGATAGTTGAGCAACAAAAAGCCGGGACCTTGAGGTCCCAGCTGTCGACAATAGTTGAACCACTTGACTGGGGGTCAAGGGGTCGCAGGTTCAAATCCTGTCGTCCCGACAGTGATGTCGGAAGGCCGTTGGCCGGGAGAAATCCCAGGCCAGCGGCCTTTTTGTTGATGATCCGACAGGTGATGGGTGGCTGCGGCGCAGCCGCTTTGTGATCTTGCTGGGGACCAGCCAGGGACCGCAGCCGTCGGCCGAGGGTCACCGCGATCTGCTGCGGCGACCCCATGGCCGTGCCTACACGAGGTCGCCGGCCTGCCAGCCCGGGGGACCTTGGGCAGTCCGATCAGGGCGTCGATGTTCAGGTGCTTGGTGAGCAGGGCCTTGAGGTTGCGGCCGTCGATGAGGCGGAGGCGGCCGTTGCGGTGGGCGAAGTCGTAGCTGTCTTTGCCGAACCACGAGGTGGTGACGGCGATGCCGTAGCCGGCGTCCTTGTCGTCGATGACGCCGGACATGGCGCGGACGGTGTTCACCGGGACCACGTTCTTGGAGCGTTTGGCCTGGATGGCGAAGATGGTGGATCCGGTCGGGTCGGCCAATGTCGCGACGGCGTCCACGCCGTCGTCGCGGAGCCCTGGGTGCGCCAGGTTTCGTAGCCCATGGCTTCGAAGAGTTTGCGGACCAGGCGTTCGAAGTCGTAGGGGTTCATCTGGAGCAGGTCGGGCCGGCTGTCCAGGGTGGCGACCACGGCGGTGTCGGTGGTGATGCGGTAGTGGGACAGGTCGGTCTCGACGATGGGTGTGACCGGTTCCAGGTCGTGGGGGTGCTTGGAGACGGTGGCGCCGAGCCGGTGGAGGCACTGCTGCGGGTCGAGCCTGGGCTCGTCCAGAACGAGTTCGGCGAAGTCCTTGCGCTGGGCGACGACGCTGACGACGCAGGCCCGGACGGTCTGGCCGGTCGCCCGATCGGTGGTGTTGACGCGGCCGTTGAGGATGACGGTCTCCACGAACGCGGCCGGTGTGGCGGAGAACGCCTCGTCCAGCGCGCGCAGTGCCAGGCGGGCCACGAGCCGTGCGTAGGCCTCGTGGATCTCGGCCTGCTTGGCGGGCTGGGGGATGACCTTGGTCTGCTGCGCGACGTAGCGGTAGGAGGCCACCGGGGGGACGATCTCGTGGTTGGGCAGCTCGACATCGACCAGGAGCTGCTGGGCCTCGGGGACGTAGACCGCCTGGGCCGCGGTCCGGCAGCCCGGGGGACAGGAGAGCGCTGCAGCAGGTCCTCGATCCGCTCCGCGACGCCCTGAGGACCCTCGTGATCGAAGGCCTCTTCGACGTGCGGGTGCCACGCCTCCAGACCTTCGGGGCGCAGCAGCAGGACTGATTCCAGTTCCTCACGGCGCCGGTTGAACTCGGCGGTGCTCTCCTCGGCCTGGGCCTTGAGTCGGGCCGTCTCGGCTTGCCGGGCTTGCCGTTGGGCTTCCTTCTCGGCCTGGGCGTCCGCGCGCTTCTTCGCCTCCTCCACCCGGCGGCGAGCCGTCTGGCGCTTGGCCAACTCGGCTTCCACGCGGGCGGCTTCCTTGGCTCGGGCGGCCTCCTCGCGTTGGAGGTGCTTCTCGCCGGCGGCCAGGAGCCGGGCGTGTTCGACGGCGGGGTCCACCTTCCGCTGAGCTTTGCCCCGTGACGTGGACACCCTGACACTTGGATCTTGTCGATCCAGGAAGGGAAGTCCAGGTGGGACGTCCGTCGAAGTACTCGGACGAGTTCCGGCATGATGCCGTCGCGCTGTACCGGGCCGCGGAGGGCCGGCGCACGTTCGCGGCCGTCGCGAAGGAGATCGGGGTCAATCACGAGACCCTGCGGAACTGGGTGCGCGCCGCCGACACCGAGCCGGCGTCGACCGGGCAGGTGCTGAACAGCGAGGAGCGGGCCGAACTCGTCCGCCTGCGCAACGCCGAGCGCGAGTGGCAGGCCGAGAAGGAGATCCTGCGCCGGGCAGCGGCCTATTTCGCACGGGAGATGAAGTGAGGGCCTGGCGGGCCGGTGCTCCGGCCCGCGCCGAACGGGCGTCGGCCGAGGCCGTGCTCGTTCACGAGATCCGCGGGGTCCACCAAGAGGCACGGGGCGCGTACGGGGTGTCGAGGGTGCACACCCCACCGCCACCCTCGCCGGCCTCACCGACGAACGCCAGCGCTTCTCCGACGAATACCTGCGCCTACGCACCGACCTCACCCCACAGATGTGGAAGGTCGGAACGGCGGATGCGGTCTCACGGCTGTGCCTGCCAGACGTCGATGTGAAAGCCATGCGCGGACTGAAGTTCCATGAGGCACTCCCCGAGCGGCTGGCTCTGGCCACACTCGCCACCAGACTCGCGGACCTCGACTCAGCGGCGGTCGTATTGTCTCAACCGGCTAGGTTCTCGCTCCGGGCGGACTGAAACCGTGGCTCGGGACTATTGGGACACGCGCGGACGGACGCTGGTGTACCCGGACGTAGGGCATATCTCGTACTTCGCTATCGAGTTGGCGGCGGCGTTCCGCGGTGGCTGGCGAGTACACGTTGGCCAAGGCCCAGGGGGTCGTCGAGGGCAGGGTCGAGAGACGTGGTGTCCTCCTGAAACGTGCTCAGCCGTGATGTGTTGCACACATCGAAGAGAAGGCCGGCGAAGCCCTCCCCGGACCGTGCCGCAAAGGAAAGCAACTGATGGCCGCGGCGGGGAATCAGTGGCGTGGGCGGATGAGTCCTCGTCGCGGCTGACGTGCGAGGGTGGGCGCCCGTAGCTGCTGGCCGGGGCCGAGGGCATCGACTGGTTCAGCTCCTTGGAGACGCTGGTCAGTGCATCAGTCGGGGGCGATCTGGGACCACGCGCTATTCACCTCCGCCTTTGAGGGCTTTTGGGTGAACGAACAGCGCGGGCTGTCTACCGCCTGACGTGCAGAGATGGCAATGGCCGGGCGACTGGGGGTATTGCGCGGCTGGGCCTTCGCCCGGGATGAGAATGATCTCTTGATGTACGTATCGCCGCTGAGCATTGTGTACTGACGGCCGCTTCTGCACGTAGGATCGACGGTACTGTTTGCGGCCCGACAGGCTTCCCGCTGAGGACATGCCCCCAACCCGCACGAATCACTCGTGGTCTGGTCTGGGGGAGTCCCTTCGTGCCCATGCTCCTGCTGAAGTTGTCGGCGCAGGATCTGCTCACTCTGAACTCGCGTCGCCGGATGGTGCCGCATCTTGCCGAACGGTGGCGAAAGTTCCGGGAGCACGAGGCTTCGGAGACGGAGCGGTTTGCGTGGGCGGAGAGTCTGATTTGTCTGGCGAACGATTTGGTTGCCGCTGATCGTGGCAATGTGCAGATGGTCGTCGAGTGCGCCGCGACTGCTGACGAGGACATCAAGGGGAGCAGTCCCAGGCTCGTGGACGTCGTCCTTGTGGGCCGCCACCCGCGCGAGAATCGGCCGTCCGTCCAGCTGGTGGAGCTGAAGCGTTGGTCGACCGTGACCAGGGTCGAGCGGGCCATTGCGGACCAGGTCTACGTGGCAGGCCTGGCGAAGCCCAAGAAGCACCCTGCGCTGCAACTGCGTGAGTACTACCATGCGTTCACCGGCAGCCGGGGCCCCTTCGGCATGGTCGACATCGAGTGCGGCGGCTTTGCCTACCTGCACAACGCCACTGAGGACTCTGTCCGTCCGCTGATCGACGTGGACGCACCGACGGGTGTCTATGCGCAGGTGTACACCGGTGATCGTCGCCGCCAGTTGCTGACCGACTTGCAGGGACACTTTGCCGCTGACGGCGGCGGCACCGAGGCCGAGCTGCTACTACAGGGCATCGGCGTGCGCAACGCACCGCTGCTCGACGCGATGATGTGGTCCCGGGGCACGGACACGGTCTTCACCCTGCGGGGGCGGCAGAAGGAGGTGGCTGATCAGATCCTGGAGACAGCTGCCAAGGTACTGCCCTCCTCGAAGCAGTCCGCGCTGGTTCCGGACGAGCGACGAGTAGTTTTCCTGGTGACCGGTGGCGCAGGCACCGGCAAGAGCGCTATCGGCCTGCAGATCAAGGCGGAGCTGGAGGCCGCTGGCCGGAACGTCAACTACGCCAGCGGGAGCAGGGCCTTCAACGCGGCGATGCAGGAGCACGTCGGTGTCGGTGACCGGGAGTTCAAGGAGACCTTCACCTACTTCTTCGATTACGTCACGACGCCCGACCCGCTGCTCGATGTTCTGATCTGCGATGAGGCACACCGACTCCGTGACCGCTCCGAGAACCGGTTCTGGCCGCCGGAGAAGCAGGGATCTCGGCCGCAGGTGGACGAACTCCTCGATGCGTCCCGGCTGACGGTGTTCTTCCTCGACGAAGGCCAGGTCGTTCGTCCGAAGGAGGTCGGTACGGTCGACCTTATCCAGCAGGCGGCTGATCGGCGCGGAGCCAAGGTGGTGCGGTACGGCCTCCGCGAGCAGTTCCGATGCGGTGGCAGTGACGCGTACGTCCGCTGGGTGCACGCGCTGCTCGGTATGTCGGATGACGAACCTGAGCACTGGACGCCGGACGGCTTGATGCATGTCGAGGTGGTGGACACGCCGAACGCGCTCAGGGACATCATCCTCGGCGAGGAGAGCGCCGGGGCATCCGCGCGTATGGTTGCCGGCTACTGCTGGCCTTGGACCGAGCCTCTGGGCCGGGAGAAGCGACTGGAGCGGGATGTCAGGATCGGTGACTGGCACGAGCCGTGGAACGCGAAGAGCGACAGCTTCTGCGCGGACGGCGTCCCGCCCGGTGTCAGGTGGTCGATGCACAAGAACGGCATCGGCCAGATCGGCTGTGTGTACACCGCACAGGGCCTCGAGTGGGACTGGTGCGGAGTGATCATGGGCGATGACATGGTGCGCCGGGACGACCAGTGGGTGTTCCGCCGAGGCAAGGAGACGGAGAAGTCGGCGCAAGGTGTAAGACGGGTGAGAGTTCCAGGATCGCTTGATCCGAAGGTCAGTGCGAGCAGCGTCGGTGACGAGGAGTTCGCCCGCCTGATTCGGCACGCCTACCACGTGCTGATGACCCGGGCCAGCCGGGCGACGGTGCTCTATTCCACGGACGAGGAGACCCGGGCCTACCTCAAGGGCCTTGTCGGGGAGACCGAGATCCACGGATTGCGGCCGACTCGGGAGAGCTTGCCATGGCATCACGCCCGTCCGAAGCGGGGACGGAAGAAGCCCAAGAACGACCTTCGCTTGTTCTGACCGAAGGTGTGGAAAGGGTGGACGTGGCGGGCTCGCCGGGCCCGCCACTGACCTGCGTCAGAAGAGCAGGTGCGCCACCGAGGTCAGCGCCGCCACCAGCATGTTGGAGGCGACTCCGACGGCGATGTCGGTGAGGATCTTGCGGATCCGTCCACGACGCGCAGGCTTGTACTCGATCGAGGTCATGCGGCCATCCCTAGGTAGTGATATCGGAATGGCAGGGGGCACCCTACCGGGCAACCACGCTCACGTCAGATGTTGACCACCTGACGGGCACAACCATCCGTCAATCGCCGCCTGTCGAGGGCGCACGGAACCTAGGCCTCGTACCCTCCGGGAAGGTGCGCAGCGCAATGATGCTACCGCGTGGACGCGTTGGCGTCGGGGATCAGCGAGCGGAACCTCGCAGGACGCACGCCGGTCCGCCGCCATGCCCCTCAGGGGCAGAGGCAAAGGGCTCACCGTCGGCGCGCGAAGCTGTCGTGTCAGTGCTGCCGTGGGATGGGCAGGGGCTCATGGCGGTGCCAGATCAATGACCTGTCCTCGCGGCGGAGTTCCGCGGATTCCCACTCAAGGCGGATCACACCGTCGGCCAGGGAGCAAGCGCAGGCGACGAGAACGAGCTTGGTGTCCGGTGAGAGGCGTGCGAGATCTGAATGAGGTTCGTCCTCGTCCGGGGAATGCTGGGAACGAGCACGGTCGGACCGGAAGCGGGCGCATGTGCGTTGGTGATCCCACGACGGGCCGGATGAGGTCGACAACGGTCTGTGCCTGCGCTCCTTGCACCACAAGCTTTTCGACAAGGGCGTCCTGGGTCTTGGGGAGGGGCGCCGCATACCCGTCTCACAGCGCTTCGTCGGACGCAGCGAGGCAAGCCGCCAGCACGTGCTGGCGTTGGCCGGACGGCCGGTCATCGGCCCGCAGGCAGGGGCTCCACTGGTCGCAGGCCTGCACCGGCGGTGGCACGGCGAACAGGTCTTCCGAGGCGAACCCGGGGAGCCCGTCGGCCCGGCGCGGTGAGTGCCGATCAGCCGCGACGGCCGTGCGCCACCTCGATCTGCTCCACCTGTTGGCCGGCCACCAGGTTCCGCAGTTTGGCGCGTGTCTCCGGGTCCGTCGAGTACACGACCGTTCCGATCATGCCGCGTGTCAGGAGCACCTTGTAGGTGTTGCGGATCAGGCGGTCGATGTCGGCGTCGGTGGTGGACTTGCGGAAGACGGGGTCCTTGGACGCCGTCCGGTCGGTGATCCACTGGTCGGTCCGCCAGATGAGGTCGGGCCCGAGGATGACGCCGCTCCAGTCGTACTCGAAGCCCTGGGCGGTGTACACGCAGCCGACCTGGCCGAAGCCGGCCGGGTCGGTGGCCCACAGCGCGGCTGGTGGGGCGCCGGCGATCGAGCGGTCGCCGTAGACGTTCCACGGGCGGGCCCAGTCACCGATGTGCACGTCGAGGGGGAGCTGGTCTCCTGGGGCCACCTTCGTGGTCCACTTCCAGCAGTACCCGGCCGACATGCGGGCGCCGTATCCCTCCGCGCGGCGGGCGTCGAGGAACGCCTCCAGTTCCTGGGGGCTGTCGACCACCTCCAGGGCGACCTTGCCGTCGGGCTCCCAGCCGACCGGGCCGCCGGGCTCGAGGCCCAGGAGGCGCACCACCCAGTGCAGGTAGGCGTCGCTGCCGCCGCAGCGGAACTGGCTGTCCAACTCCACCACCTGGCAGCCCAGGCCCTTCACGGCGGCGGCCGCCCGGATCTGGGCCAAAGTGCCCATCTCGCCAGGCCGGACGACCTGGTGCTCGTCCAGCAGGAAGACAGGCACCCGGGCGGCGTCGATCAGCTCCTCGATCTGGGGCTTGCCGGTGCGCTGGGCGGCCCGCGTGTAGCGGTTGGCCGACGTCTCCCGGATCCGGTGGGCCTCGTCGCAGATCAATACGTCCAGCCCGTTGCGTTCGGCGGTCATGAAGCTGTTGAAGTACTTGAACAGGTCCTGGACCTCACGCTTCCGCGCGCCGGCGATCCGGCGCATGGTGGTGGTGAATGAGCTGGACCCGGTCGCGTGCAGGGCCGTGACGCCACGCCGGTACAGATCGCCCAGGAGGGACAGCGCGATGACGCTCTTCCCGGTACCCGGGCCGCCCGTGATGACGACCACCTCCTTGTGGTCGGACTGCTGCGCCTGGCGTACCGCGCGCAGCACCAGCTCATAGGCGACCCGCTGTTCGTCCAGCAGGACGAACTGCTCGCGCTCGCGGACCTCGTCGGCGGCGACCGCCATCAGCTGCTTGGACGGGGCCACCTTGCCCGCAAGCAACTGGTCCGCAGCCTCCGCGCCGGAGACCGGCTTCAGCTTCGAGCGGAGGTACTGGATGAACTCCCCTCGGCGCTCGGCCGTGAAGAGCCGGCCGCGATCGTCCTGCGGCACCTCGTACAGGCCCTGGACACCGAACTCCGTCGCGTTGTGGAGGAAGGCAACGCCGGACAGCCGCTCGGGATGCGCCGCGAGCGCGCCGTTGAAGGAGATCAGGTAGTCGCAGTAGCCGCGGACCTGCTCGATCGGGTTCAGCACCGGCCGGGTGTACGCGTCGACCCGGCAGAGCAGCGGATCGCCGTCCTCCGGAAGCGCGCTGCTCCACTGCTTGAGCTCGACCACCACGTACGATGGTTCGCCCGTGCTCGGGTGGACGCCGGCGAGTATGACGTCGGCGCGCTTGCTGTTCAGCGGCAGTGAGTACTCGAGGAGCACCTCCACCATGTCGAGCCCGGCGTCCAGGAGCGCATTGGTCAGGGCCGGGATGCTCCGCTCCCAGGAACGCACCTCGGACGGGCTGGGCTTGTGGCCGTGCTTGTGGACGAACTGGTCGATGAGGCGCACGAACAGTGATCCGGCCAGGCTCTCGGCAGCGACCGCGGACGCGGAGTCGCGGAACAGCAAGACATGCTCCCAGGCAGCACGAAGTGACTCGTGCGGGTGGGGGCATGTCCCTGGAGGGAAGCCCGGCGGGCCGCGCTGATGACAGGGCTAAACCTACAGCGGAGAGTCTGAGCTCGTGCCCGAACACCTGAGCCTCCACCAACGCATGGCGGACCGGGGAATGGGTGACGGGGGAGGCTTGCGTGGCCGACGGAGCCTCGGAGCGGCCCCGTCTGGACCGGGCTACTCCAACGGCTTGGGCCACGAGAACTGCGACGGAGCCGGGGAGGGTCTGGAGCGGGGAGAACCGGGGACCACGCGTCGATCACCATTGCCTCTGAGGCGTCTTTCGGTGAACGAACAGCACGGGCTGTCTACCGTCTGACGTGCAGCGATGGCTACGGCTGGGCGACTGGGGGTCAAGGGGGTGCAGGTTCAAATCCTGTCGTCCCGACAGTGATGTCGCTTGTGAGGGCCGGTACTTGGGAACCAGGTACCGGCTTTTCCTGTTTCGGTGTCAGCTGGTAGTCGCCGGGCCGCATCGGCCTGGGGGTGGACGGTTCTTCTGTTCGTGCCTGTTGGTATGTGGGTACTTGGCGGTGCGGGCGTGGGTCTGGTGCCGTGGGCGGTCGACTGCGGCGCGGTCGGCATCGTTGAGGACCGAGGCGACGGCGTCGACGGCCGCGCGGGCGGCGAGGAACGTCAGGTCCGTATAGATGTTCGCGCTGGTGGACAGGGTGCGGTGGCGCAGGGTCTTGGAGGCGACGGTCAGTGGGACTCCGGCTGCGGTGGCGAGGTCGGCGGTGAGGTGGCGTAGGTCGTGGAGGGCGATGCGGGGGACGCCTGCCTTGTCGCAGAGCAGGTGGAAGCGGTCGAGGGCGGTCTTGGGGTGCAACAACCAGGTGGTGCTGACCAGGCCGAAGACCAGAGGCGGCAAGGCGTGGGTCGCCCTGTCCGACCGCGTCGTCGAGGCCCTCGAAGACCGGGCCGGATCACGAGCCTTCGGCCAGCTCACCCCCGCCGGCGGCAACGTCTTCCACCGCCACGGACGACCTCTGTGCTCGGCACGAAGAGCATCGCAGCAAAAGGCGGATAGGTGGCCGGCAGAGCCCACCCGCACGCCGCCGCCAAGTCGACCCCACGACCGAACCGCGTCGGCAACCAGATCGCGGGTGGTGTGAACTGCGGTACGGCCGGGCTCGGATCCTGCGTCGTACGGGAACCGGTCGCTGCTGGTCAGGCCGCGTATCGGTACTCGTTGAACTCCGCTGAGCACTCGGGTGCGGAGAAGCCGGTGAGCGGTCAGGCCGGCTTCCGTAACCTGCTGCCGGAGGAAGCGGCATCAATGATGTTTTCCCCGGATGTCATTCGGTGGTTGTGACGCAGAGGCCGGAGGGCGGTCACGGGGCTTTGAGGGGGAGGGCAGCGTGGACGCGGACGCCGCCGTCGGGGCGGGGGCTGGCGTCGAGGCAGCCGTTGACCATGGCGACGCGTTCGCGCATGCCGACCAGGCCGTGGCCGTGGCCGTCGGCGCCGCCGGTGGTGAGGTGTTCGTCCGTGCTGCCTCGGCCGTCGTCCTCGACCAGGACGATGAGTTCGCGTTCACCGAAGTCGACGGCGACGCGGGCGCGGGCGGCGGGGCCGCCGTGTTTGCGGACGTTGGTGAGGGCCTCCTGGACGATGCGGTAGACGGTCAGTTCGACGCCGCGGGGCAGTGTGCGGGGGCGGCCGCTGGTGGTGTAGTCGACGGGGAGGCCGGCGGTGCGGACCTGTTCGAGGAGTTCGGACAGTTCCTCGACGCCGGGTTGAGGCACGTATTCCTTGGCGGTGTCGGAGGTGCGCAGGACGCCGAGGACGCGGCGCATCTCGACGAGGGCCTGTCGGCCGGTGGAGGCGATGGTGCCGAGTGCCTCCTTGGCCTGCTGGGGGGAGCTGTCGAGGACGTGGGCGGCGCCGTCGGCCTGGACGATCATGGCGGAGACGTTGTGTGCGACGACGTCGTGCAGTTCACCGGCGATACGGGCGCGTTCGGCGGCGACGGCGACCTTGGCCTGGGCGTCGCGCTCGCGCTCGAGACGGGCGGCGCGGTCCTCCAGCTCGGTCAGGTAGGCGCGGCGGATCCGGGTGAGCCGCCCCCACGCCCAGCAGAGGACGAAGGGGGTGGACAGGAACCCGGAGAGTACGACCGCCCGCAGCCAGCCGGACGTGGGCCCGACGGCTTCGAAGCGCCAGACCGTCAGCGGGCCGGCGAGGGCACAGGCGGCCAGCGCCAGCCGGGAGGCCCAGGGAGGGCCGAACGCGGCACCGGCGTACGTCAGGGCGAGGTAGCCGACGCCGACCGGGCCCGGTGGAACGGCGAGAGCGAGCTGGCCGGCCGCCAACACCGCGCCGCCGACGACGGCCGGCCCGGACGCCCGGCGTCGGACGGCGACCAGTACGGACATCAGCACGACCGCGATCACCGGCCCTGGTCCGCCGCCGCGCGGCGCGTCCAGTAGGCCGATCAACAGCAGCAGCCCCGCCCAACCGGCGTCGACCGTCATCGGGTGGTGGCGCAGCCGGATGTTGAGTCGATGCACCCCCTCAGGCTAAGTAGCCGCGCCGGGGCCCAGGTCCACCGTGAGGGTGAGGCGGCATCAGTCGCAGGGTGGAGATGAACCCGTCAAAGGCGCTCCGGACTGAGCTGTTTAGCGGACGAGTCAAACACATGGAGCCTCGATCGGTAGTTCGACGAGGATCTGCCGAGGGTCGTGACGCCCGGCGTCCGGCCTGCCCAGGTGTCGGCAGATCTCCATTACGTGAGGGTTTTGATGGCTTCCACTGGTACGGACGGGACGCGGGTCACCGAACGGCAGGAGGCCGGGCCCGGGGTCTCCCCGTCGGCGGCGGTGCCGGCCTGGCGACCAGTGGCCGCCGTGGCGGCGGGCACGGCTGCCGTCCTGCTGTTGTTCATCAATGAATACGGCTATGACGCCGACGAGTTGTACTTCCGGATGCTGGGTGAGCGGGGGCTCGCTTGGGGCTACGTGGACCAGCCGCCGGCTCTGCCGGCGATCGTCCGGGTGGCCACGCTGGTCTTCGGGGACAGCCTCTGGGCGATCCGCGTCCCGGCGGTGCTGTGCGCGGTCGCGGTGGTGGTGCTCGGATCGCTGATCGCGGCCGAGTTCGGGGCCTCGCGGCGGGCGCAGCTGATGACGGCGATCGGCCTGGGCAGCTCCGTGATGGTGCTGAGCGTCGGCCACTGGATCCTGACCAGCAGCCTGGATGCCGTCGCCTGGTGCCTGGTGATGCTGTTCGTGCTGCGGGCGTTGCTGCGGCGGGACGGCCGGTGGTGGCTGTGGGCGGGTGCGGCGTGCGGTGCGGCGCTCTACGCCAAGTACATGGTGCTGCTGCTGCCGGTGGTGTTGCTGCTCGGTCTGGCCGTGGTCGGGCCCCGGGACGTCTTTCGCGACAAGCGGCTCTACCTGGGAATGGCGCTGGCGCTGGTCATCGGTGCGCCGAACCTGGTCTACCAGATCACCCACGACTTCCCGCAGATCCAGATGGCGCACGCGCTGGGCGCCAGCGACGGTTCGGCGAACCGCTCGATGTTCGTGTCGAACCTGCTGCTGCTGCTCGGTCCCGGGCTGGCGGTGTTCTGGGTCGCCGGTCTGATCGGGCTGCTCCGCAAGCGGGAGTGGCGCCCGGTGCGGGCGGTGGCGATCGGCTACCTGCTGGCGACGGTCGCCGCGCTGATGATCGAGGGCGGTCGGCCGGACTACACCGGGGGCTTCCTGGTCACACTGTTCGCCGTCGGGGCCGTCCGGGCCGACCGCTGGATCGCCCGCGGTCGGCGGCGGATGCCGGTGGTCGCGGTCGGGCTGGTCCTGACCGCGCTGCTCCAGATGCTGTTGACGCTGCCGGTCATTCCGGAGAGGTCGCTGCACAGCGCGGCGATCAACAGCATGGCGTTGGAGACCGTCGGCTGGCCGACCACGGTCGCGCAGGTGGCGGCGGTGTACGACGGGCTGTCGGCGGATGAGAGGGCCCGCGCGGTGCTGCTGGCGGGCAACTTCGGCGAGGCGGGTGCGCTGGACCGCTACGGCGAGAAGTACGGCCTGCCCGCCGTCTACAGCGGGCACAACGAGCTCCACAACTGGGGGCCGCCGCCCGACTCCGCGGAGGTGGTGGTCGCCGTGGGCATCGACCAGGACCGGCTCACCGCGGACTTCGAGCGGTGTACGGCCGTCGCCCGGCTCGACAACGGGCTGGATATCGGCAATCCAGAGCAGGGCCGGCAGATCTCGATCTGCCAGGGGCCGCGCGCGCCGTGGAAGTCGCTCTGGCCCGCGTACCGCCATCTCGGCGCGTACGAGTGACAGGCCGAGGACACCGTGAGTCGCGGTCCCGCAGAGCAATCCCAAGCCGAGGAGGAGGAGTACCGATGGGTGTGGCGCAGGAGCGTTGCCTGGACCAGCTGTTCGCCGAGCAGGCCGCTCGGACGCCGGATCGGACGGCCCTGACGTACCGGGGCGAGTCGCTCAACTACGCCGAACTCGACTCCAGGTCAGATGAGTTGGCACGGCTTCTGGTCGATCGCGGTGCCGCCCCCGAACGGTTCGTGGCGTTGCTGCTGCCGAGGTCGACCGAGATGCTGGTGGCGATCCTCGCGGTGCTCAAGTCCGGTGCGGGCTACCTGCCGATCGATCCCGAGTACCCGGCCGAGCGGATCGCCCACGTGCTGGAGGATGCCCGGCCGGTGCTCACCCTCACCACGACCGAGGTGGGCGAGGGCCTCGCCGGCGTGCCGTCCGACGCCTCCTGGCTGGCCCTCGACGATCCGGGCACGGCCGGGGCGGTGGCTGCGGCCGCGTCGGTGGCCCTGCCGACGGCCGGGCGCAGCCCGGAGAACCCCGCGTACGTCATCTACACCTCGGGCTCCACCGGGCGGCCCAAGGGCGTGGTGATCCCGCACGGCAACGTGGTGCGGCTGTTCGCCTCGACCGCGCACTGGTACGGCTTCGACGAGCGGGACGTGTGGCCGCTCTTCCACTCCTTCGCGTTCGACGTCTCGGTCTGGGAGATCTGGGGCGCACTGCTGCACGGCGGCCGGCTGGTGGTCGTGCCGCAGGAGGTGACCCGCTCGCCCGCCGACTTCCTGCGGCTGCTGGTCGACGAGCAGGTCACGGTGCTGAACCAGACCCCGTCGGCCTTCTACCAGCTGATGCCGGCCGACCGCGCCGAACCGGAGCTGAGCGCCCGGCTGGCCCTGCGCTGGGTGGTCTTCGCCGGGGAGGCGCTGGACCTCGGCAGGCTTGGTGAGTGGTACGAGCGCCACGGCGACACGGCGCCGATCCTGGTCAACATGTACGGGATCACCGAGACCACCGTGCACGCCTCCTTCATCACGCTCGACGCCGAGGGGGCCGCCGCGGACGCCGGCAGCGACATCGGCACGGCCATCCCCGACCTGACCTTCCACGTGCTCGACGCCGGTCTGCGCCCGGTGGCGCCGGGGGCGGCAGGCGAGTTGTACGTGGCCGGCCCCGGGCTCGCCCGGAACTACGCGAACCGGCCCGACCTGACCGCGGCGCGTTTCGTGGCCTGCCCGTTCGGCGGGCAGGGCGTGCGGATGTACCGCTCCGGCGACCTGGTGCGGTTGCGCGCCGACGGCGGTCTGGAGTACCTGCGGCGCGGTGACGACCAGGTGAAGCTACGCGGCTTCCGGATCGAACTCGGGGAGATCGAGGCCGCGTTGGCGCGCGAACCGACCGTCGGTGGGGCCGCGGTGCTGGTCCGTGAGGACCGCCCGGGAGACCGCCGGCTGGTCGCCTACCTGGTGCCCGGCGAGCCGACCGCCCAGGTGCCGCCGCCGTCGCGGCTGCGCGAGCTGTTGACCGACCGGCTGCCCGGCTACATGATCCCGGCGGCCTTCCACGTGATGGAGCGGTTCCCGCTCACCACCAACGGCAAGCTCGACCGCGCGAGCCTGCCGGCGCCGACCCGACAGGACAGTGTGGAGGCGGAGTCCGTCGCACCGCGCGATCCCGTCGAGGAGATGCTGGCCGTGGTCTGGCGCGAGGTGCTGGGGCTGGCCGAGGTCGGGGTCACCGACGACTTCTTCGAACTCGGCGGTGACTCGCTGTCCGCGGTCCGGGCGATCTCCCGGATCAGGGCGGAGCTCGGCTGGGACCTGACCGTCCGGGCGCTGCTCCGGGCGCGGACCATCGCGGAACTGGCGGACGGCCGGGCGGCGTCGGCCGCGGCGGCTCCGATCGAGTCGGTGGCCGGGGACGGCAGGCTGCCGCTCTCCTCCACCCAGCGGCGGTTCTGGTTCTTCCACGAGTTCGATCCGGACAGCGCGGCGTACAACGTGCACGTCGGCCACCGGCTGCGCGGCGCCCTGCGGACGGACGCGCTGCGACGCGCCCTGGTGGAGCTGGTCGAGCGTCACGAGCCACTGCGCACCACGATCTCCACCGAGGACGGGGAGGCCTTCCAGGTGGTCGCCCCGGCACCCGGGGTGGACGTGCCGCTCACCGTGGCCGACCTTTCGACGCTGTCCGCGAGGAAGCGGGCCGAGGAGTTGGAGCGGCTGCTGGCCGAGGAGGCCGACCGGCCGTTCGACCTGCGCACCGGACCGGTGCTGCGGGCGCTGTTGGTCCGCTTGGGCGAGCGTGACCACGTCCTCGTGCTCGGCGTTCACCATCTGGCCACCGACGGCTGGTCGATGGGGCTGATCGCCGACGAGCTGAGCGCCCTGTACACCGCCGCCTGCGAAGGGCGGCCGGCCGCGCTGGAGCCGCTGCGCATCGGCTACGCCGACTACGCGGTCTGGCAGCGGGACCGTGCGGCCGGTGCGGACACGGCGGAGCAGCTCGACTACTGGCGTGACCGCCTGGCCGGACTCACGCCGTTGGAGCTGCCGTTCGACCGGCCGCGCCCGGCCGTGCGCACCTCGGCCGGCGCCGTGCACCGCTTCGGGGTCGACCACAGCGTGGTGACCGGCCTGAAGGCACTGGGCGGGGCGAACGGCGCCACCCTGTTCATGACCCTGGTCGCGGCCTGCCAGGTACTGCTGGCCCGGCTCTCCGGCCAGTCGGACATCGCCGTAGGCACGGCCGTCTCCGGTCGTGACCGGCGCGAACTCGAGCAACTGGTCGGTTCGTTCATCAACACCGTGGTGCTGCGCTCCCAGGTGGACGGGCGGACCGGGTTCCCGGAGCTGCTGGCCCAGGTACGGGAGACCGTGCTCGGTGCCTTCGCCCACCAGGACATCCCGTTCGAGCACCTGGTGGACGAGCTCTGCGAGGAGCGGGACCCGAGCCTCACCCCGCTGGTGCAGGCCATGGTGGTGCTGCAGAACGCCCCGGCCGGAGCCCTCGACCTCGCCGGGATCCGCAGCGAGTGGCTCGACCTGCCGCGCCGGGCGGCGGTGCTCGACCTCACCCTGGAGTTCACCGAGCGGGACGGCGCGCTCGACGTCATGGTCGAGTACAACACCGACCTGTTCGACGCGCGGACCATCGAGCGGATGGCCGACCGGCTGCGGGCGTTGCTCACCGAGCTCGGCACCGACCCCCACCGGCGGATCTTCGAACTCTCGCTGCTGACCGGCCCGGAGCGCGAGCAGTTGCTGTCCGGATGGAACGACACCGCCGCCGACCACGACGTGGTGCGGGGGGTGCACCACCGGTTCGCGGAGCAGGCCTGTCGGGCGCCGTCGGCGATCGCCGTCGGCGCCGGGGAGCGGCTGCTCTCGTACGCCGAGCTGGACGAGCGGGCCAACCGGCTGGCGCACTACCTGGTGGAGCACGGCGTGGCCCGGGGCGTGCCGGTGGTGCTGTCCATGGAGCGGGACCCGCTGCTGCTGGTGGCGATGCTCGGCGTCCTGAAGGCGGGCGGGGTCTACGTGCCGCTCGCCCCCGATCTGCCGGCCGAGCGGGTGCGCCTGGTCGTCGAGGACACCGGGGCTCCGGTGCTGCTCACCACCTCCGCCACCGCCGGGGGGCTTCCGGCGTCGGGGACGCCGGTGGTCGAACTCGACCGCGCCTGGCCGGAGATCGCACGCCGACCGGAGACGGAGCCGGACATCCGGGTGGAGCCGGACGACCTGGCGTACATCGTCTACACCTCCGGCTCCACCGGTGTGCCCAAGGGCGTGATGGTCTCGCACCGCTCGCTCGCCGACCTCTGTGCCTGGCACAACCGGGCGTACCGCGTCGGGCCCGCCGACCGGGCCTGCCAGCTGGCGGGGCTCGGGTTCGACGCGGCGCAGTGGGAGCTCTGGCCCTACCTGACCGCGGGCGCCCGGGTCGACCTGCCGGAGCCGCACGTCCTGGACGACCCGTCCGCCCTGGTGGACTGGTTCACCCGGAGGGGGACGACCGTCTGCTTCCTGCCCGCCCCGCTGGCGGAGGTCCTGCTGGACCAGCCCGCCCTCGCCGGCACCGCCCTGCGCACCGTTCTCACCGGTGGCGACGTGCTGCACCGCCGACCCGCGCCGGGGCTGCCGTTCCGGTTGGTCAACAACTACGGGCCGACCGAGGTCACGGTGGTCGGCACGGCCGGCGAGGTGGCGCCCGGGGAGTCGGACGGCCGACCGCCGGGCATCGGCACGCCGGTCGACAACACCGGCGCCTACGTGCTCGACCCGTACGGGCAGCCCGTCCCGGTGGGCGTGCCCGGCGAACTGCACCTGGCGGGCGCCGGGTTGGCGCGGGGCTACCTCAACCGGCCCGGCCTGACCGCCGAACGCTTCGTCGCCTGCCCGTTCGGTCCGCCCGGCGCGCGGATGTACCGCACTGGCGACCTGGTGCGCCGCCGCCCGGACGGGGCGCTCGACTACCTCGGCCGGATGGACACCCAGGTCAAGGTGCGCGGGTTCCGGATCGAGCTCGGTGAGATCGAGAGCCTGCTCGGCGCCGTGCCCCGGGTCGCGCAGAGCGCGGTCACACTCGCCGCCGACGGCCGTCGGCTGGTCGCGTACGTCACCCCCGAGCCGGGTGCCGACCTGCGGACCGAGGCACTCGCCGCGCACCTTCGGGGGCTGGTGCCCGGGTACATGGTGCCGGACGTCTTCGTGGTCCTCGACCGGATGCCGCTCACCCCCAACGGGAAGGTCGACCGGGGGGCGCTGCCCGCCCCGGAGCCGGCTCCGGCGGGGGAGGTCGAGCCGGTCGAGCCGGTGACCGGGGCCGAGCGTACGCTGGCGGGAATCTGGGCAGAGGTGCTCGGCGCCGGGCAGATCGGCGTTCACGACAACTTCTTCGCCCTCGGCGGCGACTCGATCCTCAGCCTTCAGGTGGTCGCCCGGGCCCGTCAGGCGGGTCTGCGGCTCACCTCCAAGGACGTGTTCCGCCGGCCGACCATCGCCGAGCTGGCGGGTGGGCTGGAGCCGGGACAGCCGGCCGGGGCGTCGCCCGGAACAGGCCGGGTGGAGGGTCCGGCGCCTCTGACGCCGATCCAGGACCTGTTCTTCGAGCACGTCCACAGCGAGGGTGCGGCGGCCTTCAACCAGTTCGTCACCGTCGAACTCGCCGAGGCGCCGTCCGAGTCCGCGCTGCGGACGGCGGTGGCGGCCGTGCTGGACCACCACGACGTCCTGCGGATGCGCTTCGACCGGGCCGACGGGCGCTGGTCGCAGCAGAACGCGGCCGAGGAGCCCGCCGGGCTGCTGCGCACCGTGGACCTCGCCGGGCTCGGGGATGCGGAGGCCGCGACCCTGGTCGACGCCGTGACCGAGGAGGCGCAGCATGCCATGGACCTGGCCCGGGGCCCGCTGCTGCGGGCCGTCCTGTTCACCGCCGGGCGCCGGCCCGCCAGCTTGCTGCTGACGGTGCACCACCTGGTCGTCGACGGGGTGTCCTGGCGGATCCTGCTGGAGGACCTGGAGACGGCGTACCGGCAGGCGCTGGCCGGTGACCCGGTGGACCTCGGCGCGCGCACCGGTTCGTTTCGGGACTGGGCACGGAGGTTCGCCCGGCTGGCGGCAGACGGGCACTTCGACGGCGAACTCGCCCGCTGGAAGCCGGTCTTCGAGCACGCCGAGCACCAACTGCCGCCGGGCGCGGCCGGGCCGAATCTGGTCGCCGGCACCCGGGAGGTGCGGGTCCGACTCGACGCCGCCACCACCGAGGCGCTGCTCAAGGGCGTTCCCGAGGTCTACCGCACCGAGGTGAACGACGTCCTGCTGGCCGCCCTCGCGCCGGTCCTGGCCCGGTGGACCGGTCGGCCGCGTACGGTGATCGCCCTGGAGGGGCACGGGCGTGAGGAGCTCTTCGCCGACCTGGACCTCTCCCGCACGGTCGGCTGGTTCACCTCGTACTTCCCAGTGCTGCTGGACGCCGCCGCCGACGAGGCCGGCCCCGGTGGCCTGCTGAAGTCGGTCAAGGAGCAGCTGCGGGCCGTGCCCGGTCGCGGGCTGGGCTACGGCGCGTTGCGGCGCACCGTCCGGGCGCCGGAGTTGGCGTCCGACCCGCTGCCGCAGTTCGGCTTCAACTACCTCGGCCGTTTCGGCGCCGCCGCGCCCCGAGGGCTGTTCCGGAGCGTCTCCGAGATCGGCCTGTACCAGGACCGTGAGGGCACCCGGCTGCACCTGATCGACGTGGTCGGTGCGGTGCGGGACGGCCGGCTGGAGTTCACCTGGCAGTACGGCGGGCAGGTGCACGACCGGGAGACCGTCGAACGGCTGGCCGCGGAGTACGCCGAGGCGCTCGCCGCGCTCGTCGCGCACTGCGCCGAGCCGGGGGCCGGCGGCCGTACGCCGTCCGACTTCCCGCTGAGCGGGCTGGACCAGGAGGCGCTGGACCGGCTGGTCGGTGACGGCCGGCAGGTCGAGGACGTCTATCCGCTCACCCCGATGCAGAGCGGCATGCTCTTCCACAGCCTGGTGGACGAGCGGCGCGGTCTGTACCTCGAGCAGAACCACTTCGAGCTGTCCGGCGTCCGGCGCCCGGAGCTGCTCGGCCCTGCCTGGCAGCGGGTGGTGGACCGGACGCCGGTGCTGCGCACGGCGCTGCGCTGGGACGGCCTCCCGGAGCCGCTGCAGGTGGTGCACACCCGGGCCCCGCTCGAGGTGGTGCGGCTGGACTGGACGCGGCTGGACGGTGCAGGGCACCGGGCGGCGGTCGAGGTGCGTCTGCGCGAGGACCGCGAGCGCGGGCTCGACTTCGCCGACGCGCCGCTGATGCGCATCGCCGTCGCCGCGCTCGACGACAGCCGGGTCCGGGTGTTCTGGACCTTCCACCACGTCCTGCTGGACGGTTGGAGCGCGGCCCGGCTGCTGGCGGAGGTGCTCGCCGAGTACACCGCCCTGGCCGGGGGCCGGAGCCGGACGCCCGAGCGGCGCCGTCCGTTCCGCGACCATGTCGCCTGGCTGCGCGGACAGGAGCCCGGGGCGGGCGAGGAGTACTGGCGCGGCGTGCTGGCCGACTGGGAGTCGCCGACCCCGTTGCCCTTCGACCGGCCGCCGGCGGTGGGCCACCGGAGCGCCTCCTCGGCCGAGGTGGCGCTCGAACTGCCGGCTGAGCTGTCCGAGCGGCTGTACGGCGTGGCGCGTGAGGTCAGGGTGACGCTGAACACCGTGCTGCAGGGGGTCTGGGCGCTGCTCCTGGTCCGCTACAGCGGTGAGGCGAAGGTCTGCTTCGGCGCCACGGCGTCCGGCCGGTCCGCCGAGCTGGACGGCGTGGACGACATGATCGGCCTGTTCATCAACACCCTCCCGGTCAGCGTCCTGGTCGACCCTGGCGCCGAACTGGCCGACTGGCTGAGGCAGTTGCAGGAAGGACAGGCCCAGGCCCGGCAGTACGAGCAGGTGCCGCTGGCCCGGCTGAAGCAGTGGGTGGCGCCGCACAGCGACGCGGAGCTGTTCGGCAGTGTGGTGATCTTCGAGAACTACCCGGTGGACGACCGGCTGGCGGCCGACTTCGGCCTGGAGCTCGGCGGCATCAAGGCGCGCAGCGGCACCAACTTTCCGCTGAACCTGGTCGCCTACGCCGAGGAGCGGCTCTCGCTGCTGCTGCACTACGACCCCGAGTGCTTCGACGCGGCCACGGTCGAGCGGATGGCCGGGCATCTGGAGGTGCTGCTCGCGGCCGTCGCCGAGGACCCGCACCGGGCGCTCGGCCGGCTGCCGGTGCTCACCGCCGCCGAGCGGCACCGCCTCGGGCAGGAGTGGAGCGGCACCACCACCGCCGATCCGCTCGACCGGAGGGTGGAACAGGTGATCGCCGAGCTGGCGCGGCGGCAGCCCGACGCCGCCGCGATGGTGGCCGGGGACACCGTCGTCGGCTACGCCGAACTCGACCGGCGGGCGAACCGGCTCGGCCACCACCTGGCCGCGCTGGGAGTGGCCCGGGGCGACGTGGTGGGGATCGCGCTGGATCGCGGGGTGGACGCCGTGGCGGCCATCCTCGGCGTGCTGAAGGCCGGGGCCGGCTACCTGCCGCTCGACCCCGACTTCCCGCCGGAGCGACTGAACGCCATGCTGGCCGAAGCCGGCCCGCGGGTGCTGCTGACCCGGCGCGACCTGGCCGACGGGTTCGCCCGGCCCGGCATGGTCGTGGTGTGCCCGGAGGAGGAGGACGCGGCGATCTCGGCCCGGCCGGACACCGCACCGGAGGCCGGGGCGGGCCCGCGCGACCTCGCCTACCTGATGTTCACCTCGGGCTCCACCGGCCGCCCCAAGGGCGTGATGATCGAGCACCGTTCGCTGTACAACATCGTCCTGGCGGCCGGCCGGGCCTACGGGCTCGGCCCCGGGAGCAGGGTCCTGCAGTTCTACACGCTCAGTTTCGACGGCGGCGTCTGGGACGTCTTCAAGACCCTGGTGGCGGGGGCGACCCTGGTCCTGGCCCGGCCCGACGCGGTGCAGAGCCCGGAGGTGCTGCAGCGGCAGCTGCGCGAGGACCGGATCACCGCCCTGACCGTGCCGCCGGCCCTGCTCCCCGCGCTGGACCCGGGCGCGCTGCCGGACCTGGCCGTGCTGGGCGTGGCCGGTGACGTCCTGCCGCCCCAGCTCGCCGAGGAGTGGTCGCACGGCCGACGCCTGTTCAACATCTACGGCCCGACCGAGACCGCGATGGCGGTCGCCATGTTCCCGGTCGAGCCGGGCGCCGGGCACCGCACCGTCCCGCTCGGCACGCCCGCGCCCAACGTCAGGGCGTACGTCCTGGACGCCCGTCTCTCGCTGGTGCCCGTGAGCGTCATCGGCGAGCTGTACATCGGCGGGGTCGCGTTGGCGCGGGGCTACCTCGACCAGCCCGCGCTGACCGCCGGACGGTTCGTCGCCGACCCGTTCGGCCCACCCGGAGCCCGGCTGTACCGCACCGGCGACCTGGTGCGCTGGAACGCCGACGGGCGGCTGGAGTTCGCCGGCCGGGCGGACCAGCAGGTGAAGATCCGCGGGTTCCGGATCGAGCCGGCCGAGGTGGAGAACGCGCTGCTCGGCCTGGACGGCGTCGGCGAGGCCGTGGTGGTCGCCCGTGCAGAGGAGTCCGGGCACAAGCGCCTGGTCGCCTACGTGGTGCCCGTGCCCGACCGGCCGGCGCCGGACGCCGCGCGGTTGCGCCGGGCGGCTGCCGCCGTCCTGCCGGGCCACCTGGTGCCTTCGGCCTTCGTGGTTCTGACGGCCCTGCCGCTGAACCCCACCGGCAAGGTCGACCGCCGGGCGCTGCCTGCGCCGACCCGCCAGGACACCGTGGCGGTCGGCTACCTGGCGCCGCGCACTCCGACCGAGGAGGCGCTGGCCCGGATCTGGGCCGAGGTGCTCGACGCCGAGCGCATCGGGGTCGAGGACGACTTCTTCGACCTCGGCGGGGACTCCATCACCAGCCTGCGCCTCATGTCGCGGATGGCGGGAGTGTTCGGTGTCGAGCTCTCGCCCGCGGACTTCTTCGACCGGCCGACGGTGGCCGCCCTCGCGGACGTCCTGGAGGAAAAGATCTTGATCAGCCTGGAAGAAGCAGTCGGAGGCGGTACGCATGGCAGGGCATGACCGGAAGGGCACCGTGGACGGCACCGCCTCGAGGGAGGCCCGGATCGCCGCGCTGCCGGCCCACCTCCAGGAGCTGCTGCGCGGCCGGCTGATGGGCCAGGCGCTCGACGACTGGGAGCAGGACCGGATCACCCGGGTCTCCCGGGAGGGCGGCTCACCGCTCTCCTCGGCCCAGCAGCGGCTCTGGTACCTGCACGAGATCGACCCGGAGAGCATCGAGTACAACACCCTGCGGGCGCTGCGGCTGACGGGCGCGCTCGACGTGCCGGCGCTGCACACCGCGCTGAACCGTCTGGTGCGACGGCACGAGTCGCTGCGCACGGTCTTCGACGCGGTGGACGGGATCGGCCTGCAGCACGTCCGGCCGGCCGAGGAGGTGCCGCTGCCGGTGACCGATCTCGCCGCCCTGCCCGCCGAGGAGCGGGCGGCCGCCGTCCGGGCCGGGCTGCTGGATGAGGCGAGGCGCCCCTTCGACCTGCGCACCGGCCCGGTGTTCCGGACTCGCCTGCTGCGACTGGACGAGCGCGAGCACGTCCTGGTGCTGAGCATGCACCACATCGTCACCGACGGCTGGTCGCTTGGCGTCCTGGTCGGCGACCTGGCCGCGCTGTACTCCGCCGAGACCGACAGTCGGCCGGCCGAGCTACCCGAACTCGCCGTCCAGTACGTCGACTTCGCCGCCTGGCAGCGGGACCGGGCGGCCGGTACGGAACTGGGCGGTCAGCTGGAGTACTGGCGGGAGCGGCTGGACGGCCTCGCCCCGCTCGACCTGCCGACCGACCGTCCTCGGCCGCCCGTGCGCAGCGGTGCCGGCCGGCTCCACGAGTTCGAGGTGCCCGCCGAGCTGACCGCCCGGCTGCGCGAGGTGGGCCGGAGCGGTGGCGCCACCCTGTTCATGACCCTGGTCGCCTCGGTCCATCTGCTGCTGTCCCGCTGGACCGGGGGACCCGACGTCGCGGTGGCGACCGCGGTCTCCGGCCGGGCCCGGACGGAGACCGAGCAACTGGTCGGCTTCTTCGTCAACAACCTGGTGCTGCGCGGCCGGATCGACGAGGACCTGCCGTTCACCGAACTGCTGGACTCGGTACGGACGACCGTGCTGGCCGCGCTCGCGAACCAGGAGATCCCGTTCCAGCAGGTCGTCGAGGTGCTCCGGCCGGAGCGCGACTCCAGCCGGCCGCCGCTGGCCGAGGTGGCGGTCAACCTGCACAACACCCCCGAGCCCGCGGGGGCGCCCGCGGGCCTGCGGATCGAGGACGTCGATCCGCCGGTGGTCACCAGCAGCATGGACCTCTCCTTCGACTTCTTCGAGCGGTCGGGCGCGCTGACCGGCTACCTCGGATACAACACCGACCTGTTCACGGCACGGACCGTGGAACGGATCGCCGGCCACCTGGTGACCCTGCTCACCTCGATCGCGCGGACGCCCGGCGAGCCGATCGCCGGGCTGTCGATGCTCGGCCCGGACGAGTGGCACCGGCTCACCGAGGAATGGAGCGGCACGGGGCAGGGGCGCGAGCCCCGGACCGTACCGGAGCTCTTCGCGGCCCAGCTCGCCCGCGACCCGTCCGCGCCGGCCCTGATCTGCGGCGACGAGACCCTCGACTACCGTGGACTCGACGGGCGGGCCAACCGCTTGGCGCACCTGCTGATCGCCCACGGCGCCGGCCCGGAGAAGCTGGTGGCGATCGGCCTGCCCCGGTCGGTGGCGGCCGTCGTCGCGATCCTGGCCGTCCTGAAGAGCGGCGCCGCGTACCTGCCGCTGGACCTCGACCACCCCGAGGAGCGGCTGCGCCTGGTCCTCGGCGACGCCGCGCCCGTCCTGCTGGTGACCGAGGCCGCCACCGCGGACCGGCTCCCGACGGCGGCGGCGGTGATCGCCCTGGACGCGCCGCGGACGACCGCCGAGATCGCCGCGCTCCCGGATACCGCGCCCGAGCCGGCCGGGGCACTGCTCCCGGCGCACCCCGCGTACGTCATCTACACCTCGGGATCGACCGGGCGCCCGAAGGGCGTGGTGGTCACCCACGCGGGCGTCCACGGCCTGGTGGCCGGCCAGTCCGCCCGCTTCGGCACCGTACCGGGCTCGCGAGTGCTGCAGTTCGCCTCGCCGGGCTTCGACGCCGCCTTCTCCGAGATCGGCATGGCCCTGCTCTCCGGCGGCGCCCTGGTGGTCGCCGGAAAGGACGAGATGGTGCCCGGCGAACCGCTGGCCACGCTCATCGCCCGGGACCGGGTCACCCACGTCACCCTGCCGCCGAGCGCCCTGACGGCGCTCCCGGCGGAGCGGATCCCCGCCGAGCTGACGCTGATCGTCGCCGGCGAGGCGTGCCCGCCCGCGCTGGCCGCCACCTGGTCGGCCGGGCGCCGGATGATCAACGCGTACGGGCCGACCGAGTCGACCGTCTGCGCGACGTTCAGCGACCCGCTGGACCCGGCCGCCCTCGGCGACGGCCCCGTGCCCATCGGCCGCCCGCTGCCCGGTGTCCGCGTGCGCGTGCTGGACGGCCGGCTCCGCCCGGTGCCGGCCGGCGCCCCCGGCGAGGTCTACCTGGCCGGGCACGCTCTGGCCCGCGGCTACCTGGGCCGGCCCGGCCTGACCGCCGAACGCTTCGTCGCCGACCCGTACGGTGCGTCCGGTACCCGGATGTACCGCACCGGGGACCGCGCCCGGTGGCTGCCGGACGGCACGCTCGACTACCTGAGCCGGGGCGACGAGCAGGTCAAACTCAGGGGGTTCCGGATCGAGCTCGGCGAGGTCGAGGCCGTGCTCGCCCGGCATCCTGCGGTGACGTCCGTCGCGGCGGCCGTCAAGCAGGACGAGCGCGGTACCCGCCGGCTGGTCGCCTACCTGGTCGTCGAGGCCGACGGTCCCGACGCGGCGCGGCTGCGCGCCCACGCCCGCGAGCAGCTGCCCGAGTACATGGTCCCGGCGGCGTTCGTCCTGATGGACCGCCTGCCGCTGAACGTCAACGGCAAGGTCGACCGCCGGGCCCTGCCCGATCCGGACCTGCGCCGTGACCCGGCCGCCGCGGCCCGGGTCGCGCCCCGCAACGCGGTCGAGGAGACGCTCGCGCGAATCTGGCAGGAGCTGCTCGGGGTCGAGGAGATCGGCGTCGAGGACAACTTCTTCGACCACGGCGGCGACTCCATCCTCAGCCTTCAGGTGGTCGCCCGCGCCCGCGAGGCGGGCCTGCGGATCACCGCCCGGCAGACCTTCCTGCGCCAGACCATCGCCGAACTCGCCGCCGAGGCGGCCGGGGACGGGCGGCCCGAAGCCGCGGCGCGGCGCGGCCCGGTGAGCGGCGAGGTGCCGCTGACCCCGATCCACCACTGGTTCTTCGAGCACCTCGAGGACAGTCTCGACCGGTTCAACCAGGCGGTGTTCCTCGAACTGCCGGCCGACGGCACCGACGAGGCGGCGCTCCGCTCGGCGCTCGTCGCGCTGGTCGAGCACCACGACGCCCTCCGGCTGAGGGCCGGTCGGACCGACGGGCGGTGGCGGCTGCACCATGCGGCCGACGGCGGCGAGGACTTCGAGCGGGTCGACCTCGCGGGCCTGGAGCCGGAGCAGCAGGAGGCCGCCGTCCGGGAGCTCGTCGAGCGGACGCAGACCGGGTTCGCCCTGGCGGAGGCGCCACTGCTGCGCGCCCGGCTCCTCGGGCTCGGCGAGGGCCGTCGGCCGCGGCTGCTGCTGGTCGTCCACCACCTGGCGGTCGACGCGCTGTCCTGGCAGATCCTGCTCGCCGATCTGGAGACCGGCTACCGGCAGGCCCGCCGGGGCGAGCCGATCGTCCTGCCGCCGCGGAGCACATCCTTCCAGGAGTGGGCCACCCGGCTCGGGGAGCACACCCGCGCCGGCGGCTTCGCCGACCAACCGGAGCACTGGGCCGGGGTGGAGACGGCCGTCGCCGCCGCGTCCCCGCTTCCCGTCGACCACGCCGGAGCGAACACCGCGGGGTCGGTGCGCACCGTCTCGGTACGACTGGACGCCGAACGCACCGACGCGCTGCTGCGCAAGGTGCCGGCCGTCTACCGGACCCAGGTCAACGACGTCCTGCTCAGCGCGCTGTGGCGGGCGGTCTCCGACTGGACCGGAGACGGTACCGTGGCGGTCGCGCTGGAGGGCCACGGCCGCGAGAACCTGTTCGCCGACGTCGACCTCTCCCGGACGGTCGGCTGGTTCACCACGCTGTTCCCCGCCGTGTTGACCGCCCCGGTCGGAGCGGGCTGGGGCGAGGTGCTGAAGGCCGTCAAGGAGCAGCTGCGCGCCGTGCCGTCCAACGGCCTCGGCTACGGCGCCCTGCGCCGCCTGGGCGGGACGGACGGCGGTGCGACGGCCACCGAGCCGGGGGTCAGCTTCAACTACCTGGGCCGGCTCGACGCGGGGACGGCGCAGTCCGAGCTCTTCCTCGGCCGGCTGCCCGTCGAGGGGCACGAGCGCAGCGCGGGCCAGGCCCGCCACCAACTGCTGGAGGTCAACGGCTGGGTCGCGAACGGGCGGTTGGAGTTCCACTGGGCGTACTCGGGTGAGCTGCACGACGAGGGGACGGTGCGGAGGGTGGCCGACGCCTTCCTGGCCGCGTTGGGGGAGATCGTCGAGCACTGCGCCACCCCGGGCGCGGGCGGCTGCACCCCCTCGGACTTCCCGCTCGCCGCACTCGACCAGGCCACCGTGGACCGGTTGGCCGGTGACGGCCGCTCGGTCGAGGACATCTACCCGCTCACCGCGACCCAGAGCGGCATGCTCTTCCACGCGCTCTCCGAGGCCGGCCGGGACATGTACACCGGACACTTCGGCGTCCGGCTCGGCGGGGTCGGGGACGTGGCGGCGCTGGCCCGGGCCTGGCAGCGGGTCGTGGACCGAACCCCGGTGCTGCGCACGGCCGTGGTCTGGCAGGACGTCGCCGAGCCGCTACAGGTGGTGCACGCCGACGTCCGGGTGCCCGTCGACCAGCTCGATCTGCGGGCGCTGCCCGAGGCGGAGCGGTCGGCCGAGCTAGAGCGGCTGTGGGCCGAGCGGACGGGGCGGAGCCTCGACCTCGTCAGTGCACCGCTGATCCGGGTGGCTGTCGTCCGGCTCTCCGGCGATGAGGTGGAGGTGTTCTGGTCGACCCACCACATGATGCTGGACGGCTGGAGCTTCGCCGGGGTGCTGTCCGACGTCTTCCGGGAGTACTCCCTGCTCACCGGTGGTCCGGCCGGTGCCGCCACGGTGCGCCGCCCGTACCGTGACTACGTGCAGTGGCTGGCCGGGCAGGACGATGCCGAGGCCGAACGGTACTGGCGCGGCGCGCTGGACGGGTTCACCGTGCCCACTCCGCTGCTCTTCGACCGCCAGCCGGTGCGGGCGCACGACACCCGCTCCTCCCGCGAGGAGAGGATCTGCCTCGGCCCGGAGCGCTCCGCCCGGCTGTACGAGGCGGCCCGGGCCGCCCGGCTGACCGTCAACACGCTGGTCCAGGGAGCCTGGGCCGTCCTGCTCGCGCGCTACAGCGGCGAGACCGAGGTGTGCTTCGGCGCCACGGTCTCCGGCCGCCCGTCGACCCTGCCGGGCGCGGACGCCATGGTCGGGCTGTTCATCAACACCGTGCCGGTCCGGGTCGCGGTCGACGGCACCGCTGAGGCCGCCGAGTGGCTGCGCGGCCTGCAGGCGGCCCAGGTGGAGGCGCGCCAGTACGAGCACGTGGACCTGGCCCGCGTCCAGCGCTGGAGCGGCAGCCCGAACGGCCTCTTCGACAGCATCGTGGTCTTCGAGAACTACCCGTACGACGAGGCGGAGGCGGCCAGGTCGGGGCTGCGGGTGGGCGCGTACCGGGGCGACGAGCACACCAACTACGCGCTGACCCTCACCGCCCACGCGGGCGAGGAGTTCCAGCTGGCGATCGGCTACGACCCGGCGCTCTTCGACCCCGACACCGTCGCCCGGATGACAGGGCACCTCACCACCCTGCTCGACGCGCTCGCCGCGGCGCCGCACACCGCGGTCGGTGAGCTGCCCGTGCTCACCGAGGCCGAGCGTCGGCGGCTGCTGGTGGAGTGGAACGACACCGCGACCCACCTGCCGAGGCCGCGCACCGTACCCGAGCTGTTCACCGAACAGGCCGCCCGCACGCCGGACGGGATTGCGGTGTCCGACCAGGACGAGCGCCTGACGTATCGTCAACTTGACGTGAGGGCGAACCAGTTGGCGCACCACCTGATCGGCCTCGGAGTGGCTCCGGGCGTGCTGGTGGGCGTCTGCGTCGCGCGCGGCGTGAACGCGGTGGTCGCACTCCTCGCGGTGCAGAAGGCCGGCGGCGCGTTCGTCCCGTTGGACCCGGAGTACCCGGCGCAGCGGCTGAGCCAGATGCTCGCGGACTCCGACGTCCCGGTGGTCGTCACCGAGGAGCGGCTGCTCGACCGGGTCGCCCGGCACCAGGCGCGGACGGTCTGCCTGGACCACGACCGGCAGGTGCTGGCGAGCCTGCCCGAGACGGCGCCGGTGAGCGGGGTGACCCCGGGCGACCTCGCCTACGTGATCTACACGTCCGGCACCACGGGCCGGCCCAAGGGCGTGATGGTCGAGCACCGGCACGTCTACCACATGGTGAACGGCTGGGACGCCCGCTACGGTCTGACCGCGCTCCGGCCTCGGGTGCTCTCGGTCTCCAGCCTCTCGGTTGACCTCTTCTTCGCGGACTTCCTGCTGGCCACCCTGTTCGGCGGCACGATGACGGTCTGCCCCTCGAAGTCGGTGAGCGACCCGGTCGCGCTGGCCGATCTGCTGCTGGCCGACCGGTCCGAGCTCATGATCACGGTGCCGACCCTGGCGCGCGCCCTGGTTGCCGAGCTGGGCTGGCGCGGGGTCAGGCCGGAGGCGCTGAAGGTGCTGATGGTCGGCTCCGAGGGCTGGCCCGCGGACGCGGCCGCGGAGGTGCTGACCGGGCTCGCCCCCGGCACCGTCGTGGTCAACGCCTACGGCTCCACCGAGACCACGGTCGACTCCACGGTGTTCCAGCTCGGCGGTGACCCGCTGGGCGACACGGCCTTCGTGCCGATCGGACGCCCGCTCGCCAACACCCGGATCTACGTGCTGGACCGGGACCTGCGGCCGGTGCCGACCGGGGTGGTGGGCGAGTGCTGGATCGCCGGTGACGGTGTCTCCCGGGGCTACCTGAACCGCCCCGAGCTGACCGCCGAGCGCTTTCGTGACGATCCCTTCGTCCCGGCGCACGGCGCCCGGATGTACCGGACCGGCGACCTCGTCCGCCGCCGGGCGGACGGCAACCTCGAGTGCCTCGGCCGGGCCGACGACCAGGTGAAAATCCGTGGCTTCCGGGTGGAGCTCGGCGAGGTCGAGGCAGCCCTGGCCCGCCACCCCGGCGTGCACTCCGCCGCCGCGGCGGTCCGCAAGGACGACACCGGCCCCGGCCGCCTGGTCGGGTACGTCGTAGCCGCCGGAGGGCCGGTGCCCGAGCCCGCGGAGTTCCGGGCCTTTCTCGCCGAGAGCCTGCCGGTCGCGGCCGTGCCCACCGCCTACGTGGTGCTGGACGCCCTGCCGATGACCCCCAGCGGCACGGTCGACCGGCGGGCCTTGCCCTCCCCGGCCGCCCCGGACGCCGCCGACCTCCCGTACACGGCGCCGCGGACCGACACCGAACGGCTGCTGGCCGGGATCTGGGCGGAGGTGCTCGGCGTCGCCAGGGTCGGCGTCGAGGACGGCTTCTTCGAGCTCGGCGGGGACTCCATCCTGAGCATCCGGGTGATCTCCCGCATCCGGGCCGCCCTCGGGCTCGCGGTGTCGCCACGCCAACTGTTCGACACGCCCACCGTCGCCGGACTGGCCGCCTGGCTCGACCAGGAGACCGTCGCGGAATCGGCCGGCCCGGTGCCGGTCGACCGAGGCGGCCCCCTGCCACTCTCCTCCGCCCAGCAGCGGCTGTGGTTCCTGCACGACTTCGCACCGGAAGGCACCGAGTACAACACCGCGCTCGGGCTGCGGCTGGACGGCGAGCTGGACGTGGACGCGCTGCGCACGGCGCTCGCCGCCCTGGTCGCCAGGCACGAGCCGCTGCGCACCGTCTACCGCACCGTGGACGGCCGGGGGGTCCAGCTGGTCCGGCCCGCCGAACAGCCCGAACTCCTGCTGTTCGAGCCGGGCGAGGCGGCCGCGGGCGACGCCGAGGCCGCCGCGCAGGAGTGGTTGCGCCGATGGATCGGGCAGCCGTTCGATCTGCGCGGCGGCCCGGTGATGCGGGCCGCGCTGGCCCGGTCCGGTCCGAACCGGCACCTGCTCGCGCTGGTCATCCACCACATCGCCACCGACGGCTGGTCGATGGACGTCCTGGCCCGCGACCTCGGAGCCTGCTACATCGCCGCGACGGACGGGACCGCCGCAGTCCTCCCGCCGCTGCCGGTGCAGTACGCCGACTACGCGGCCTGGCAGCGGGAGCGGCTGGACACCCCGGAGCAGCACCGCCACCTGGAGTACTGGCGGGACCGGCTGGCCGGCCTCGCCCCGTTGGAGCTGCCCACGGACCGGCCGCGTCCGGCCGTCCGGGAGACGGCGGGGGAACTGCTCGCCCTCGACGTCCCCGAGTCGCTGGCGGACCGGCTCCGGGCCGTGGCCCAGCAGCAGGGCGCCACCCTGTTCATGGCCCTGGTCGCCGCCGTCCAGGTGTTGCTGTCCCGGTACTCGGGGACGCGGGACGTCGCCGTCGGCACCCCGACCTCCGGCCGTGGTCGCCCCGAACTGGAGGACATGGTCGGGTTCTTCGTCAACACGGTGGTGCTGCGGACGACCGTCGACGAGTCGCTGTCCTTCGCGCAACTGCTCGGCCAGGTGCGGGAGACCGTCCTGGAGGCCTTCGTCCACGAGGAGGCGCCCTTCGATCAGCTGGTCGAGACGTTGCGGCCGGAGCGCGACCCCAGCCGCAACGCCCTGGTCGAGGTCATGGTCGGTCTGGAGGCCGACCGCTCGGGCGAGATCCGGTGGCCCGGCATCCAGGTCGAGCCGACCCCACTCGTCAGTTCCGAGGTCAGCCACGACCTGAGCTTCAACTTCTACGAGCAGCAGGGGCGGCTGAAGGCGGCGATCGGCTACAGCACGGCCCTGTTCGACCCCGGCACCGTCGCGGCGATGGCCGAGCACCTGGGCGTGCTGCTGACCGGCGTGGTCACCGGCCACCGCCGCCTGGCGGACCTGCCGATGCTCGCCGGGGGAGCCTCCGGCCCGGCGCTGCCCGGCCCCGAGCTGCGCGGGCCCGGTGTCGGCGTGGTCGAGGGCTTCGAGCGGCAGGCCGCCGAGACCCCCGGGCTGACTGCCTTGGTCGGCCCCGACGGGGCGCTGACCTTCGCCGAGGCCAACGCCCGGGCGAACCGGCTGGCACGCCTGCTGATCGCGCGGGGCGTCGGCCCCGAGCGGCTGGTCGCGGTGGCCGGCACCCGGGCCGCGAGCACTGTCGTGTCGGTGCTCGCGGTGCTGAAGGCCGGTGCCGCGTACCTCCCCGTCGATCCCGAACTTCCTGCCGAGCGGGTCGGGTTCATGGCGGAAGACGCGAATCCGATGCTGGTCATCGGTGAATTGCAAGGTATGACAAAGGAGTTGCCGGTACTCAATCTGGAGGACCCGTCCGTTCTGGCCGAGTTGTCGGCGCTGTCCGCCGAGGACCCGACGGATACGGACCGCTCGGAGCCGCTGCGCCCCGAGCACCCGGCCTACCTCATCTTCACCTCCGGTTCCACCGGGCGGCCGAAGGGCGTGCTGGTCGAGCACCGGAACCTGGCCAACCTCCTGCTCGACCACCGGGAGCGGCTGTTCGGCCCGACCGTCGGGCTGAGGTCCGCGCTCACCACCACGTTCTCCTTCGACAGCTCGCTGGTCGGTCTGCTGCTGTTGGCCTGCGGCGGTGAGCTCCACGTCGTGGACGAGGCCGTACGGCGGGACCCGGAGGCGCTGGTCGCGTACGTCGCCGAGCATCGCATCGACCACCTGGAACTCACCCCGACCTTCGCCGAACAGCTGATCGCGGCCGGGCTGTTGGCCGGTTCGGGGCACCGGCCGCGACTGGTCCTGCTCGGCGGCGAGGCGGTCGGCGACCGGCTGTGGCGCCGGCTGGCCGAGGCCGACGGCGTCACGGCCCACAACTGCTACGGCCCCACCGAGTGCACGGTGGACAGCCTGCACGCGCCGGTCGTCCCCGGCCGCCCCGTCATCGGCCGCCCCGGTGCCAACACCGGGGCGTACCTGCTCGACCCGTACCTGCGGCCCGTCCCGGCCGGCCTGCCGGGCGAGCTCTACCTGGCGGGCCGCCAGCTCGCCCGGGGCTACCTGAACCGGGCCGCGCTCACCGCCGAGCGTTTCGTCGCCGACCCGTTCGGTGCCCCCGGCGACCGGATGTACCGCACCGGTGACCTCGCCCGGCGGCGGGCGGACGGCTCGGTGGAGTTCCTCGGCCGGAGCGACGACCAGGTCAAGCTGCGCGGCTACCGGATCGAACTCGGCGAGATCGGGGCGCTGTTGCAGGGGCACCCGGCGGTGGCCGCCGCCGTCGCGGTCGTGCGGCCCGGCCCGGTCGGCCTGCCTCAGCTGGTGGCCTACGCCACCGGGGCCGGGGTCGGGGCCAGCATGCCCGACCCCGCCGAACTGCGGGCGCTCGCACGGAAGTCGCTGCCGCACTACATGGTCCCCGCGACCGTCGTGGTGCTGGACGAGATGCCGCTGACACCCAGTGGCAAGGTGGATCTGCGGGCGCTGCCCGCGCCCGGGCCGGCCGAGATCCCGGAGGGCGAGTACACGGCCCCGCGCAGCGACACCGAGCGGACCCTCGTGGAGCTCTGGGCGGACGTCCTCGGCCTCGAGCGGGTCGGCGTGACCGACAACTTCTTCGAGTCGGGCGGCGACTCCATCCTGAGCATCCAGCTGGTCCACCGGATCAGGCGGGCGGGACTGCGGGTGGTCTCCCGGGACCTCTTCCTGAACCCGACGATTGCCCAACTGGCCACGGTGGTCGTCCCCGAGACGGCCGCCGAGCCGGACCAGCACGAGCCGTCGGCGGGCGACGTGCCGCTGACGCCGATCCAGGCCGCCTTCCTGGGCGCCGACCCGGTGGCCCCGCACCACTTCACCCAGTCGGTACTGATCGAGCTGGTCGACGGGGTGGACGAGCAGGCCCTGCGCGGCGCCCTGGCCGAACTGCCCGCCCGGCACGACTCGCTGCGCCTTCGCTACCGGCGCACCGGTGAGGGATGGCGGCAGTACACGGTCGACGTCGGAGTCGTCGACCTCTTGCAGCGGCACGACCTGTCGGACCGTCTGGAGCCGGACCAGCTCGCGGAGATGGACCGGCTGGCCGGTGAAACGGACGCCGCACTGGACCTGGAGGCCGGGCCGCTGCTGCGGGCCCTGCTGTTCGACCTCGGCGCGGGCCGTCGGCCGCGGCTGTTCCTCACCGCCCACCACCTGGTGGTGGACGCGGTCTCCTGGCGCATCCTGCTGGACGACCTGCAGACCGCCTACGAGTGCGCGCGGACCGGTGGGCCGGGCCGGCCCACGCCGCGCAGCGCCTCCTTCCGCCGCTGGGCGGAGCGTCTGCGGCAGCACGCCGTGGACGGCGGCTTCGACCACGAGGCGCCGTACTGGGCGGCCGTCCCGCCGGCTGCCGACCTTCCCCGGGACGGCGACGGGCCGAACCTGGGAGGCTTCGTCGACGCCGTGACGGTGGCCCTGGAGCCGGCGGAGACCGCGCGGTTCCAGCGCGCGGTCGGGAGGCTGCGCACCTCACCCCGCGATCTGCTCCTCGCCGCCCTGGCCCGCACCATCGGCGGGTGGACCGGTGAGCGCCAGGTGCTGATCGACCTGGAGGGGCACGGCCGCGAGGAGATCTTCGACGGCCTCGAACTCTCCCGTACCGTCGGCTGGTTCACCACGCTCTACCCGGTCGCGCTGGAGCTCCCCGAGCAGGACGGTGACTGGCCGGCCCTGGCCCGGTACGTCCGGCGCCAGGTGCGCGCGGTGCCCGGCAACGGCCTGGGCCACGGCGCCCTGCGACACCTGAAGGAGTCGACCGGCCCGGCCCCCGCCACCGCGCAGGTGGTGTTCAACTACCACGGCCAGGCCGACCCGGTGGGCGGGGGCGGCGACGGCGTGCTCTACCACGCCTTCCACTCCTCGATCGGCCGGGACCGCAGCCCGGACGCCGAGATCGACCACCTGCTCGAGGTGGTCGGCGCGGTGAGCGAGGGGAGCCTGCGACTCAGCTGGTACTACTCCCGGAACGTGCACCACAGGGAGACCGTGGAACGGCTCGCCCAGGACCTGCTGGCCGCCCTGCGGTCGATGGCCGGGCACGCGGCGGGGCGGTGAGCATGAGCGACCAGCACCCGATCGACGAGCCGGGCCTGTCCGCGCTGCTGGAACGGCTGTGCCGGGCGCACCGGGTCCCCGGCGCCCAACTGGCCGTTCACCACCGGGACCGCACCGTGTCGGTGGCCGTCGGCGAGCAGGTCCTCGGCGTCGGCCGGCCGGTCCGCCGCGACAGCGCCTTCCCGCTCGCCTCGCTCACCAAGCCGTTCACCGCCGCGCTGGTGATGACCCTGGTCGCGGACGGGGACGCCGGGCTGGACGACCTCGTGGCCTGCCACCTCCCGGAGGCCGGGCTGGACACCACCGGGACGGTCCGGCAGGTGCTCAGCCACACCGCGGGGCTGCCGGCGGTCGTGCCCGAGGACGCCGGGAAGGCCGGCAGCGCGCGCCACTTGGCGGCCCGGTACGCGAACCGGCAGTCCGAGGTGGCCGCGCCGGGGACGGCGTTCTCCTACTCCAACGTGGGGTACGTCTTGGCGGGCCTCCTGGTCGAGGAGATCACCGGAATGCCCTGGCCGGAGGCGCTGGACGCGATCCTGCTGTCCCCGCTCGGGACCGCCCCGGCCTTCGTCGGGGACGTCCGCGAGCCGGGTGGCAGGTCCGTGGTCGGCGGCCACGTGGTGCGGGCGCCGGGTAGGCGGACGATCCCGGTGCCCGAGCAGGGCGTGTCGGTGGTCGAGGCGTCCGTCGGATCCCTGGCGCTCAGCGCCGGGGAGGTGGCCCTCTTCGCCCGCCAGTTCCTGGCCCGGCCGGGCCCGTTGCTGGCCGCGGACACGGTCGCCGAGATGCGCCGGGACCAGCTCGCCGGCGTCCCCTTCGGGCCGTACGGGATGGCCGACGGCTGGGGGCTCGGCTGGGCCCGGTACCGCGACGGCGGCTCGGACTGGTACGGCCACGACGGCACGGGCGACGGGATCTCCTGCCACCTCAGGTTCGAGCCCGTCGAGGGCACGGTGGTGGTCCTCACCACCAACGCCAACACCGGCCAGAACCTGTGGGCCGACGTGGTCGGGAAGCTCCGCGAGGCCGGGCTCGCGGTCCCTGGGCAGGGAGCCCTGGACACGGACGGCGATCCGGCGGACGCGCCCGACGACTGCCTCGGCGGCTACGCCAACGGCGACCTGGAGTACCTGGTCACCCGGGGTGGGCCCGGGCTGCTGCTCGGCCTCGGCGGCCCGCCGCAGTACGAGCTGAGCTGCACCGCCGATCTGCGCTTCACCATGCGTGAGGCGGGCGGCGAACCGTCCGTCGGCCTGGTACACGCCGGACGCTTCCTCCGCGATCCCGGCACCGGCCGGGTCGAGTACCTCCAGGTGTCCGGCCGGCTCGCGCGCCGAGGCCGGTCCGAGAAGTGGTGAGTGAATGACCGTCGCACGCCCGACCAGTGGAACGACGAGTGAACCGACGACGGGACCGGATGGTGAACCGACGAGTGGGCCGCCAGGCCCGCCGACGGCACGGCCGCTGTCCCGCAACCGCAACTACAACATCCTGTGGACCGGCCAGCTGCTCTCCGAACTGGCCTTCGAGATCGCGATGGTGGCCATCCCGCTGCTGATCCTGGCCCACACCGGATCGGCGATCCAGATGGGCACGGCCTCGTCCGTGCTCGCCGCCGTCCGGATGCTGGCCGCGATCCCCGCCGGCGCGATCGCGGACCGCTGGAACCGGCGCACCGTGATGCTCACCTGCCAGGCCCTGCGGGCCGTCGGCATGGGCAGCCTCGCCGCCGCGCTGGCCCTGGACCGTTACAGCTACTGGCACCTGCTGGCCGTCGTGGTGCTGGAGGGGGCGCTCGGCTCGGTCTTCGAGCCGGCCGAGCACGCGGCCCTACCGCAGGTGGTACCGGAGTCCCAACTCTCCACCGCGGTGGCCCGCAACGCAGCCCGCCCGTACGTGGCCACCCTGCTCGGCCCGTCCGTCGCGGGGTTCCTGTTCGCCGTGCACCCGACCGACCCCTTCGCGGTGACCGCCGCGGTGCTCGCCCTCTCGGCGGGCGCGCTGACCCTGCTCAGGCTGCCCCCCGTGGCCGGCCCGGGCACCGGGAAGCCGGACGGCGGGATGGGCGGCGAGATGGCCGCAGGGTTCCGCTGGGTCCTGCGCAACCGGGTGCTGCGGACCACACTCGTCTGGATGGTGGGCACCAACCTGGTCTTCAACGCCCTGTTGGTGATCATCCTGGCGGTGTCCAACGAGGACAGGACGGCGCCCGGCGAGATCGGCCTGATGATGGCCTGCCTCGGGGTGGGCGGACTCCTGGGAGCCGCCCTCGCCCCCTGGCTCCACCGCCGCCTGCCGGCGCCGGTGATCGTGCTGGGCTTCGCCTGGCTGGCCGCCGTCGCGACGGCCCTGATGGCCGTCGTCTCGGGTGGCGTGCCGCTCGGCGTGCTGCTCGGCCTCGCGGCCCTGTTCGCACCGGTGGCCAACACCACGGTGATGACCCACCAGCTGATGGTCACCCCCGACGGTCTCCGGGGCCGGGTGAGCTCCATCGCCGCCCTGTGCTCCGGCGGGGCCGGGGCGCTGGGCCCGTTGGCCGGCGGAGTGCTGGTGGCCAGGTCCGGGGGCGGCACCGCGGCCGTACTGGCCTGTGCCGGGGCACTGGCGCTGATCGCCGTCGGTACGACCGCGAGCCCGGTGCTGCGCCGCTTCCCAGCGGCCGACCGGACCCGCGGGTAACCGCCGTTCCGGCCCCATGGCAATTTCACTCTCTGTTCAAGTGTCTGGAAACCCCCGGCGGACATCAGTGAGGCTCCCGGTGCACCGGGAGGTCTGCCCCAGGACCGTCAAGGGAGGTCCCGCTCGTGTTCCACATCCGACTCACCGACGAAGAGGTCTTGGCCGTCGAGGCGATCGCCGACGAACTCGCCCACCGGTACGACACCGTGGAGTCGCCGGTGTTCCAGCGCGAGAGCCGCACCCACGCGCAGGAACTGCCCCGCCGACTGCGCGGGAGGCTCAACGAGTTCCGACTGACCGAGAAGTCCGGAACCCTCGTGGTCTCCGGTCTCCACGTCGAGGACGCGTTGCTCGGACCCACCCCGGCCGAGCGTCGCAGGAAGCCCGCCCCGTCCCCCTCGCTCAGCCAGGACATCGCCTTCTTCCTGATCGGGAGCGTGCTCGGCGACCCGATCGGCTGGGCCACCCAGCAGGACGGCCTGATCATGCACGACGTCTACCCGGTCAAGTCGCACGAGCACGACCAGATCGGGTGGGGAAGCGCCGAGACCCTCAGCTGGCACACCGAGGACGCCTTCCACCCGCTGCGCACCGACTACCTCGGTCTGATGTGCCTGCGGAACCCGGACGGCGTCGAGACCACCGTCGCGGACATCGCCGACGTCGAGCTGGACGCCGGGGCCAGGGCCGCGCTCAGCGAGCCGCGCTTCCGCATCCTGCCGGACGACGCGCACCGCGGCGGTGCCCAGTCCGCCGGGGCGCAGGATCGCGAGGAACTGCTGCGCCGGCGAGCCCTGGAGCGGGTGGAGCAGGCGCTGCGGCAGCCCGACCCGCTGGCCGTCCTGTTCGGCGATCCCGACGACCCCTACCTGGTCATCGACCCGTACTACATGCAGGGAGTCCACGACGACGAGGAGCAGCGGGCGCTCGACGCCATCGGCGCCGCCATCGACCGGGCCCTGACCGGAGTCGTCCTACGGCCGGGCGACATCTGCTTCCTCGACAACTACCGGGTGGTGCACGGCCGCAATCCGTTCCGCGCCCGTTACGACGGCACCGACCGCTGGCTGCGCCGTCTCAACATCGCCCGCGACCTTCGCAAGTCCCGGGAGTACCGGCTCAGCGCCGACTCCCGGGTCATCTACTGACCGTCACCGAAGCCCCCATTTTTCTCACGTGAGGAAACCGTGACCGGAATACAGCAGAACAAGGGCAACCTGACCCAGTGGGAGTACCTCGCCCTCAACAGCGAGCTGAACATCGCGGACGGGCACGCCCGACAGGCGTTGACCCCTGGCCAGACGAAGGTCGTCGACGAGCTGCCGCTGCTCTTCGCCGAGGGCGAGCGCCGCCCCGTCGAGCAGATCGAGCGGGAGGCGCACGAGGCTTACTTCACCCTGCTCGGCCAGGACGGCTACCCGTCCGAGCACGGCCGGGTGATGAGCTGCTACTCCTCGTCCGTCGCGATGGAGATCCTCTCCCGGGCGCTGGCGTCCAAGGTGGAGACGGTCGCCCTGGTCCACCCCACCTTCGACAACATCGCCGACCTGCTGCGCGGCAACGGCCTGCGGCTGGTCCCGATCGCCGAGGACCCGCTGCACGGCGAGGACCTGACGCCGGAGTTCCTGGCCTCGGTGGGCTGCCTCTTCCTGACCACGCCCAACAACCCCACCGGGCGGGTCGTCAGCGAGAAGCGGCTGCGCCGGATCGCCGAGCAGTGCGCCGAGCACGACGTGGTCCTGGCCCTGGACACGTCCTTCCGCGGCTTCGATCCGCGCGCCCACTACGACCACTACGCGGTGCTCGACGCCAGCGGCTGCCGCTGGGCGGTGATCGAGGACACCGGCAAGCTCTGGCCCACGCTCGACCTGAAGGCCGGCATGCTGGTCGCCTCGGAGGACCTCGGGTTGCCGGTGCAGAAGATCTACTCCGACATCCTGCTGGGCGTCTCGCCGCTGATCCTGGCGATGATCCGCCGCTTCGCCGAGGACGCGGCCTCCGGCGGGCTGGGCGAGCTGCACGAGTTCATCGCGGGCAACCGGGAGCTGGTGCGGACCGGCCTGGCGGGCGTGCCCGGCGTCGACTTCCCGGACCCCGACAGCAGAACCAGCGTGGAGCGGGTCCGCTTCTCCGGCCGCACCGGTACCGAGGTGTGGGAGGCCCTGCGGGAGCACAATGTCTTCGCCCTGCCCTGCCGGCAGTTCCACTGGGCCGAGCCGGCCGAGGGCGACCGGATGCTGCGCATCGCACTGGCCCGCTCGCGCGAGCCGCTCGCCGAGTCGGTCCGCCTGCTCAGGTCCGTCCTGGAATCCAGGTGACCGTGGCGACGCCCGCCCGCCACGCCCGGCGGTGGCAGCGCGGTCTGGTGCAGGAGACGGCCGAGCCCGGAGTGATCGACCTCGGGCCCGGTTACCTCGACCCCGCGTTGCTCCCGGTGGAGCTCGTGCGGGAGGCGCAGGTGAGCGCACTGGCCGAGTTCGGCGCCGCCGCGCTGGCGTACGGGAACAACGCGGGGGCCCATCCGCTGCGGGAGGCACTCGCCGAGCGGGCCACCCGTGCGGACGGGCACCCGTGCGGGCCGGAGAACGTCCTGGTGACGGCGGGCACCTCGCAGGCGCTCTACCTGATCTCCACCGCGCTGGCCTCCCCGGGGGACGCGGTGCTGACCGACGGCCTCTGCTACGACCTGGCCCAGAAGCTCTTCACCGATTGCCGGCTCACCCTGCGGCGGGTGCCGGCGGACTCCGCCGGCATGTCGCCGCAGGCCCTGCGGGAGACCCTTCGCGCTCCGGCCCCGGGGGGCGTCCGGCCTGCCTTCCTCTACCTCAACCCGACGTTCCACAACCCGACCGGCCGGACGCTGACGACGGCCCGGCGACGGGAGCTGCTCGCCGTCGCGGCCGAGTACGGGCTGCTCGTCGTCGAGGACGACGCGTACGCCGGCTTGGCGCTCGACCCGGCGGCGGAGCCACCGCAGTCGCTCGCCGCGCTGGCGGACCACCGGGGCGTGCTCCGGCTCGGCACCTTCTCCAAGACGCTCGCCCCGGGGCTGCGGCTGGGCTGGCTGCTCGGCGATCCCGCACTCGTCGACCGGCTGGCGGCGCACGGCCTCTTCGTCAGCGGCGGCTCGCTCAACCACACCGCCTCGCTGGCCGCCGCCGTCGTGCTCGCGAACGGTGAATACGATCGCCATGTGGCCTTTCTGTGTGGGGAGTTGGCGGCGCGCCGGGATGCCCTGGTGGCCGGCCTGCGGGCCGTCGACCTGCCGGAGCCGGTGCGGTTCCGGGTCCCGTCCGGGGGTTACTTCCTGTGGCTGGAGCCGGTGGCCGGCCACCGGGAGGCGGAACTGCTCCGGGCGGCGGCCCTGGCCGGCGTCCGGATCGCCGCGGGTTCCCGGTTCGGCCCTGGTGGCGAGAACTCCTTTCGGCTGGCCTTCAGCTTCAACTCGTCCGGGCGACTGGTGATGGCCGCCGAGCGGCTGGCCGCCGCCTGGCGCACCCTTTCGCCGCCGTCGACCACCCACCCGTCGGCGACCCCGCTATCGACAGGAGCCGAATGTGTCCGTGACCGATGAGGGGATGCCCGCCGTCGTGGGCGGCCTGCGGGGGTACAGCCTGCCGCTCTCCCCGTCCGGAGGGTCGTCCATGCTCACCCCGCCCCCATGGCACTTCACCGGTGAGGTGGTGATGGTGGACTACCGGGTCGAACCCGAGGCCGTGGCCGCTTTCCTGCCACCCGGGCTGACGCCGGGCAGGGACGCCGGCGCGGCGGCGGCCGTCTTCGCGGAGTGGCAATGGTGCTCGGACTCGGGGGAAGAGCTGGCCGACCCGTGCCGCAACCGCTTCTCAGAGTTCCTGGTCCTGCTCGCCTGCGAGTTCGAGGGGGAGCCGATGGCGAGGTGCCCGTACGCCTGGGTCGACCAGCCCGTGCCGATGATGCGCGGCTGGGTGCAGGGCATGCCCAAGCAGTTCGGGGTCGTCCACCAGAGCCGGCCGGCCACCGTGGGCCGGGCCGGGCCCAGGCTGGCTCCTGGCGGGACCTTCGCCGCAACGATGTCCGTCCACGGCCGCAGGGCCGTCGAGGCATCGGTGACACTGACGGGAATCTCCCCTGAGCCGCCAGGGTTGCACATGGTACCGTTGGCGCACACTTTGCATATCCCTGACTGGACGTCAACTCGACCTAGAGAGACGGCTCTTGTGGCGTCCGAAGTGTCCGATGTGGAGTTCTCGCAGGTGTGGTCGGGGGCGGCCGAGTTCGGATTCTTCGATGTGCTGGGAGCGGACTTCGCCCGGCTCGCCCCGGTCGAAGTGGGCGCCGGTCACGTGTTCTCCTACGCCGAGACGCTGCATGGCGGCCGGGTCCTGAGGGGCAGCGAGGATTGAACAGGTACTGAGTCCCGCCTGATAAAGCGACTTACGGGGGCAGTCTTTGTGTTGAGAATTCACTTCACCGTCGAGGATCTGGCCCGGCTGCGCATGGTCGCCGGCCTGGGCCCGCTGACGGAGGGCGTCTTCGCCCTTCACCGGTTCAGCCACAGCGGCAGCGTGGCGTTCCAGCCCTGGCGCATGCGAGTGCGTGCCGTCCTGGGCGTGCGCACCGCGGAGCTGGAGTTACTTGCGCAACAGGCTCCGAACTTGACCGACCTGATCGAGCTGCTCGGGACGTCCACTGCGCCTGGCGAGGGGCAGGCCGGTCCGACGGCGCTCCTGAGCTCCTTCACCCAGGTCGCGGTCCTGCCGCACTGGGCGGACGTCAAGCCGCAGCTGGAGCGGGTGCGGGACGCCCGCGGCCGGGTCGCGATCGCCCTCGGTGCGGAACGGCTGTTGAGCGCCCTCCACCCGCGGCTGATCTGGAACGCGCCGACCCTGGAGGTTCGCGGCGGGCCGGATCGGGACGTCCACCTCGGCGGCCGGGGGCTGGTGTTGAGCCCCTCGTTCTTCCTGCACGACCAGTCCTGCGTGTTCATCGACGACGACCGCGAGGCCGGCGGGCCCGCCGTCGTCTTCCCGATCGGCTCCGGCGTCAAGCCCGGGCTCTGGGATGCGTGGCAGTCGGACGAACAGGCGCTCGGCGCGCTGGTCGGCCACACCCGGGCGGCCGCGATCCAAGCGCTCACCGACAGCCGCACCACCGGTGAACTCGCCGAACAGCTGGGCATATCGCTGGCCGGCGCCAGCAAGCACGCCGCGGTCCTGCGCCGGGCCGGCCTGATCACCACCGCCCGCAACCGGAACACGGCGCTGCACACCCTCACCTCGCTCGGCATGGCCCTGCTGCAGAGCCGCGAACTCACGCCGGTGCCGTTTCGCAGTCACCAACGAACCTGGATCTCGGCCTGAGGAGGCGCGACCATGAGTTCTCCCAACCCCTTCGACGACCCCGACGCCATCTTCCACGTCCTGGTGAACGACGAGGGCCAGCACTCGCTGTGGCTGGTCTTCGTGGACGTCCCGGCCGGCTGGCGGACGGTCCTGGCCGACGCCGACCGTGAGGCGGCGATCGCCTACGTCAACACCAACTGGACGGACATGCGGCCCGCGAGCCTGGCGGCCCGGCAGGGCTGACCGGACCCGGTCCCACCCGGCGGACCGGAGCACCCCGGTCCGCCGCTATGACAGAATTCCTGGCTGTGACCATTCGATTACTGCTCGCAGACGACCAGGAGATGGTCCGCCGCGGAATGCGGCGGATCCTTGAGAACCAACCGGACATGGAGGTGGTCGGCGAAGCAGCGGACGGCGTCGCCGCGGTCGAAGCGGCGCGCCGGCTCCGGCCGGACGTGGCGCTGGTGGACATCCGGATGCCACGCATGGACGGTCTGGAGGTGGTCCGCCTGATCGCCGGCCCCTCGGCGACGCCTCCGATCAAGGTGGTCGTCGTCACCACCTTCGATCTGGACGAATACGTGTACCCGGCGCTGCGCCACGGCGCCTCCGGATTTCTGCTCAAGCGCTCGGGCCCGACCTTGCTGGTCGAGGCGGTCCGGGCCGCGGTGGCGGGCGACAGCCTGATCAGCCCCTCCATCACGGTCCGGCTGCTCAAGCACGTCACCGGCGTCCGTCCGGGCGGCCCGGCCATGGTCGAGTCGCTGACCGGGCGGGAGACGGAGATCGCGGGGAAGGTGGCCGAGGGGAAGACGAACTCCGACATCGCCGGGGAACTGTTCATCTCGGCGGGCACGGTGAAGACCCACGTGGCGAGCATTCAGCGCAAGCTGGGCGTCAAGAACAGGGTCGGAATCGCCGTGCGCGCCTTCGAGATGGGATACGCGACCGGTCGATTGGCCGAGTGAGGTGTTCCTTCGCACGTCGAGTGCCGAAGTCATCGCGGATCAGGGTGGCCGGTCCGGTGCACATGCGGCACCGAAACAGCGAAAGGCACCCCCATGCACGATCGAACAAACCGAACCCGATTGGACTCACTGACCGGTCTGCGATTCCTCGCGATGATTCCGGTCTTCCTCTTCCACAGTTCGTTGGAGGGAATCTTCGACAACGCCCGGACGGACTGGGACTACCTGAACGCCCTCGGCACCTCCGGGCACGTCGCGGTGTCGTACTTCTTCGTCCTCAGCGGATTCGTGCTGACCTGGTCGTACCGCCCGGCCGACGGCGTCGGCAGGTTCTGGCGCCGGCGGCTGTTCAGAATCCTCCCCAGCCACTGGGTCGCCCTGGTGGCGGTGATCCTGCTGATCGGCCACTACGGCGACCTGACCGACTGGTCAGGACTCGGCGCCCAGGCCCTGCTGCTCCAGGCGTGGGTGCCCGACCCCTCGTACTTCGACGTCGGCAACACCGTCACCTGGTCGCTCTCGGCGGACCTGGCCGTCTACGCGCTCTTCCCGCTGCTGTACCGGCTGATCGAGCGGATCCGGCCGGGTCTGCTCTGGCTCTGGGCCGGAGCCTGCGTGCTGGTCACCGTCCTGGTGCCGGTGGTGGCGCAGAACTTCGTCGCGGACGACCGCCCCATGCCGCTCTTCGGGGTGTCGATCGACCAGTACTGGGTGGTGTACTTCTTCCCGCTCACCCGCCTGGCGGAGTGCCTGCTCGGGATGCTGCTGGCGCGGATCGTGCTGACGGGCCGCTGGATCGACTGGATGCGACCGCTCGTGGCGGTGCCGCTGCTCGTGGTCGGCTACGTGATCGGGCAGCAACTGCCGTACCTGTACCGGCTCAGCGCGGCCACGGTGATCCCGATGGGCCTGCTCACGGCCTCTCTCGCCGCCGGGGAGATGGCCGGGCGGCGCATCGTGCTCAACCACCGCCTCGTCGTCAGGCTCGGTGAACTCTCCTTCGCCTTCTACCTGGTGCACAACCTGGTGCTCAAGTACGGCCACCTCGCCCTGGGGACGGTGGACAAGGACGGGGAACTGGTCGGCCCCACCTACGGCCTGCCGGTGGGCATCGCGCTGATCATCGCCGCCCTCCTGTTGTCGCTGCTGCTGGCCTGGGTGATGAACGTCCTGGTGGAGCGGCCCGTCATGCGCCGTTGGTCCAGGCCCCGGGCCCTGCCGGGGTCGGCACCGACCCCGGTGGGTGGGGCTGCGTGATCTCCCGCCGGTCCAGTATGCCGTCCGGTCGTGTCGAAAAGATCTGCCGAACGGCAGATGCCTGACGATCGGTCATCTGTCGGGGGGCGCGCCGTTCCCCTGCCGTGCGTAGGCTCGGCCCGTGCAGACCGAACTGATGCCTGATGCGCATCGCCGCCGCACGGTGTGTGCGACGGCGACGGCACTGATCGCGGCTCCGGCGGTGATCGCCCCACCGAGTGCGTGGATCGTGGTCGTGGTCGCCGTCGCGGCGATGGCGACCGCGATCCTGCGCCGGCCGCTGGGTCCGGTCGCCCCGGTCCTGGCGGCCGGCCTGGTCGCGGGGCTCTCGCTCGTCACGGACGCCGTCTATCCCGGACCGCGGGGGTTGGTGCTGCCGTGGCTCCCGGTCGAATTCGCGGCCATGCTGGTGCTGACCTGGCAGGTGATCCGGCGGGCGCCGGTCCGCCAAGTCGCCCTGGTCGGTTCGGCGTTGGCACTCGCCCTGATGGCCCTCCCGCTGCGCTTCACCCTCCGGCTGCCGCAGACGGTCCTCGGGCCGTCGGTGGTCGCCGTCGCCATGGCGACGTTCCCGGTGGCCTGCGCCGTCGGCGTCGGGTTCTACCTGCGGGTCCAGGACGACCAGCGGGCCCGCGCCGTCCAGCGCGCCCGCCGGGAGCAGCGGCTCGACGTGGGCAGGGATCTCCACGACTTCGTCGCCCACGAGCTGACCGGGATCCTGCTGGAGGTCCAGGCCGCCCAGGTCAGCGCCTACGACGAAGAACAGAGCAGAGAGCTCCTGTCCCGCCTGGAGGCGGCCGGCCTGCGGGCGCTGGACTCGATGGACCACACCCTGCAGACGCTGCGCGACCCGGAGGCACCCGCGCTCGCCGAACCTCCGCCGACCAAGGTCCACGGCCTCGCCGACCTCCCGGAGCTGGTGGAGCGCTTCCTGGCGTCCGGCACGACCGGCGGCTCCCTCGAACTGGAGCCGGGCCTGGAGGGAGCCGCCCCGCGCGAGATCCAGGACGCGGCCTACCGCGTCGTCCTGGAGGCGCTGACCAACGTCCGCCGGCACGCCCCGAGCGCGGCCCGGCTGGAGGTGGAGGTGGTTCGCGTCCCGGGCCCCGCCCTGCGGGTCACCGTCACCGACAGCGGACGGCAGGGCGGCCCCGGCGGTCTGCTGGCCCGCCGCCCCGGCGGCGGTGGCACCGGCCTGGCCGGCTTGTCCGAGCGGATCGGCGCCCTCGGCGGCGACCTGTCCACCGGCCCGCACGCCCGCGGCTGGCGCGTCCGCGGGGAACTGCCGCTGCGACCCGACCGGACGGGCCGGGGCTGACCGGTCCCGACGGCTCGGAGACCGCCCGCGTACGGCGCGAATATCTGCCGAACGGCAGATGGCAGGCGGCCGCGGATCGGCGAGGATCTCCACCGTGCCCGATCCCAGACTCCCGGAGGTACCGGTGATTTCTCGCCCGAAGGCGACACCCGCCCTGCTCGCTCTCGCCGTGGCCGCCCTCATCCCGTTGACGGGCTGCGCCAAGGCCTCGGACGCCGCGCCCGAGGACAAGGCCTTCGAGTTCAGCGGCAAGTCCCTGAACGTGAAGGCGCACGGCATCCCCACCGACCTCGTCCCGGCCGACCGCAAGGACGTCAAGGTCACCCGCTGGTTCGACAAGGCCAAGGTCGGTGACGCCAAGGAGATCTGGACGCTGGAGGACGGAACCCTCGAACTCCAGGCGCAGTGCACCGGACTGGCCAACTGCGACGCCAAGTTCCGGGTGGAGGTGCCCCGCGGCGTCGCCGTGACGCGCGACGGCAAAGAGACGGACCTCAAGGGCTGAGGCCGACCGGTCCGACGGGGAAGAGAGAGACGATGCTCGAACTGATCGATATCACCAAGGTCTACAAGGGCGGCAAGCGCGCCGTCGACAGCATGACGATGAACCTGGGCCCGGGCATGCTGGGCCTGCTGGGGCCCAATGGCGCTGGGAAGTCGTCGCTGATGCGGATCGTGTCCACGGTCACCAAGCCCACCAGCGGCCAGGTGCGCTACCAGGGGTCCGACGCGGTGGCCAACCCGGATCTGCTGCGCCGCGAACTCGGCTACCTGCCGCAGGACTTCGGGGTCTACCCCAACCTGACCTCGCGGGAGTTCCTGTCCTATCTGGCGGCGGCCAAGGGGCTCTCCGCACGCTCGGCCCGGGCCCGGATCGACGAGCTGATCCAGCTGGTGAACCTGACCGAGGCCGTCAAGCGCCCGCTCGGCAAGTACTCGGGCGGCATGCTGCGCCGGGTCGGCATCGCGCAGGCCCTGCTGGCCGATCCCAAGGTCATCGTCGTCGACGAGCCGACGGCCGGCCTGGACCCGGAGGAGCGGGTGCGCTTCCGCAACCTGCTCAGCGACCTCGCGGCCGACCGGGTGGTGATGCTCTCGACCCACATCGTCTCCGACGTCGAGTCGGTCGCCTCGGACATCGCCGTGGTCGCTCAGGGCCGCCTGCTGCGCCGGGGTGCGCCCGACGAGCTGCTCCGGGAGATCGACGGGCAGGTCTGGGAGGCCGTGGTCGCCCCGGCCGACGTCGCGACCGTGCAGGCCCGCCACGTGGTCAGTCGCATGGTCCGGACCGCGAACGGCGTGCGCCTGCGGGTGCTCGCCGCCGCCCCGCCGTTCCCGGACGCGACCAGGGTGTCGCCCGACCTCGAGGACGCCTACCTGGGCGTCATCCACCGGTCCGCCGAGCGGATCCCGACCGGGCAGGCGGTGCGGCGGTGAACGCACGCGCCCTCGCAGGCCTTGCGGTCGGCGATTTCCGCGACCGGGTGCGCCGTCCCGCGTACGCGGTGACGCTGCTGGCCGCGGTCGGTCTCGGCTACCTGGCCGTACCGAAGGTGGACAGCACGTGGGTGATCATGGATGTGGGAGGCAGCCGAGGGGTCTACAACAGTGCCTACGTCGGCGCGGTCACCGCTCTCGCCGGTGCGCTCTGGCTCACCTTCGGCGGCTTCTACGTCGTGCGCAGCGGCATCGCACGGGATGAGACGACCCGCGTCGGCCAGGTCCTGGCCGCCACCCCGCTCCGCACCCGCAGCTACCTCCTCGCCAAGTTCCTGAGCAACCTGCTGGTGCTCGCCTCCATGGTCGGCGTGCTGGCAGTCACCGCGCTGGTGATGCAGATGGCCCGAGGGGAGAACCGCTCGGTCGACCCGGTCGCCCTGCTCGAACCGTTCCTGCTGCTCTCGTTGCCGCTGATGGCGCTGACCGCCGCGGCCGCGATCCTCTTCGAGACGGTGCCGCTGCTGCGGGCCGGCTTCGGGAACGTCATCTGGTTCGTGCTGGCCCTGATGATCTCGATCGGCGGCCAGTCGGGGTCCGCGCCGCTGGGCGGTCTCGGCGTGCACGAGGTCGCCCGGTCGATGAAGGCCTCGATGGAGGCCCAACACCTGCAGACCGGAGACGGCGGATTCAGCCTCGGCCTGACCAAGGTCACCAAGCCGCTGGGCACCTTCATGTGGGACGACTTCGCCCCCTCCGGCGGGTTCGTCCTGGGCCGGCTGGTGCTGATCCTGCTGGCGCTCGCCGTGGCCCTGCTGCCGGCGCTGTGGTTCGGCCGGTTCGACCCGGCGCGCTCGGTCGGCTTCCCGGTCCGGGCCCGGAGGGAGGCCGTTGAGCCGCTCGCGCCCTCGACCACCGAGCCGCTCGGCACCGACCCGGTGGAAGATCCTGCGTTCCGCTGGTCCACGGCCCCGGGCGAGTTGCCGCAGACCGAGCCGACCCGGGCCGGAGCCGTCGGCCGCCTGCTCGTCGGCGAGGTGCGCATCCTCCTGCAGGGCGTCTCCCCATGGTGGTGGCTGGTCGCGGGCGCACTCACCGCCGCCGGTTTCGCGCTGCCGATGGACACCGTGACCGGCATGCTGCTCCCCGCCGTCTGGTTGTGGCCGGTGCTGATCTGGTCGAGGCTGGGCAGCCAGCAGGTCGAGAACGGCCTCGAGGTGTTGCTCGGTGCCTACCCCGCGGCCCGGCTCAGGCTGCTGGCGGAGTGGGCGTCCGGACTGGTGCTCACCGCGGCGATGGGCGTCGCCCCGCTGGTGCGCATGCTGGTGGCGGGCGACGGCGCCGGGACGGCGCACTGGCTCGGGGGAGTGCTCTTCATCCCCTCGCTGGCCATGTCGCTCGGCGTGGTGAGCCGCACCCACCGGGTCTTCCAGGCCGTTTACCTGCCGGTCTGGTACATCCTCGTCAACAACGTGGCGGCCCTCGACTTCATGGGTGCCGTACGGGTGGCCGGCCGGCCGGCCGGTCCCAGCCCGCTGCTGATCGCGGCGCTGTCCGCGGCGATGCTCGCGGTGGTGTTCCTGGTCGGCTCGGCCCGACGGAACGTCAAGGGATAGCCGGGGCACCGATGCCCGAGCCGGAGGAGGTTGGTATGTGTGAGGCCCACGCCCGACGCATCGCTCGGCTGGAGTCGGAGATCGAGGAACTTCGGTCGGCCAATGACCTGCTCAGACGAGTCGCCGAGTTCTTCGCCCTCCAGTCGTCCCGCCCCGCTCCGGCCACCCGAGCCGACTGGGGCCGCCCGCCCCGGTGGGACGGGCGCGACTGAGGGGGCAGGGGGCCGCGGGTTCACATGGAGATCAAGGGAGGTGCCGCTGGAGGTCTGCGAGCAGCCGGTCGAGCAGGTGTTCCTCCTCGACGCGGATGCCGTGGTGGGTGATGGCCGGGGCGAGGGCCGGGTCCCAGGGCGTAGGAGCCGGAGTGCCGGTGAAGAGCGGGGTGCCGAGGCCGCCGTGGACGGCGGCGAGGTAGGAGGGGGTGTCGTAGCGCCAGGGGGTGGCGCCGGGAAGGCGCAGGACGGTGGTGGCGATGCGGATGCCGCCCCAGTCGAAATCGCCGTGGTAGGCGATCGGGGAGCCGTGCCCGGCGGCGTGGGCGAGCAGGGTGCGGGCGGCGACGGAGAGATTGCCCTCGACGCAGACCATGGGCGGGCAGTCCGGGCCGAGTTCGCCGGCGGCCGCGGCGAGGACGGCGGGGTTCTCGCAGACGTGAACGGTGCGTCCGCCGAGCCCCAGGTCCTGTCCGGCCGGCCCGCCGACCAGTTGGCGGAGAGTCAGTACGCACGGCTCGCCGCCTCGCCGGGCGGCGGCGAGGATGCGTCCGGTCGTACTCGTCGTGGAGCCGGGCAGGTTCAGGACCAGGACTCGGGAGGAGAGTTCGTCCAGCGCCACACCGGCAGCGGCCCAGGCGGCCCGGCGGCCCTCGGAGCCACCGGGCAGCTCGACGGCGGAGATGGCGCGGACGGCGGAGTGGACCAGGGCGGCGAGCGGGCGGCCCGCGTCCAGTGCGTGGGCGTCGCCGAGCGTGCGGGCGGCGAAGACGGGCAGGGTGACACCGTCGGCGGGGAGGGAGGAGAGCACTCGCGCGGCGTCGGAGGCCAGCTGCCGGGCCGCCGCGGGGTCGCCTCCGGAGAGCCGTTTGAGCAGCCCGGCCGCCTCCACCTTGGCGCGCCAGGAGGCGAGTTCGGGCCGGTCGGTGATGTCGGGGTGGTCGAGTTCGGCGAGCGCCCGCTGCCAGGCCGCCGCGGACACGGCTTCCTGGGCGCGGAGGTCGGCCACCGGGCCGGTCAGGGCCACCACCGCGGCCGCGAGCCCGTCGGGGCAGGCCAGCGACGCGCGCAGCACCCGGTCGACCTCGGCCAGTGGTACGGACAGGGAGTCGCCGGAGCGCAGGCGCCGGCCGAGCAGTAGCTCGACCGCGCGGCGCTGCTCGGCGGTGGCCTTCCTGAGGGTGGCGGGGGTGTCCAGGGCCCGTCCGCAGGCGATCCGGTCGCGGGCGCGCGCCAGTAGCCAGGCGGTGTCGGGGCCACCGAGCAGGCGGCGCAGCCTCGGTAGGTCGGTCATCGCCCGCCCGTCCCGGCGCCGTCGAGCGGGGACGGCTGCGCCTGGTCGTCCGTTCCTGTCTGGGCCGGGACGTGCGGGACGGGGCGCCGTTCGCGGGTGCGTACGGTGCCGTCCCAGCGCCAGGGGGTCACCAGGACGACGTCGAGGCCCTCACGCCGGCTCAGCTGGGCGATGCCGATGCCCGGCACGGTCGGGTAACAGGCCCACTCGCGTTCGCTGGTCATCACCACGTCGAGGTCGAACGAGGCCAGCAGGCCGAGGCACTTGGCCCGGGAGTCGTCGTCGACGCCGGCGAACGCCTCGTCCAGGGCGATCAGGCGCGGGGCGTGCGGACTGCCGGAGGAGTAGTGGGAGGAGGCCGCCGCGAACAGCGGGACGGAGGCGGCGAGGACGCGCTCGCCGCCGGAAGCGGGACCGGTCGCGGGCTTCCACTGGCCGTCCTGGCGGCGCTGGATGGCGAAGGCGTGCCAGGCGCGGTAGTCGAGGGCGCGGGTGAGCTGGTCGACCCAGGAGTCGCCGGGGTGCTCCTCGCGGTCGTGGGCGATCCTGGCCTGCAGGAACTCGCCGACCTGGGCCCGGTCGGCCGGGGTCCAGGCGTCCGAGGACTGGCGCAGCAGCCTGGTGCGGACGGCTTCCAGCCCGGCCGGTGCGTCCTTGGCGGGCTGCCATTGCAGGCGCAGGGCCATGCCGGTCGAGGTCGGCCGGGCCGCCAGGTCGAGGTTCATCGCCGCGACCTGTTCCTCGGCTCCGGCGATCAGCTCCTGGAGTGCCCCGGCGACCTCGCCGACCAGGTGGTTCTCCAGCAGCTCGCGCTCCTTGGCGGAGAGCAGCCGGCCGCGCTGCTCGACCTCCTCGCGCAGCGAGTCGGCGAGGGCCGGCACGTCGTGGGTGCGGCCCTGGAAGATCACGTCGACGAGCATGATGCCGTCGTGCAGGGTCATGCCGACCGAGTGGCCGTGGCGGCCGAGGGCGTCGGTGAGCACCTTGTGCTCGGTGGAGATCCGTTGCTGGATCAGCTCCCAGCGGCGGTCGGAGTCGTCCGTGTCGTGGAGTTCCTGGTTGACGGTACGGGCCAGAGCCACGGCGGGCGTCGGTGCCCAGGGCTCGTCGAGCGGAGGGACGGCGATGCCGGGCAGCGCGGCGGTGAGCAGGCCGGTGGCGGCGAAGGAGTGCAGGGCGGTCACCGCGCGGTCGCGTTCGGCGGAGGCTTCGTCGATGCGGGTACGGATCTCGCTGCGGCGCCCTTCGGCCCGGGCGCGGGCGGTCATGGCGGTGTCGCGGGCCCGCCGGGTGGTCCGCTCCTCGGTGTCCCGCTCGGTGATCGCCGTGTCGGTTTCGGCCAGCCGGCGGAAGAGTTCCTCGACGCTCGCACCGATGGTCTCGGACAGCACCCGGTACCGCTCGGCCGCCGCGTCGGCCGTCCGGCGGGCCGCGGTCGCGGCCTCCTCGGCCTCGGCGAGCGCGGTGGCGGCGGCCTCGGCCTCGGCAGCGGTGTCGGCGGCGAGGATCGCGGACCGGGACCGGGCGGTGGCGGCCGGGAGCAGGGCGGCCAGGGCCGCGGCGTATCCGGAGACGGCGTCGCGGATCCGGTCGAGCGCCTCGCGGGTGGTGGGCAGGTCGGTGTCGGAGGCGTAGTCGCGGACCTCCTGGTCGGCGCGCTCCGCCTCCTCGTACCGGGCCGAGGCGTCCCGCTCGGCCTCCGCCAGGCGCTCGGCCAGGCGGACCGCGGCCGCGGCCTCGTGGCTCTGGCGGCTGTGGGCCTCGCGCAGCGCGTGGTCGGAGGGCTCGCTCTGCTGCTCGGCGGACAGCACGGCGACTCGCGAATGGACTTCGCCGCGCTGCTCGTCCACCTGCCGGAGCGCGAGCGTGAGTTCCGCCCGCCGGTCGGCCAGTTCGGTGAGCCGGGCCCGTCGGGCCGCCTCCCGGGAGCCCTCGCCGAGGTAGTGGGCGGCGGGCTTGGTCCAGCGTCCGGTCAGCGCACCGATCCGGTAGCGCCCGTCGACGGCCACCCAGGTGTGGTGGCCGGACCGCTCGCCGAGGCCGATCGCGGTCAGGGCGGTGTGGACGGCGTCGTCATCGAGGGCCGCGGCCGGCGGATCGGCCCGGTCGACGGCCGGGCGCAGGACGGCGGCCAGGTTGGTGCCGACGGCTGCAGGGTCGGGCAGCAGGACGGCGTCGTCGGCGTCCAGCAGCGTGCCGTCCGGGGTCAGCCATGCGTCGAGCAGCCCGGCGGCCTCCAGCGCCGCCTCGATCCCGGCCCGGTGCTCGGCGGGGACGGCGTCCCCGAAGTCGACGGCTCGCCACAGGGGAGCGCCCGGGCGGCCGCTACGGGCGTGCGGATCGCGGGTGTGGACCGGGGGCGGGGCGTCCTGGCCGCCGGCTTCCAGACGGGCGATCTCCTCGGCCAGCGCGTCGAGGTGCCGCCGGGTGGCGGCGGCCTCGGAGTCGAGTCCGGCCTCCAGCCGAGTCAGTGCGGAGACCGCTGTGCGGTAGGCGGCGGCTGCGGCCTCGGCCGCCGGGTTGGGCCCGGCGAGGGTGTCCGTCCAGGCTTCGAGTGCCGCGATGGCCTGATCGGTGTCGGGCAGACGGAGTTCGACCGTGCCGCCGGCCCAGCCGTACCAGGCCTCGACGAGGGCGGTTCCCTGGTCGCTGACGGCCTGCCCGGCATCGGCGGAGCGCTCCCGTGCGGCCTCCAGATCGACGGCGCGGCGGGCGGCCTCCGTCTTCGCGACCCGGGCCCGCCCGTGTGCCCGCTCGGTGTCGGTGAGCAGCGTGGTGAGGCCGGTGATGGCCTGGCGGCGGCGTTCGACCGCGTGCTCGCCGCTGCGATGGGTCTCCTTGAAGGGGGCGCGGTCGCGCTCCAGCGCCTCGGCGGTCGGGGCGTGGTCGATCCCGGCCGCCTCGGCGGTCTGCGCGGCGGCGGTGGCGGCTCGGTCGAAGGCGGTCCGGTCGGCGTCGTGCTGGGCGTGCGCGGTGGCCGCCCGGCGCTGCCAGTCCGCTGCCTGGCGCCGGGCGGCCTCCGTGGCCGAGGCCCGGTCGTCCGCGACGGCCCGCAGTGCCTCCGACGTCCGGCCGGCCTGTTCCAGCTCGCGTGCCGCGTCCATCTCGGGGCTGCGCGTGAGCGCTTCCCGGGCGGCGGTCAACGAGGCCCGGACGTCCTCCAGTTCTTCCAGGCGGGCCTCCGCCCGGGCCAACTGCTCCTCGGCGGCCGTGTGTTCGGCCTCGGCCTCGCCCAGGTCGCGGCCCAGGTGCTCGTACCGGCTGTGCGCCGCGCGCAGGACGCCGGACTGCCGCTTGGTCGCGATCCCGGCGTAACGGCGGTAGTGGGTCAGGAAGTTGCTCGAAGCACCCGAGGCCTCGGCGAGCGCCTCCAGGGCGTGGCGCTCCTCGTCCAGGCCGCGGAAGGCCTCGGCGACCTCGCCGACCAGAGCCGGATCGAGCGGAGGCAGCGCCTCGGTGAGCGCCTTCGACAACAGCTTCTCGTCCGGCTTCTTGGACAGCTGGGGCTGGCGCAGTTGGATCAGCAGGTTGACCAGCGCCTCGTAGCGGCCCTGGCCGAGGCCGAACAACTGCTCGTCCACGGCCCGGCGGTACTCGGCGGCGGTGTCGTGGACCAGGCCGTGGCCCTGGAGCGCGTCGCGCAGCCGTTCCCGGGTGAACGGGACGCGGGTGGCGGAGAGCAACGGCAGGTCCGGGCCGATGCGCAGGGTGGTGGTGAAGAACCAGTGCTTGGCGATGCCACGCCCCTTGACCGCCTTCAGGCCGCAGCCGATGGTCCGGTACTGCGGCCGGCCGTCCTCGTCGATCCGGCCGAACTCCAGCCAGGTGTAGCCGGTGCGCTCGTCGTGGGGGTGCTTCCCGCCGAGCAGTAGGTTCCACTCCATCCGCTTGGCGCGGTCGCCGTCCGGCTCGACCCGATGGGCGGCCAACTCGCCGTCGAGCAGGAACGGCAGGGTGAGGGCGAGCACCTTGGACTTGCCGGTGCCGTTGTTGCCGCGCAGGAGCAGCCGCCCGTCGTGGAAGCGGAACTCCTCGGCGTCGTAGTGGAAGATGTCGACGAGCCCCGCGCGCAGTGGCTGCCAGCGGTTCTTGGTGGGCTGCGGCAGGGTCATGAGCGGGAGCGGGCCTTTCGGACGGTCGGGGCGGCCAGGGCGTAGCGGACCAGGGCCGGTTTGGCGGTGACGGTCTCGCCGCTGCGGGCGATGAGGTCGAGGGCGGCCAGCCGGCCGAGGGCCTGGGCGAGCAGTTCGGCCGCGGCGGCGGGTTCGGCGGCGGACTTGCGCCAGTACGTGCGGTGCTGCACGGCCAGCTGCCGTACCAGCTCGACCAGTTGGGGTTCGGTGTGGCCGCCGTCGGTGGTGGCGAGATGGGCGGCGACCAGCAGGGTGACGTGGCCCTCGGTGCCCTGCTCGGGCATCCGGACGTCGGTCAGCTCGTCGTCCGGATCCACCATGGCGATCCCCTCGGACCGCAACTCCGCTACCAGTCCGGTGAGTTCGGAAATTCGACGGGTGATCGCGTAACGCTGGGAGACCAGGTAGGTGTGTTCGTCCTCCGGTAGCTCGGCGTAGTACACCACCGCGTCGTCCAGCAGCCGGCGGGTCAGCCGGTGGCGCAGCGCGCGCAGCCGCAGCTCCTCGGTGTCCGGGGCGACTTCACGAGTGAGCTCGACCAGGCGCCGGTCCGGATCGGTGGCCTCCACGGTCGACGGGCCGCGGGTGGCGGCCGGCAGTGCGGCCAGGACGCGGCGGCGCACGTCGTACAGCACGTCGTTGGACGACTCCGACAGGTACGCCTCCTCGTCGCCCGCCACCCGGTGCAGGACGCCCCACTCCAGCAGCAGCCGGACGGCGGCCACCAGGTCCGAGCGCTCCTCCCGGCGGTCCATCCGGAACTCGATGCCGGAGGCGGAGAGCACCGGATCCCCGGCCGCCGTCAGCACGCCCTCGGCCAGCCGGCCGAGGGTGATCTGTGCGTCCGCCCGCTCCAGGACCACCAGTGCCAGGCAGAGCAGCACGTAGCGGCGGCGGGTGAACGCCACCTTGGTGCGGGGAGCGCGGGCGGGCCTGGTCGTGTCGTCCAGCCGGGCGGGCGTCTTGTACAGCCGGGCCGTCTCGGTGTCGACCAGCAGCCGCCAGCCGGTCTCGTGCGTGAACCAGGCGGCCAGCTCGCCCGCATGCTTGCGCACCAGCCGGAACTCCTCGCTGCCGCTGGTCATCAGCGGCTGCGCGAGCAGCGCGCGGGCGGCCCGTCGGCGCTCGGTCCGGATCTCGGCGTCCGTCATGCCGCACTCCCGTGAGGTGCGAGGTCGATGATCTCGATGACGTGCTCGGGACCGAACAGCACGCCGTCCGCGGTCGGTATCCGCACCATCGTGTCCAGGTCCACCAGCTTCAACCGGATCTCCATCGTGCCGTCCCCGGTGATCGCCGAGGACTCGCTGTCGCCGGGCGCCCGCGCCGAGAGCGCGTCGCCGAGTGCGGCGAGGAACAGCCGGAAGGCCTGGGGGTCGAGCCCGTCCGGCCCGGCCAGTTCGGAGAGCAGCACCGGGCCGTCGGTGGCCAGCAGGGCGCGCGCGGCGTCGGTCTGGGCGGCCTCCAGCTCGACCTGCTCGGCCAGCACCCGCCGCGCCGCCGCCCGGTCCGCGGTCCGGTTGGGGGCGCCCCGCCGCTCGTACGAGCCGGTCTCGCGCAGCCGAGGGCTGATCTCCAACGGAGGGGCCTGCGCCCACGGCGTGGTGGCCGACAGGTCCGCTTCCCGCCACGCCTCCTCCGTAGCGGCGTCCACCGTCAGATGCCGGGCCGGGGTGAGGGCGAAAGCCGCCCGCCACAGCTGGTGCGCCGCGGCGTCGTCCGGGGTCTGTGCGAAGAACCGGGCCAGGGCCCGGAAGTCGGCGGTGCGGTCCGAGCGCCCGCCGCGCCGCTCGTTCAACGCGGCGACCGTGTTCACCAACCCGGTGATCGCGCTGACCGCCGCGCCGCGCAGCAGCTTGGCCTGCGACGGCTGCCGGCTGGAGCGGCTGAGGAACCAGTCGGTCAGGCCGCGCCAGCGGTTCTCCCAGCCGGTCAGAGCGGCCCGCTCCGCCTCCGCGCGGGCCTGCTCGGCCGACTGCCCGTCCGGCTCGGCCGCCGGTACGGCGTCACCGGCCTCGCGCTGCGCTGCGGCCAGCAGCAACCGCTCGACTCCGGTCGCGTTGAGTTTGGCGAGCACGTCCGCGATCTGCGCGCCCCGGTTCGCCAGATCGGCGATGAATCGCTCGATGTACTCGACGAGCCGGTCCTTGTACGCGATGAACGCCTCCTCGTCGCCGTCCTGGAAGTCGATCGTGCGACGCAGTGAGGCCATGAACGCCTGGGCGTTGTCCGCCAGACTGCCGAAACGCTCGGCGAGGGCCAGCAGGGCCAGGTGCGCCTTGGCCGGGTCGGGATCCTCCTCCCGGGCGAGGACCAGCAGCGAACCCAGGTGCTCGGCGATGTCCGCCAGCGCCACCGACTGCAGCTGCCCGCGCCGGCCCAGCGACTCCTCGTACACCGCGATCGCCCGCAGCGCCGCCTGGCCGTGGCGGGTCAACTGGTAGAGGTAGCGGGCCCGGTGGAAGTCCTCGACCGACGTCACCCGGCCGGTGTCGGCGTCCGCGCGGAGGTTCTCCCAGTCGACCAGCTTCTCCAGCGCGCCACCCACCGCCTCGATCGACACCGGCACCGCGCTCCGGTCCTCCGCCGCGTCCCGGCGACGGAGCTCCGCCGCGACGTCCTCGGGCCGCAGATGGACGATGAACCGCTCCCGCGCCTGTGCGAAGACGTCCAGGATCCGGCCGTACAGGACGGCGTTCGGGGCTTGGAGGTAGGCGAAGGGCTGGGGCTGCGGAGCGGTGGACACGCGCTCCAGTGTGGCAGACCGCCCCGGCACCGGAGGAGCTGTGGCGGGAACGAGGCACGGGACCGAACCGACTCGCAAGCAGGCGACTGTGCACCCACGGTGAGGTTGCGCAGGCTACCGTGGGGCCGGACGCGAGGGTGCGGCGGCTGCTGGTCGGGTGTGCCGCGATGGACCAGGGGGTGTGGGGTGTTCGAGCCGGTGTCGCTGTCGGCGGTGGCCGCTGTTTTCGGCGCCGTGGGTGCGAGCGTGGCGAACGAGGCCGGCAAGTGGGCCTGGGAGTCGGCGGGTGCCTTCGTCCGCCGGGTGACGGGGCGGGACGTGCCGGCGCCGACCGATGCCGCCGAACGGGCCACTGTGGCGCAGCTGTTGCTGGATGTGGCGGGGTCGGATCCCGCGCAGGCCAGGGCGCTTCGTGCCTGGCTGGGCGGCCAGGGCGGGGGCTGGTCCGGGCCGTTGGCGGCGCCCTCCCTGCTGCCGCCCTCCGACCGCTTCTTCACCGACCGGCGCAAGGTGCTGGCGCTGTTGGACAAGGAGGCCGGACGGAAGGCGGACGGCACGCCCCGCGTCAGTGTCCTGTACGGGCCTCAGGGAATGGGTGTGAGCGCCGCGGCCGTTCACTGGGGCGCGCTGCAGCGGAAGCGGTTTCCGGACGGGCAGCTCTACGCGGACCTCTCCGGCGGGTCGCCGGCCACCGCACCCGATGCGGCCGCTGTGCTCCGGCAGTTCCTGATCCACCTCGGCATGCCGGCGGACCGGGTTCCGCCGGCCGCGCAGGATCGGGTCGAGCGGTTCCGGTCGCTGGTCGCCGAGCGGCAGCTGCTCGTCGTGCTGGACCACGCCCGGTCGGCGGCCCAGGTCCGGCCGTTGATCACCGCGGCCCCGGGCGTCGTCACGGTCGTGGTGGCCCGGCGTCCGCTCACCGGTCTCGACGCCGTTCCGATTCCGGTGGGGCCGCTGTCCGACAAGGATGCCAGGCGGCTGCTCACGGACCTCGCGGGGAAGGAGACCGTCTCCGCCGCCGGCCCCGCCCTGTCGGGTGTTCTCGAACGGTGCGGCGGATCGCCCTTCGCCCTGCGCGCCGCAGCTCCCCGGCTGGCGTTCATCCCCCAGCAGCGCCGGGGCCGGGGCGGTGGTGGCGATGGCGGTGGCGATCCCCACGCGGGTGATCCGGTGCGCGCCGCCGTGCAGGAGTCGTACGAGGTACTGGAGCCGGAGGAGGCCCGGCTGTTCCGGTTCTGTGCCCTGCGGCCGTGGCCGGCCGTCGGTCCCGAGCTGGCCGTGGCGGTCGCCGGCCCCGGCGGACCCACGGTTGAGCGTGCTGGTGTCCTGCTGGCCGGGCTCGCCGAGGCCGGTCTGGTGGAGGCCACACCCGAGGGCCGCTACCGCTACCGGCCTGCCGTGCGCCGGTTCGCCGAGGAGCAGGCGGCGCGGGTGGACGGGCTGGCCGCGTGCGCGGGTGCGGTGACGCGTGCCGTGGAGCACCTGCTGCGCTTCGCCGTCCGGGCCGACTACGCGGCGTTGCGGGAGCGTTGGCACGTCGGGCCGCTCTACCGCGAGCTCGGGCCCGGCGACTACCCGGACGCCGGTGCGGCGTTGGCCGCTCTGGCCGCGGAGGTGGGCAACCTGGTCGAGGCGGTGCTCGCCGCCGAGGAGTTGGCCGCGCCGGCCACGGCGTGCGAGCTGGCGGAGGCGTCGTGGGCGGTGCAGCTCAAGGCCGGTCGGCACGAGGCCCTGTTGCCGGCGCTGCGAACCGCCGTGCGGGCGGCGGTCGCGCACGACCCGGACTCGGCGATGGCCGGCCGGATGCACACCCAGTTGGCGTTCGCCCTGATGGAACTGGACCTGCTGGCCGAGGCCGAGAGCTGTCTGGTCGACGCCTCCTCGGCGTTCGAACGGGCCGGCCACCTGCTGGGCCAGGCCACGGCCGTCGAGTCGCTCGGGCTGCTGAGGCTTCGGCAGTGGCGGTGGCAGCCCGCGTACGACTGCTTCGAGCGGGCTGACGGACTGCTCGCCTCGATCGGCCCGGACCACGAGCGGGCGGGGGACGTTCCGCGGGCCCGGGCGCTGTTGAAGCGGCACCGGGGGCGGGCGCTGCGAGGCCTGGCCGAGTACGAGCGGGCCCGGGTCTGGCTGACGGAGGCGTTGTCCGAATTCCGGCGTCTGCGCGACAACTACAACGCGGCCCGCACCCTCACCAATCTCGCGGAGACCTGGGCGGACACCTCGGCGACGGATCAGGCGCTGGCCGCGATCGACGAGGCCACCGCGATCCTGGACCGTGAGCAGGCGGAGCCCCATCTGCGCTACCTGGCGGGCCTGCGGCAGCAGTGCCTCACGGAACGGGACTGACCAGGACCGGGTGGGACGCGCCGCCGGTGCGCACCGTCAGCTCCATCGGCGGCAGGGGTCGCAGGGGTCGGGGGACGGCGGCGCCGTCCAATTGGGCGAACAGCGCCGAGGCGGCCGCCGCCGGGTCGAGCGAGGGACTGGTGAGGCGGACGAATCCCCACTCACGCAGCAGCACTTCGCAGGTGTCCGGACCGGATACGAAGGCCGCGAGCGAGCAGTTCGGGTAGCGGGCGAGCGTCGCCGCGGCCCACTCCCGGGGCGGACCGATCCGGGGGTCGTCGGCCTCCCCGTAGCGGAGGATCGCGTCGGCCAGACCGAGGAGGCCCTGGTCGAGGGTGTCCTCGTGCACCGCGAGGTGATCGGAGCCGGGCCCGGAAGGCCCGTACCGGCCTTCGGCGACCCGCTCGACGGTGACTTCGTGCGGGCGGGGCCCCGGGCGGGTGCGGACCCGCAGCGGCACGGTTCGGGTCGGTGGCCGGTAGTCCGGGAGTGGGAGAAGGTCCAGGAGAGCCGGCTCTGTCGGCTCGGGCAGCCCCATGACCTCGTAGAAGAGCGAACGCAGCAGGCCGGCCGCCTCGCCGGGCGCCGAGGTCGTCAATTCGCTGGCACTGGTCATAGATTGATGGAACGTCAGGAGTTGGTCCAGCTGCGGTCGCAGGGGGGAGTCCAGGGCGAGTCGGGGGGCTTTGCGGACGAAGGCCGCTACCGGCGAGGTGGCGCCCAGGACCTCGTCGGAGGCCGTGCCGAGCAGAACGGGGGTGCCCAGTGCCGCGGCGTAGTAGCTGACCGAGCCGAAGTCCCCGATCACCGCGTCGGCGGCGATCAGCGCCTGTCGCCAGCTGTCCAGGGGGTCGATCAGGGTGAGGCCGGCCCGCTCGGCGCGGTCCAGCCAGAGGCGGACCTGGCCGGGGCCGTGGCCGTGCCAGATGTTCGGGTGGAGGACGGCCGCCACCCGGTAGTCGTCGACCGGGAGTTCGGCGGTGAGGCGGTCGAGCAGCCACGGCAGCGGGTCGTCCGTGCCGGCGTCACCGAAGAGCGACTGCGGGTTCCAGGTGGAGTTGAGCACGACGAGCCGCTGTCCGGGCCGGACGCCGAACGCGCGGCGATGGCGTTCCCGGTGCGGAAGGGCGGCCAGGATGCGGTCGAAGCAGGGGTCGCCGCCGAGCACCGCCGTCGGAGCGGCCTCGGGGCAGGCTTCGCGCAGCCGGCCGAGCTGCTCGGGGTGGGAGAGCACCATCGCCCGGGCGAGCGGAACCCCGTCGGACAGCAGCCACTCGGGCGCCAGGCCGAAGACAGGGGCATGCGGCGCGTTCGGTGTTCGGTGTTCGGTGTTCGGTGTTCGGTGTTCGGTGTTCGGTGTTCGGTGTTCGGTGTTCGGTGTTCGGTGTTCGGTGTTCGGTGTTCGGTGTTCT